>NZ_JBYISA010000018.1:0-159138 GCF_057708345.1 Streptomyces sp. bgisy130
CCGGCACCCACCACCCACAACCGCGGCCCCCGCCCAAACACCCCCACCCCCGCCGGGAGGCGACACGGCGCCGCAGACGACAACGTGCGGCTACAAACGATGCGCGGCACCCGTCGGAGTGGCACCCCTGGTGTCCAGCAGCAGCTGCGCTTTTACGGCGAGCCCCTGGAGGTCATACGTGCGGTGGGCCTGGAGCAGGACCGTCAGATCCGCGGCGGCCGCGGCCTCGTAGAGCGAGTCGGCCCGGGGCACCGGGCGGTCCAGCACGTTCCACTGGGGGACGTACGGGTCGTGGTACGTGAGGTGCGCCCCCAGTTCCATCAGGCGGGCGGCGATCTCGCGGGACGGTGAGCCCGCCTGGTCGCCGATGTCCGGCTTGTAGGTGACGCCGAGCAGCAGGATCCGCGCGCCGCGGGCGGATTTGCCGTGCTCGTTGAGGAGGGTGGCGCAGCGCTGGATGACATAGCGCGGCATCCGGCCGTTGACCTCCTGGGCCAGTTCCACCATGCGGAGCGGGTGGCCCGGGGCACGGCCCTTGTACGCGAGGTAGTTGGGGTCGATGGGCGCGGCGTGGCCGCCCACGCCGGGGCCGGGGCGGAACGCCTGGAAGCCGAACGGTTTGGTCTCGGCGCAGCGGATGACGTCCCACAGGTCGACGCCGACCTCATGGCAGAAGACCGCCATCTCGTTCATCAGGGCGATGTTGATGTGGCGGTAGTTGGTTTCCAGGAGCTTGGCGGTCTCGGCCTCGCGGGGGCCGCGGGCGCGGACGACCTTGTCGGTGAGGCGGCCGTAGAAGGCGGCGGCCGCTTCGGTGCAGGCGGGGGTGAGGCCGCCGATGACCTTCGGGGTGTTGGCGTAGCGGTGGGTGCGGTTGCCGGGGTCGTGGCGGCCGGGGGAGCAGGCGAGGTGGAAGTCCCGTCCGGCGGTGAGGCCCGAGCCCTCCTCCAGGAGGGGGCGCAGGAATTCCTCGGTGGTGCCCGGGTAGGCGGTGGATTCGAGGATCACCGTGGTGTGCGGGCGCAGCTGTGCCGCCAACGTGCGGGCGGCGTCGGCCAGGGCGGTGAGGTCCAGGGCGCGGTCCTCGCCGAGCGGCGTGGGCGGGCAGAGGACGGCGGTGCGGACCCGGCCGAGGGCGGTGGGGTCGGTGGTGGTGCGGAAGCCGGCGGAGAGCAGCCGGCGGAGTTCGGCGGCGGACAGCGGCCCGTCGGCGCCGGAGAGTGCGGCGGTGGGCGGATCGGGGTCGTAGCCGATGGTGCCGATGCCGGCGGCGGTGGCGGCCTGGGCGAGTGGGAGGCCGAGGTGACCGAGTCCGATGACGGCGAGGTCTGCGGGCATGCTGCGGCCGTCCTTCCCGAGCGACTGCGAATGGCGTGTGGGCATGACGTGTGCGGAGGGCGCATAAATACACTAAGCGGATATTTGACCCAGAATAGGGATTGGTGGATCAAGGCGGCGGGGTGTTGCCGCCCGGAGTGAAGGGTGGATACCGGCACGCGGCGTGGACAGAATCGACGGACGGGGGGTGTGGCCCCGATCACAGCGGGAGGCAGCGGTGAAGACAGCGATACTGGGACCGGCGCAGCGGGCCGAGGCGCTCGCCCGAATGGCGGAGCGGGAGCTGGACATTCTCGTGGTCGGCGGCGGAGTCGTCGGCGCGGGGACGGCGCTGGACGCGGCGACCCGCGGTCTGTCCACCGGACTGGTCGAGGCGCGGGACTGGGCCTCGGGCACGTCCAGCCGGTCGAGCAAGCTCATCCACGGCGGTCTGCGGTATCTGGAAATGCTGGACTTCGCGCTGGTCAGAGAGGCGTTGAAGGAGCGGGGGCTGCTGCTGGAGCGGCTGGCGCCGCATCTGGTCAAGCCGGTCCCGTTTCTGTATCCCCTTCAGCACAAGGGCTGGGAGCGCTGGTACGCGGGCTCCGGTGTGGCGCTGTACGACGCGATGTCGGTCTCGTCGGGGCACGGCCGCGGACTGCCCGTGCACCGGCATCTGTCGCAGAAGCGGGCGCTGCGGGTGGCGCCCTGTCTGAAGCGGGACGCGCTGGTCGGGGCGTTGCAGTACTACGACGCACAGATGGATGACGCGCGCTATGTCGCGACGATGGTGCGCACCGCGGCCGCCTACGGGGCGCAGGTCGCCAACCGGGCGCGGGTGGTGGGCTTTCTGCGCGAGGGCGAGCGGGTGGTCGGCGTACGGGTCGAGGACGTCGAGGGGGGCGGCGACTACGAGATCCGGGCGCAGCAGATCGTCAATGCCACCGGGGTGTGGACGGATGACACCCAGGCGCTGATCGGGGAGCGCGGACAGTTCCATGTCCGGGCGTCGAAGGGGATCCACCTGGTGGTGCCCAAGGACCGGATCCACTCCACGACGGGACTGATCCTGCGGACGGAGAAGAGCGTCCTGTTCGTCATCCCCTGGGGGCGGCACTGGATCGTGGGGACGACGGACACCGGCTGGGATCTGGACAAGGCGCATCCGGCGGCCTCCAGCGCGGATATCGACTATCTGCTGGAGCATGTGAACGAGGTCCTCGCGACACCGCTGACCCGGGACGACGTGGAGGGGGTGTACGCCGGGCTGCGGCCGCTGCTGGCCGGGGAGTCGGACGCCACCAGCAAGCTGTCGCGGGAGCACACCGTCGCGCATCCGGTGCCGGGGCTGGTCGTGGTGGCGGGCGGCAAGTACACGACGTACCGGGTGATGGCGAAGGACGCGGTGGACGAGGCGGTGCACGGCCTGGACCAGCGGGTGGCGGACTGTGTGACCGAGGACGTGCCGCTGGTCGGCGCCGAGGGGTACCGGGCGCTGTGGAACGCGCGGGCCCGGATCGCGGCGCGCACCGGACTGCATGTCGCCCGTATCGAGCATCTGCTGAACCGCTACGGCTCGCTGACCGAGGAGCTGCTGGAGCTGGTGGTGGCCGATCCGGCGCTGGGCGAACCGCTGGCGCACGCGGACGACTATCTGCGGGCCGAGGCGGTCTACGCCTGCACCCACGAGGGCGCCCGCCATCTCGACGACGTACTGACCCGGCGCACCCGTATCTCCATCGAGACCTTCGACCGGGGCACCCGCAGCGCCCGCGAGGTCGCCGGGCTGATCGCGCCCGCGCTGGGCTGGGACGACGACCAGGTCGAGAAGGAGATCGCGCACTACCAGAAGCGGGTCGAGGCGGAGCGCGAATCGCAGCGGCAGCCGGACGATCTGACGGCGGATGCGGCGCGGTTGGGGGCGCCGGACATCGTGCCGCTCTAGAGGCGCGGCCGTCGCACCGCGGACCGGAGAGGGAAGCCGTCAGCCGTGCAGGGCGACGGGGAGGGCGGTCAGCCGGCTTCCCTGGAGGCCGCCGATGCCGGCCAGCCGGAGCTCGGTGAAGGGGACGGTGAGGCGCGCGTCGGGGAAGTCGGTGCGCAGCACCGAGGCCACCGCGCGCAGTTCGAGGTGGGCGAGCTGGGCGCCGACGCAGAAGTGCGGGCCGGCGCCGAAGACCAGGTCCGGCCCGGGGGAGCGGGCGGGGTCGGTGCTGATGCCCTGGATGTCGACGAGCACCGGGGCACGGGCGGGCAGCCGCATCCCGGCGAGTTCGGTCTCGGTGGTGGTGAACCGCCAGAGGGTGAACGGGGCGGGCGGGTGCTGCCGCAGGGTGTCGCGGATCAGTGCGTCGAGGTCCGCCCGGTCCGCGGGGGCCCGGTGCAGGCCGGTGGCGAGTACGCGGGCGATCAGGACGCCGAGGGCCGCGTCGGTGGTGAGCTGTCCGGCGAATATCAAGCCGAACAGGTGGTACTGGAGTTGGCTGCGGGTGGTGTGCGCGGGGACCCGGTCCCGCAGCTCCGCGGCGAGCCCCCGGCCGTCCTGGTCGAGCCCGGCCGCGGCGAGTTCGGCGAGCGCGGCGATGGCCCTGCCCTGTGCGCCGGGCTCGGTGCCGAACATCTGCCGGCAGCCCTCGGCGGCCCGGTCGACGCGGTCGAGGGGGATGCCGAGCAGGTCGAGCAGGACGGTGAGCGGATAGCGGGTGGTGAAACCGGCCATCAGGTCGGCCGTGGTGCGGCCGGCGCCGAGTGCGGTGAGCAGCCGGCGGGCGATCGTGTGGATCCGGCCGGACTGTGCGCGGATCCGCCGGGCGTTGAGGAGCGGTGCGTGCGCCCGTCGCAGGGCGGTGTGTCCGGGGCCGTCGAGGGTGGTGAGGGAGGGCTGTTCGGCGGCGGTCTGCTCCAGGCCCGCGGTGTGGCGGTCCCAGCCGGGCGGCGCGAAGGCGGGGTCCTTGGCGATCCGGGGGTGGATGAGTACCTCGCGTGCCAGGGCGTCCTCGGTCACGATCCAGGCCCGTCCCCCGGCCGGGGCGTCCACCTGCACGAGGGGGCCGGCGGCCCGCAGGGCGGCGCGGACCGGATCGGGATCGGTGAGGCGGCGGACGGTCGCGGCGAACGGGTCGATGCCGTCGAGGTGGGGGGCGTGCCGCATCAGGTCTCCATCAGGTCATGGGGGGGCAGGGGTAGGGCACTTCAGCAGGGCACAGCTCCGCCCTGAAGTGACTTACTGGTAAAGAATCTTCATGGTGAAGTAATTCCAGCAGGAAGCTAAGGTGAGCCGCGGCGGGTTGTCAACAGGTGCCGCCGCGGCGCGGTGCCGGGGCGCGGGGAAGGCGGAGGAGCCTCGTGGAGGAACCGGTGTCCGGTGGAGTCGGGGCGCAGCGGGAGCGGCTGGCGGAAGGACTCAGGACCTACGGCGCGAGCTTCACCGAGCTGGGCCGCCGCTTCGCGGCCCGGCTCGGCGTGCACTCCACCGACGCGTTCGCCCTGCTGGAGATCGCCTCGGCCGAGGAGCGCGGCGAGCCCCTCTCCCCGGCCTCGCTCGGCAGGCGTATCCCGCTGTCCTCGGGAGCCATGACCGCGCTGCTGAACCGCCTCGAAGAGGCCGGCTACGTCACCCGCACCCGCGGACACGCGGACCGGCGGATCGTCACCCTGCACAGCAGTCCCCGGGTCAGGGAGCTCGGGGACGAGTTCTTCGGCCCCGTCAACGGGCGCCAGGACGCCGTGCTGTCCCGCTACCCGGCCGAACTGCTGGAGCGGTTCGAGACCCTGCTGTCCGAGCTGAGCGCCGCCATGGAGGAAGGGCCCGGCTCCTAGGGCTGTCCGGCGCGGCCGTCGCGCCGGGCGCAGAACTCCGCCGTCAGGACCGCCGTGTCGGGGACCGCGGCGGAGTGGGTGTCGGTGTTGACGCGGTAGCTGAGGACGTGGCGGCCGTCGGCGGTGGCGGCGGTGCGGGCGTGCGAGCCGTTGATCTCGCCGTTGTGGCCCCAGACCGTGACGCCGCAGGGCAGTTCGGTCGCGTAGAGGCCGAGGCCGTAGGTGCCGCCGGTGTGCTTCTCGTCGCGTATCTGCGCCATCTGGCGGGGCGCCAGGAGCCGGCCGCCGAGGAGCGCGGAGAAGAAGCGGTTGAGGTCGCCGAGGGTCGTGACCATCTCGCCGGCCGCGCCCGCCCAGCTGGGGTCCAGCGAGGTGGCGTCCACCCGCCGGTCGCCGATGTGGGCGTACGCCCGGCCGTGCGGCCTCGGCAGCGCCGGGACGGTGCCGGGGAACGAGGTGTGGCCGAGCCCGGCGGGGACGAGGAGGCGGCGGCGGATCTCGGCGGCGTACGGGTGTCCGGTGACGGCCCGGATGACCAGGCCCAGCACGAGGTAGTTGGTGTTGGAGTAGGAGTACCGGGCGCCCGGGGCGGCCGCCGGCGGATGGCGCAGGGCGGTGCGCAGCAGCTCGGCGGGGGTGTGGCGGTCGTAGCGGTGGGCGCCGAAGCCCGTACCGAAGAGCTTTTTCGCCAGCCGGGGATCGTCGGTGTAGTTGAACAAACCGCTCGTATGGTCCAGCAGCTGGCGGATCGTCACCCGGCGGAGGTCGCTGCCGTTGCCGGGGCCGGTGACCGGCAGGCCCGGCGGGAGGTGGGCGGCGGCGCTGTCATGGAGGGTGAGCCGGTGTTCGGCGGCCAGTTGGAGGACGACCGTGGCGACCAGGGGCTTGGTGAGGCTGCCGGCCCGGAAGTGGTCCTGGGGCCGCATGGTGCGGCCATTGCGCAGATCCGCCACACCGGCCGTGGAGAAACGCGCGGCCCGGTACCCGTCGCGGGTGCTGAGGGCGGCCGCGCCCGGGATCCCGTCGCCGACCAGACGGTGCAGCGCCGGCGCCGTCCTCGCGGGCGGCCGCGCGGGCCCCAGGGCCGCGGCGGCGGGGCGGGGTTGGCCGGTGGAGGCCGTCAGGAGCAGCGTGGCCAGGACCGCCAGGGCGCCCGTACGGAGCACGGCGGGACGGTGGTCCGCCGGGGGCGACGCCGGGCGGTGGGCGCGGGCCGCGGCCGGGCGGCGCGGGCGCTTCGTCATCGGGACTCCCGTTCGTCGGGGCCATCATGACGGGTGCGGGGTGTTGTTCGGCACCCACCCGGGCCTTCCGCACGGGCGCGGATGAGGGAGAATGAAGGCTCTGCCAGGGTGGGTTGTCCGAGTTGGGCCAGTTTGGTGATCGATGGGATGTCGAAGCTGCCAACTCGGCTGGATTGCAGAGGGGATGCAGTGGGCGACGAGGTCGAGATGGACGGCAAGGGGGGCAGGCTGCTCGCCGGGCGGTACCGGCTCGCCGATGTTCTCGGCCGGGGCGGCATGGGCACGGTCTGGCGGGCACGTGACGAGGTCCTGGGCCGTACGGTCGCGGTCAAGGAACTGCGCTTCCCGGGCGGGGTCGAGGAGGACGAGAAGCGTCGTCTGATCACCCGTACGCTGCGCGAGGCCAAGGCGATCGCCCGGATCCGGAACAACGGCGCTGTGACGGTCTATGACGTGGTCGACGAGGACGACCGCCCGTGGATCGTGATGGAGCTGGTCGAGGGACGCTCGCTCGCCGAGGTCATCCGTGACGACGGCCCGCTCACCCCGCGCCGTTCCGCCGAGGTCGGCCTGGCGGTGCTCGATGTGCTGCGCGCCGCTCACGCCGCGGGCATCCTGCACCGCGATGTGAAGCCGTCCAACGTCCTGATGTCCGACGACGGCCGGGTCGTGCTCACCGACTTCGGTATCGCCCAGGTCGAGGGCGACCCCTCCGTGACCTCGACCGGGATGCTCGTCGGTGCCCCCTCCTACATCTCCCCGGAGCGCGCCCGCGGCCAGAAGCCGGGCCCGCCGGCCGACCTGTGGTCGCTGGGCGGGCTGCTGTACGCCTGTGTCGAGGGCGTGCCGCCGTACGACAAGGGCTCGGCGATCGCCACGCTGACGGCCGTGATGACCGAGCCGGTCGAGCCGCCGAAGAGCGCCGGCGGGCTGGAAGAGGTCATCTACGGCCTGCTGGTGAAGGACCCGGCGGGCCGGCTGGACGACGCCGGGGCGCGGGCACTGCTGCTGGATGTGGTGCACGCCCCCGAGGCGCGGAAGCCGGAGCCCCCGCTGGACGAGACCCGGGCGATGGTGCTGCCGACGGTGCCCAAGGAGCGGGCCACGGCGAAGTCCGAGGGTGCGCCGAAGCCGAAGCCCGCCGCGAAGTCGCGGGTGCCGCGCAAGCCGAAGCCGAAGCCGGCCGCCGCCCCGGTGGCGGAGCCGGCGGCCGGGAGCGGGACGGCGTCCGCCGGTGCCACGGCGGAGAAGAGCAAGGCCGGTGCCGCCAAGGCCGGCAGTGCCAAGGCCGCCGCGACGAGCACCCCGGAGCGCACCGAGCGCCCGCAGCAGAAGGCCGCCCCGGCCGCCGGGGAGCAGGCCGGCGCGGACCGTGCCGACTCCGGCGCGTCCCGTCCCACGCTCACCCGCCCCGGCTTCGACACCGAGGCCGCCAAGGAGCGGCTGCGCGGTGCGCTGCGGACGGTCCAGGCGGCGGCCGCCGCGGCGAGAGCCCGTGCGGACTCCAGACCCGCTGACGGGAACCGTCCGGCGACCCGCGCTTCGGTGACCGATGTTGTCCCGCGCCGCACCCTGGTCATCGTGGCCGTGGTCGTCGTCCTGGCGGTGTTGGGCACGGTCCTGGCCGTCGCGCTGAGCGGTGGCGACGCCGCGAAGAACGGCGGCAAGCCGGCCGGCAAGCGGGACGCGTCGTCGTCCGCGGCGAAGGCGAAGCCCTCCACGGAATCGGCCGGCGCGGGCGAGGACGCGGAGCAGGGCGGGCCCGCCTCGCCGGAACCGCAGCTGCCCGGCGGGGTCAGCCCGGCCGAGGACAAGGACGGCACCGGCGGCGCGGACGGCAAGGGCGGCAAGGGCGGCAAGGCGCTGCCCGAGGGCTTCGCCCGGATGTCCAACGGCAGGTTCCACTTCGGTATGGCGATGCCCAAGGGCTTCCACCAGACGGGCACCGCGGGGGCCGGCTCCGGCGTCATCTACAGCGCCTCGGGCGGCTTCCCCCGCGTCCAGGTGGACTACAACGCCGAGCCCGGCAACGACGCGGCGGCTTCCTGGCGCAGCCTGGAGCCGGCCGTGCGCGGCTCCGTCGAGGACTACCACCGCATCAGCATCAAGACGGTGAAGTGGCGGGGCTACCCGACCGTCGCCGACTGGTCCTTCACACGGCGTCAGAGCGGCCAGGAGGTGCGGGTCCTGGACCGTGGCTTCCGGGCCGACGACCAGCACGGCTACGCCATCATGATCACTTGCAAGAAGGGCACCTGGCAGGACAAGGAGTGCCAGGACGTGGTCTCGACCGCGTTCAAGACCTTCGCGATCAAGGACTGAGCGCGGGCCGGGGTGCGGGCCGGGCGATGCGGGGACAGAGCGCGCGTCGTTGCGCAGACCGGCCCGCAAGCCGCGGTTGTGGCACGTATCGTGAGACCGCGAAGACCGTACGCATCCGCAATCGGCGGGAATACGACCGGAAGTGACCGGAGGCGTCAGCGCCGAGGGCGTTCCGGCGCGACGGTAGACACAGCGCGCGCTGCGGGGAGGCGTCGTGGACGAGTACGCGGGAAGGGTGCTCGCCGAGCGTTACCGCCTGCCGTTGCGGCCCCTCGGCGATGACGACTTCACCGAGTCCCGGGCGTTCGACACGTTCAGCGGACAGGAGGTCCTGGTCCGCCAGGTGCCGCTGCCCGAGGTGGTCGACGCGGAGGTGGTGGGGGCGGAACCGGCCGGGCCCGCCGAGCGGGGGACCGGCGGCGGCCGCCACGGTCCCGCCCGGCTGACCGGCGGAGCGGGGGTGGCTGACCGCAGCCCCCGGGACCCCGCGGTACGGCGCGCGCTGGAGGCCGCCACGACCGCGGCCCAGCTCGCCGATCACCCCCGGCTGGAGCAGGTCTTCGATGTCTTCGCGCAGGACGGCAGCCTGTGGATCGTCGCCGAACTCCTGTCCGCGCGCCCGCTGTCCGCGCTGCTGGCCGAGCGGACGCTGTCCCCGCACCGCGCCGCGGAGATCGCCGCGGATCTGCTCACCGTGCTGCGGGTGCTGCACGCGGAGGGCCTGCTGCACCGCAACATCACCGCCCGTACGGTCCTGGTCTGCGACGACGGCCGGGCCATCCTGACCGGTCTGGCGGCGGGCGCGGCCCAGGAAGCGCTGTGCGGGACCGAGCCGCCCGCCGCCGGGGACCCGCCGGACGCCTCCGCGCCGGATGCCCCGGCCGCCAGGACCTCGCTGACCAGCAAGACCTCGCTGACCAAGCCGGCGCCGGACGACGACACCACCGGCCCCGCGTACGGCCGGCCCACCGCCGGGCTCGCCGCCGAACGGGCCCGGCAGGCGCGGCTGACCGTCGTCGGCCCGTTCACCGAGCGCTGGGCGCCGGAGCAGGCCGGACCGGTGCACGAGAACTGGCAGTTGGCGCCGCCGGTCGGCCCGGCCACCGATCTGTGGGCGGTCGGCGCGCTGCTCTACCGGAGCGTGCAGGGGCAGGCGCCGTTCCCCGAGGACAACGCCGTGGAGCTGGCGCAGCTGGTCTGTTCGCAGCCGCCCGCGGACGCCGAGGAGTGCGGGGCGCTGCGGCCGGTCGTCGAGTCGCTGCTGCGTCCGGACCCGGCCGACCGCCCGGATGCCGAGGAGCTGAGCGGCTGGCTGCGCTCCTTGATCCGTACGGCGCCGGAGCCGGCGGTCGGCAGCCGGCTGGTGACGATGCCGGCGGAGGGGGCCGATCCGCGGCGGCTGCCGATCGTGCGGCGCCGCGGCGAACTCGTACGGAAGGGCCGGCACAAGAAGACCCGGACGGCCCGCCGCACCCGGCCGCAGCCGGCCCCGGCCGCCGTGGGGGCCGCCGCGGCCGCACCGCCCGTTCCGCGGACGCCGGCCCCGGAGCAGCCCACCCCGCTCGTCTCCACCACCCGCCTGCCGCGCCCCCCGAAGCAGCCGAAGCCGCTCCGGCAGTCCCGGCCGGCCCGGCCCGGCAAGCCGGCCCCGCCGCCCGGCCGCAGCGGGCCCGCGGACCGGGACCCGTACGACCAGCTGATGCCGGAGGGGTCCGGCCCGGAAGCCGCACCCCGCCCGCCGCGCGGGCCGCGCCACCTCGGCCGGCTGCTGCTGACCGCGATCCTGCTGCTGCTCGTCGGCGCGGTGGTCTATGCGATGGCGTTCCTGCCGAAGTCCGGCCCGGACTCCAAGGCGGGCGAGCGCGGGGCGGACCGTACGGGCAGCTCGGGTGCGGCGCCCGCCGACCCGGCACCGTCCGGGGACCAGGAGGGCGACCGCGCCTCGGCCGGCACCGGCGCACCGCAGACCACCGCGCCCGCCGAGGTCGCCAAGGGCTTCGAGGTACGCAACGACCCGGAGGGCTTCCAGGTCGCGGTCCGCGAGGGCTGGCAGCGGCGCGGCGCCAACGACCGGGGCCAGGTGCGGTACGTCGGCGGGGACTACGAGCTGGTGGTGGTGCCCGGCCGCGACACCACGGCGCGCTTCGGCACCGACCCGATGGCATACCTCCAGAACAAGGAAGCCGAGCTGGCCCCGTACCGCTCCTCCGGATGGGCGTCGGCCTCCGGCCTCCAGCGGATCGACGTCGGGAAGACGGCGATGGCCGAGGGCACCTTCTCCTGGCGCGACGGCAGCGGGCGCGAGGTGTACGTACGGAACCTCGCGATGATCCACAAGGGCCGCTACCACCTGGTCCTGGTCATCGGCCCGGACCGTGGCCGGCACGAGATCGACCAGCTCTACACCCAGGCGACGAGCGCCTACCGGCCGGGCTGAGGCGTTCCGGGGGGCCGCGGCCTCACTCCGGCCGGCCGCCCCCGAACCGCTCCCGCAGCTCCTGTTTGAGGACCTTGCGCAGCGTGGCGCCGCGGGGCAGGGCGGGCAGCAGCTCCAGCTGTTCGGGGAGTTTGTACCGGGCCAGGCCCTGGGCCTGGAGGTGCGCCGAGACGGCGGCGAGGGTCAACTCCCCAGCGTCCGGGGGCTGTTCGATGACCGCGCAGACGCGTTCGCCGCGCTCGGGGTCCGGCAGGCCGATGACGGCGGCGTCGGCGATGTCCGGGTGACGGTAGAGGAGTTCCTCGATCTCCTGGGCGGAGATGTTCTCGCCCTTGCGGATGATGATGTCCTTGAGGCGGCCGGTGACGACGAGGTGCCCGGTCGGGGTGAGGTGGCCGAGGTCCCCGGTGCGCAGGAACCCGTCGGCGTCGAAGGGGGCGGGCTCGTCGAGGTAGCCGCGGCAGACGGCCGGGCCGCGCAAGGTGATCTCGCCGCTTCCGGGGGCGATACGGATCTCCATGCCCGGGGGCGGCCGGCCGTCGGTGTGGGCCAGGTGCGCGGGGCTGTCGTACGGGTCGCCCATGGTGACCATGGGGGCCTCCGTCAGGGCGTAGCCGTGGGTGAGTTGGCAGCCGAGTGCGGCGACGACCTCGTGGTAGAGCGCGGGGGGCTTGGGCGCGCCGCCGCCGGCCAGCAGCCGCAGCGACGGCAGCAGCCGGCGGCCGGGCGGCAGCTTGCGCGCCTCGGCGAGGAAGAGGGCGTAGAAGGCGGTGGAGCCGCCGGCCAGGGTGACGCGGTGCCGGCGGTAGGCGGCGAGCGCGCCGGGCAGCGCGAAGTGTTCCAGGAGGACGGCGGGGATGCCGTGTTCCAGCAGCATGACGGTGTAGTCGGGCCCGGCGACATGGGCGTACGGGAAGGCCATCGAGCCGATGTCCGACGGGGCCAGGCGCAGGGCCGCGCCCAGCCGGTGCCCGGCCGTGCGCAGACTGCGGTCCGTGTGCAGCACGCCCTTGGGGGCCGCGGTGCTGCCGGAGGTCCAGTAGATCCAGCGGACCGTGTCGTCGTCGGCCGGTGGCGGGGGCAGGACGGCCGGGTCGGCGTCGGGCAGGGTGTCGTACGCCTCGATGACGGTGGGCGGACGGGGCAGGCCGGCGTCCGCCGTCGCGCGGTGGTCGAAGCCGTGCCGGACACCGGGGACGGCGAAGAAGGCCGCGCCGGTGCGGCGCAGCACCTGACCGGTCTCGTGCGCGCCGTAGAGCGGCAGCAGCGGGCTCTGGACGGCGCCGATCCGGGCCAGCGCGAGGCTGAACAGCACGGTCTCGATCCGGGTCGGCAACTGCCAGACGACCCGGCTGCCGGGCCGTACGCCCTTCTCGTACAGACCGGCCGCGACCCGTTCCGCGCGCCGGTGCAGGGCGCCGAAGCTGATCCGCCGTTCCTGCCGGGCGGACCCGGCGCCCTGGATGAGGGCCGGGGCGCCGGGGCTACGGGCGGCACGCCAGGCCACCAGGTCCCAGAGGGTGGTGCCGGTCATCCGCCCTCCCGTCGCCATTCGCTGACGCTACGTCAGATCGCCTGCCGAGATTAGAGGCCGGCGTCTTGTCGGTCCAGAGGGCCGGGGCTAGCCTATTTCTGACGATGCATCAGATTCGGACGAGGGGCGGACGATGACGAATCCGGTGGAGGGCGTCGACGACGCGGCGGGCCACCCGCCGCTGTGCGGCACCGCGGTCCGCGGGCCCGGCCCGGACCTCGGCGAGTAACCGCGCCATGGACCTCAGCTGCACACCGGAGGAGGAAGACTTCCGGGCCCGGCTGCGCCGGTGGCTCGGCGAGGTGCTGCCGAAGCTGCCCGCACCGCCCGCCGCGACCGACTGGCCCGGCCGCCGGGCGTACGACACCGCCTGGCAGCGGATGCTCCACGACGCCGGATACGCGGGCCTGCACTGGCCGCGGGACGCCGGCGGGCAGGGCGCCACCCCCGCCCAGCACCTGATCTTCCTGGAGGAGACCGAGCGCGCCGGCGCTCCCTATGTCGGCGCCAACTTCGTCGGCCTGCTGCACGCCGGGCCCACCCTCGCCGCCGAGGGCACCGCCGAGCAGCGTGCCCGCTGGCTGCCGCCGATCCTGCGCGGCGAGGAGATCTGGTGCCAGGGCTTCAGCGAACCGGACGCCGGCTCCGACCTCGCCGCGCTGCGCACCCGGGCCGTCCGCGACGGGGACGACTACGTCATCACCGGCGCCAAGATCTGGACCTCGCACGCCGAGGTCGCCGACTGGTGCGAACTCCTCGTCCGCACCGACCCGGACGCGCCCCGGCACCGCGGCATCAGCTGGCTGGCGCTGCCGATGGACGCGCCGGGGGTGACCGTCCGGCCGCTGCGCACCCTCGCCGGTTCGGCGGAGTTCGCCGAGGTGTTCCTCGACGAGGTGCGGGTCCCGGCAGCCCACCGGGTCGGCGCGGAGAACGACGGCTGGCGGGTGACGATGGTGACGCTGTCCTTCGAGCGCGGCACCGCCTTCGTCGGCGAAGTGGTCGCCTGCCGCCGGGTGCTCGGCGAGCTGGCCGGGGCCGCCCGCGCCAACGGCCGCTGGGACGATCCCGTGCTGCGCCGCAGACTGGGCCGGCTGAACGCGGAGTTCACGGCGCTGTGGCGGCTGACCCAGTGGAATGTGAGCGAGGCGATGCGGGGCGCCGCGCGCGGGGGGCGGCGGGGGAGCGGCGGGGTGCCGGGCACCGGCGGCTCGGTCTTCAAGCTGCGCTATTCGCACGCCCGCCAGGAGCTGTACGACGCGGCGGCCGAGGTGCTGGGCGCCGGTGCGCTGGACGCGGACCACCCATGGGTCGCGGACCGGCTGTCGTCCCTCTCGTACACCATCGCGGCCGGTACCTCCCAGATCCAGCAGAACATCGTCGCCGAGCGCATCCTCGGCCTGCCGAAGGGGCGGTGACCGGGCGGTGGATTTCCAACTCAGCGATGAGCAGCGGGCATTGAAGGACGGCACCCGGGAGCTGCTGGCCGGGCGGTTCGGCCGGGACCGGCTGCGGGCGGCCGTCGAGGACCCCGTACCGGACCGTGCGCTGTGGTGTGAGCTGGGCGCGGCCGGGTTCTTCGCGCTGCGGTTGCCGGAGCGGGACGGCGGGGTGGGGCTGGGGCTGCCGGAGGCGGTGCTGGTCCTGGAGGAGGCCGGGCGGGCGCTGCTGCCCGGACCGCTGGTGGCGTGCCAGCTGCTGGCCGGGGTGGTGGACGGGGTCGCGGCCGGCGAGCGGATCGTCGGGCTGTGCGACGGGGCGCGGCAGCCGCTGCTGTGGGAACACCCGGCCGGCTGCGATGAGTTGATCTTGCTGGAGGGTGTCGACGGCCGGGCCGGCGGCGAGGGTGGCGGCCGGGCGGAGGGCGCACAGGGGCGCACGGGCGGTGCGTACCGGAGTGTGCCGGCCCGGGTGTCCTGCGCCCCGTTTGCTTCCGTCGATCCCCTCACTCCGCTCGCCCGCGTCCTGGACCTGCCGGGCGCCGAGCCGGTGGCCGTGGAGGTGCCCCGGCTCCGGCGCGAGGCCGCGTTGCTCACCGCGGCGCAGCAGCTCGGCAGCGCCGTCCGTACGGTCGAGATGGCGGCCGGCTACGCCCGCGAGCGCGAGCAGTTCGGCGTCCCCATCGGCTCGTTCCAGGCCGTCAAGCAGCTGTGCGCGCAGATGCTGGTACGGACGGAAATCGCCCGGAGTGCGGTCTATGCGGCGTCGGTCACGGAGAGTGCTCTCGACATCACGGGCGCCAAACTGCTCGCCGACGAGGCCGCGGTACGCAACGCCCGGGACTGTTTGCAGGTCCACGGCGGAATGGGCTTCACCTGGGAGGCCGATGTCCATCTGCACCTCAAGCGGGCCTGGTGGCATGCCGAACGCTGGGGAACGGCGGGCGAGGCCGAGGAACTGCTGGCCGCGGGCCTGATCACCTGACGGCGCGGAGGCGAAGGCCGGGACGGGGGTGCGGGGTGGCTGCCGATGTCAGACTGTGGCACTCCGTGTACGGAATGTCGGACTCACCAGGCAGAAGCGGTCACGGAGTGTCGATATCGGGTTGTGTCCTAGGCGTGACTCGTCACAGGGGGGAGTCGGCGTTCCGCTCGGGTACTCTCCGTTGGGTGCGAGTGGTTCTGTGGCGCAACGAACCCGGCGCCGTCGGCAGGGCGGCTCCGGGGTACGGACTGCGCGCCGCTCGCCTCAGGCAGGGGCCCGGTTGTCCCCCTTGTTCGACTCCCCGCAAAGTGCGTCGCACAGTATGCAGGACGCATACTCCCTTGCGCTGGAATATGCCCGAAGCGCTTGTTGGGGTGACTGAACGTCAACCATGCTGTGCTTCGCCGGGGTCACGCACCGTGACCTCGTGGAGGCGCGAGGCGATGTTTCCGCCGGTTCGGATGGTGTGAGCGGTGCAGGTGCTTCAGGTGCAATTGGACGTACGGCCTGACCCCGCGGAGGTGGGGCGGGCCCGGCGGTGGGCCCGGTCGCGGCTCGTGGGTTCCGGCATAGGGATCGATGAGCCACTCGCGGAGACCTTGATCCTGTTGATCTCCGAGCTCGTCACCAACGCCGTGGTGCACACCGGCGCGGCGGCTGAGCTGCGGATGTGTTTCTCCGGCTCGGGTGCCGTGGTGGGCACGGTCCGGGTCGAAGTGGTGGACGCCAGCGCCCGCCCGCCGCGCCAGCGGCACGCCGACGGTGACGACACCAACGGCCGCGGCCTGGAGCTGGTCGACGGTCTGGCCGACCGCTGGGGCTGGCAGCAGGAAGGCGCCGGCAAGCGGATCTGGTGCGAGGTGGACCGTGGCCGCCCGCTGCTGATGGCGGCCGGAGTCGATATCGGGACGTATGAGCCCTCTTGTGCGGTGTCACGCACCGTGACGCATCAGGCGTAATCGCGTCGATCGGCGTACAACCGGCGCTCCTCCACCAGAACCGGCATTCCGGTCGTCACGCATTTAGTCCAGACCAGGTGTTGACGTGGCGTGCCCACTTGATCACTCTTGGGTGAAGCGATGCGTCGCGAGGGGACGCCGAGGTCGTGCGGACCGGGATTTTCGGTCCGGGTCTTGGCGAGTGCGGATCGCGGCCCGGTCGGGGGCCCGGCGAGTGCCGGGGGAGGGTGGCGGTCCGCGGTGCCGTGCTCGGGGCGCGCATGAGCGCACCGCCGCCTGACCGGCCGGGCGCCGTCGAGTCGCCGGCCGGTGCGGCCGGCGACTCGGCTCGGCCGCCTCAGAGGATCGCCACGGGGGCGACCGGCGCACCGGCCCCGCCGACGAACGGTTCGGCCACCGCGGACAGGAAGAAGGCGAAGCGGCCCTCCTCCGCACAGGCCGCCGACAGCTCCTCCAGATTCCAGTTCTGGCCCTGGAGCATGCCCATCTCCACGAGATGGAGGGCGTGCACCGGCATCCACAGGTTCTCGATCTCCGGCGGGAAGATCTCGAAGGTCAGGGTGTCGTTGGCGACCGCCGCGACCCCGCGGGCGTGGAACCACTCCGGGGTGCGCAGGGACAGGCCGGGGGACGGGAAGGCGTAGCCCTGCCGGTCACCGGCGAGATAGTGCCGCAGCTGGCCGGTCCGGACGAGGACGATATCGCCGGCCCGGACCGTCGTCCCGGCCAACTCCTCGGCGGCGTCCAGATCCTCCGGAGTGACCGCGTGCCCGCCGGGCAGCCCTTCGGTGCCGTGCACCCGGGCCACGTCCAGGAGGACACCGCGGGAGGCGATCGGGGTGGCCTTCTCCAGGCCGAGGGCGGTGGCGCCGCCGTGTGCGGTGACCGAGCCGGCGGGGCGGTTGTTGTAGAGCCGTCCGGAGTGGGAGACATGGGCCAGGCCGTCCCAGTGGGTGGCGGCCTGGAGGCCCATGGTGACCGCGTCGTCGGAGGTCGCGACCGTACCGGGACCGAAGATCTCCTGGTTGATGGCGGTCATGGTGTGTAGCGGATTGACCCGGCCCGGGATCACGCCGGTCTGTACGCCGTCCTGTTGGAGAGGGAGGGCGAGCGGGATCCGGCGGCCGCTGCGGATGCTGCCGGCGGCCTCCCGGACGACCTGATGGGTGATCAGGTTGAGGGTGCCGATCTCGTCGTCCACGCCCCAACGCCCCCAGTTGTTCACGCGTTTGGCGATGTCATGGAACTCCTGGGGCAAGGGCATGGGGCCTCCTCGGGGCGGCCGGGGCCTGGTTCGGCCCGGGGTCTTGTGTTCGTACCGGGTCTGCTCAAAAATCTAACGGTCCGTCAGAAACTGCGGGAAGGGTCACGGCATGGGGAACTTCTTGGCCGGCAAAGTGATCGCCGTAACGGGGGCGGGCCGCGGCATCGGCCGGGCGGTCGCCCTGGCCTGCGCGGAACAGGGCGCGAAGGTCGTCGTCAACGACTACGGGGTCGCCATCGACGGCGGTGAACCCAGCAGCGAGATCGCCGAGTCCGTGGTGAAGGAGATCGAGGCGGCCGGCGGGATCGCGACCGCCGTCGCCGACGATGTGTCGACCATGGCCGGCGGCCAGCGGATCGTGGACACCGCGCTGGCGCAGTACGGACGGATCGACGGCGTGGTGTGTGTGGCCGGGATCCTGCGCGAGCGGATGCTCTTCAACATGACCGAGGAGGAGTGGGACCCGGTCGTCGCCACTCATCTGAAGGGGACCTTCACGGTGTTCCGGGCGGCGGCCGCGGTCATGCGCCGCCAGAAGTCCGGGACCCTGCTCGGCTTCACCAGCGGCAACCACCAGGGATCCGTGTCCCAGGCCAACTACTCCGCCGCGAAGGGCGGGATCATCTCGCTGGTGCGGAGCGCCGCGCTCGGGCTGCACAAATACGGGGTGACGGCCAACGCGGTGGCGCCCGTCGCCCGCACCCGGATGTCGGAAAAGGTGCCGATGGAGCTGACCGAGATCGGTGAGCCGGAGGATGTGGCGGCACTGGTCGTCTATCTGCTCAGCGAGCGGGCCCGGGAGGTCACCGGCCAGGTCTATACGGTCGCCGGGCCGAAGATCGCCGTGTGGGCCCAGCCGGTGGAGCTGCGCTCCGTGTATGCGGAGGGGGGCGGGTGGACGCCGGAGCGGGTGGCGGAGGTGTTGCCGGGGGCCGTGGGGGCGGATCCGATGCCGATGCTTGCGCGGGTGGCCGAGATGGCGAGTGCCTCCGCGGCGGCGAAGGCGCGGCAGTAGCGGGCCCACGTTGTCGGCTGTCCCGCCGTGGGGGCCTCGTTCTTTCGCCTGCGGCGGGCCGGGCCGCTGCGCGGGGCTTTCGGGGTGCGGTGACGGGCCTCCGGGGCCTGGTGCGTGGACTGCTTCGCTTTACGTCCACACACCAGGCCCCTCCGGCCCGTCCCCTCCCGGGGGTGGGTTGGTTTTGGTGGGTGGGGGCGGGCGTGGGAGGTCGGCGTGGACTTTGAGTTCGGGGACGAGGACGAGGCATTTCGGGCGGAGGCTCGGGAGTGGCTTTCGGGGCATCTCGTCGGTGCTTACGCCGAGTTGGCCGGTGTGGGTGGGCCCGGGAGTGAGCATCTGGGGGCCGGGGTGCGGCGGGCGTGGGAGCGGGAGTTGGGGAGTGGGGGGTGGATCGGGCTCGGGTGGGAGTGTGCGGAGGGGGCGTACGGGAACCGGGTGGGGAGTCTGACCCAGCAGGTCGTGTGGGCCGAGGAGTATGCGCGGGTCCGGGCGCCGGGGCGGGTGGGGCACATCGGGGAGAATCTGCTGGCGCCGACGCTGATCGCGGTGGGGGACGAGGCGCAGCGGCGGCGGTTTCTGCCGGCCATCGCCCGGGGGGAGGAGCTGTGGTGCCAGGGCTACAGCGAGCCGGAGGCGGGGTCGGATCTGGCGGGGCTGCGCACGGTGGCGGTCCGGGACGGCGGTGGCTATCGGGTCAGCGGGCAGAAGATCTGGACGTCGCTGGCCGGGGAGGCCGACTGGTGCTTCGTACTGGCCCGGACGGATGGGCGGGAGCGGCGGCACCGGGGGCTGTCCTTTTTGCTGGTGCCGATGGATCAGCCGGGGCGGATCGAGGTGCGGCCGATCCGGCAGATGTCGGGGACCGCGGAGTTCAACGAGGTGTTCTTCGACGGGGCGCGGGCCGCGCATGTGGTGGGCGGGGAGGGCGCGGGCTGGCGGGTGGCGATGGGGCTGCTGGCGCGGGAGCGGGGGGTGTCCACGCTCGTGCAGCAGATCGGGTTCGCCGCGGAGCTGGCCGCAGTGATCGCTGAGGCGGTGCGCTGCGGGTCGCTGCGGGATCCGGTGCTGAGTGAGCAACTCGTACGGCAGTGGGCCGAGTTGCAGGTCATGCGGTGGAACGCGCTGCGGACCCTGGGGGCCGCCGGGGACGTGGGGGCGCCGAGTGTGGCGAAGCTGCTGTGGGGTGGCTGGCATCAGCGGCTGGGGGAGCTGGCGATGCGGGTGCGGGGGGCCGCGGCGGCGCTCGGGCCCGTCGACTGGAGTGCGCGGGCGCCGTACGAACTGGACGCGCTCCAGCGGCTGTTCCTGTTCACCCGGGCCGACACCCTCTACGGCGGCTCGGACGAGATCCAGCGCAACATCATCGCCGAGCGTGTGCTCGGCCTGCCCAGACTGGAGCGGTGATGAGAGGCGTCATATTCGACGGCGAGCAGCCCCGGGTCGTGGACGATCTGGCGGTGCGGGACCCGGGGCCGGGCGAGGTGCTGGTCGGGATCCGGGCCGCGGGGCTGTGCCACAGCGATTTGTCGGTGATCGACGGGACGATTCCGTTTCCGGTGCCGGTGGTGCTGGGACATGAGGGCGCCGGGGTGGTCGAGGCGGTGGGCGCGGGGGTCGGGCATGTGGTGCCCGGCGACCATGTGGCGCTGTCGACGCTGGCCAACTGCGGGGCATGCGCGGAGTGTGACCGGGGGCGGCCGACGATGTGCCGGAAGGCGATCGGGATGCCGCAGAAGCCGTTCCGGCGGGGCGAGCGCGAGCTGTTCAGCTTCGCGTCGAACTCGGCGTTCGCGGAGCGTACGGTCGTCAAGGCGGTGCAGGCCGTCAAGATCGCCGAGGATATTCCGCTGACCTCCGCCGCGCTGATCGGGTGCGGGGTGCTGACCGGCGTCGGGGCGGTGCTCAACCGGGCGAAGGTGGACCGCGGGGACTCGGTCGTGGTGATCGGCGCCGGTGGGATCGGTCTCAATGTGCTCCAGGGGGCGCGGATCGCCGGGGCGTCGGTGATCGTGGCGGTGGACGCCAACCCGGCGAAGGAGGACGTGGCCCGGCAGTTCGGGGCGACGCACTTCATCGATGCGTCGGCGGTGGCGGACAGCGTCAAGGCGGTGAAGGAGATCCTGCCGACCGGCGCCGACCACGCCTTCGAGTGTGTGGGCAGCACCCGGCTGATCCGGCAGGCCGTCGATCTGCTGGACCGGCACGGCCAGGCGGTGCTGCTCGGGGTGCCGCCGGCCACCGCGGAGGCGTCGTTCCTGGTGTCGTCGATGTACCTGGACAAGTCGATCCTGGGCTGCCGTTACGGGTCGGCGCGGCCCCAGCGGGACATCGCGCTGTACGCCCGGCTGTACCGCGAAGGGCGGCTGCTGCTGGACGAGTTGGTGACCCGGACGTACCCGGTGGAGGACTTCGCGCGGGCGGCGGACGATGCGCATCACGGGCGGGTGGCCCGGGGGGTGCTGACCTTCGGGTAGCGCCTGGTGCTGGCCCGATCCTGAGGAACCCTGGCCTTCCGGCCACTCGTTCCGCCCGGGGGTGACGAACGAAGCTGTTCCGGTGACCCAGACACCCGAACTACCCCTGCGCGAGGTGGTCCCCGCCCCTGCCCCCGCGCCCGGCCGGCGCCGCCCGCACCGGGCCTGGTCCGTCGCCGCCGTCACCTTCCTCACCCTCATCGGCGCGGCGGGCTTCGCCTCCCTCCCCGGTCTGCTCATCGAGCCGCTGCACTCTGAGTTTCACTGGTCGCGCGGCACCATCGGCTTCGCGGTGTCGGTGAACCTCGCGCTCTACGGGCTGACGGCGCCGTTCGCCGCGGCGCTGATGGACCGGTTCGGCATCCGGCGGGTGGTGGCGCTCGCCCTGGCGGTGATCGCGACCGGCGCCGGGCTGACCATCTTCATGACCGAGAGCTGGCAACTCGTCCTGTACTGGGGCGTGCTGGTGGGTCTGGGCAGCGGCTCGATGGCGCTGGCCCTCGCGGCGACGGTCACCGGCCGCTGGTTCACCGCCCGGCGCGGGCTGGTCACCGGCATCCTCACCGCGGCCGGCGCCTCCGGGCAGCTGATCTTCCTCCCGGCCCTCTCCTGGATCATCGAGCGGTACGGCTGGCGGCCGGCCACGGTGACCGTCGCGCTGGCCGCGCTCGCCGTCGTCCCGCTGGTGTGGCTGCTGCTGCGCGACCACCCGGCGGATGTGGGCGTCGCGCCGTACGGGGCGGCAGAGTTCGTCCCCAAGCCGCCGCCGCAGCGGGGCGCGGCCCGGCGTGCCGTACGGGCACTGATCGCGGCGGCCGGTACGGGTCCGTTCTGGCTGCTGGCGGGCACCTTCGCGATCTGCGGCGCCACGACGAACGGCCTGGTCAAGACGCACTTTGTGCCCGCGGCGCACGACCATGGCATGCCGATGACGGCGGCCGCCTCGCTGCTCGCGGTGATCGGCATCTTCGATATCGCCGGAACCATCGCGTCCGGCTGGTTCACCGACCGCTTTCACACCCGCCGGCTGCTGGCCACCTACTACGGACTGCGCGGCCTGTCGCTGATGTTCCTGCCGCTGCTGCTGTCCGACACCGTCCACCCGCCAATGGTCTTCTTCATCGTCTTCTACGGTCTCGACTGGGTGGCGACCGTCCCGCCGACCCTCGCCCTGTGCCGCGAGCACTACGGGGACGACGCCGCGATCGTCTTCGGCTGGGTGCTGGCCGCCCACCAGGTGGGCGCCGCGCTGATCGCCTTCCTGGGCGGCCTGGCGCGCGACGCGTTCGGTACGTACAACCCGGTCTGGTATGCCTCGGGCGCACTGTGCGCCGTCGCGGCGCTGATGGCGCTGGTCATCCGGGAGGGACGGGCGGGTGCCGGGGGCGGGCGGGTGGTCGCGGCCCAGGGGTGATCACCAACACAGGCCGGAGAGCGCCGTGTTGGTGGGAAGCGCGCCCGCCCGGGGCATCATCCCGGTGAGAGGGGTGATGGGGATGGGGATGACGGCGGTCGGGGCCGGCAGGGCTGAGGGGGCTGGTGAGGCCGACGGGAGCGGGGCGGGCGGAGTGGTCGGTACGCACCGGCGGGCCGCTGAGCCCGAACCCGTCGGCCCGGTCTGGAGCGGCCGGACCCTGCTGGTGTCGATGGCGGCGCTGCTGGCCGAGGCCGTCATCACGACGGTCGGGCTCACCCTGTACTCCTTCATCCAGGAGGGCCCGTCCGGCAATGGGTTCATGGCGGCGTTCGTGCTGCCGTTCGCACTGGTCCTCGGCGCGCTCCCCGGCTTCGTGCTGACGGCCACCCTGGTGCTGCCCACGCTGTCGCTGGCGCGCCGGGCGGCCCGGTGGGGAGGGTGGCAGGGGCGGCCGACGTGGTGGTGGACGGTGGCCGCCGCCCCGTTCACCGCGGCCGGAGCGACCCTGGCGTACGGGACGGTGCTCGCGCTCCTCACCCGCTCGGTGGGGCCGCCGCGGGCCTACCTCGTGTGCTGGCTGGCGCTCAGCGCGGCCGCCGTTCCCGCGGCGCTGCTCGCCGCGGTCGCCGGACGGGGCGCCGGGGGCCGGCGAACCGTCCGGCTGGTGCTCGTCGTGGTGGGCACCGGCTTCCTGGCCGCGTTCGTGCTGGGCGTAGGCGTTCTCGCGACGGGCCTGTAGTCCGCGTACGAGGGGCCAGGGGGGCGGTGCTCGTCGGCGTAGCGCCGCCCTCACGGGGCGAAGTGCCCGAAGGCTCCCCGGTGGAAGAGGAGCGGGCCGTTTCCGGCGGCGGCCGGGTCGGTGCCGAGTGCTTCGACGCGGCCGACCACGATGAGGTGGTCGCCGCCGGTGTGGACGGCCTGGACCGTGCAGTCGATCCAGGCGGGGACGTCCGCCAGCCGCGGTGAACCGGTCACCGGCGCGGCCCCGTAGGGGACCCCCGCGAACTTGTCGCCGCCGCTGACCGCGAACCCGCGGCAGAGCTCGCCCTGGCCGGCGCCGAGCACATTGACGCAGAAGACCCCGGCGCGGGCGATCCGCGGCCAGGTGGTCGACGTGCGCGCCACCATGAACGTCACCAGCGGCGGGTCGAGGGAGAGCGAGGCGAAGGACTGGCAGGCGAACCCGGCCGGGCCTGGCTCCCCGGGGGCCGTGATCACCGTGACGCCGCTGGCGAAGTGCCCCAGTACGGAGCGGAATTCCGCCGGGTCAAGAGGGGCGCGCTCGTCCTCGCCCACGGCACGCAGCGCGGGCCGCGGCAGCGCGGTGGCAGGGGACGGTGCGGCCGCCGTGGTGGGCGCACCGACGGAGCGTAGGTACCGCACGACCGTGGCCGCCATTCCCGCATGTCCCATCATGTCTCCCATTGAATCTGATGGAGTGTCAGATGTGAAGGCGTGCGGAGCGGGCGCCACCCGCAGGTGTGGTTTCCCGTGCTTCCGGGATGATCCGCGGTGGATTCAGGGGAGATTGGGGGCTGGATTCCTGATTGCGTGTCGTCCGCGCGGGTAGCGTCCACTGCGGCCGCGTCCGTAGCCGAGCACGGGGGAGAGTTCCGGTACATGGCCGATGCGAGAGCGCCATCAGCTTCGTCTGCCGCGTCACCCACCTTCGACGAGGTCTTCTGCGGGCTGCTGCCCCGGCTGTACCGAAGGGCGGTGATGCTGGCCGGATCGAGACAGTCCGCGGAGGACGTGGTGCACGAGGCCTATCTCAAACTCGCGGCCCGCCCCCAGCGCTTCCTGGCCCATCCCGAGCCCTATGCCTATGCCTTCACCGCCGTCCTCAACGTCGCCCGCGACGCCTACCGCAAGGACCGGCGCCAGGTGCTGGTCGACGGCATGGAGGGCGTCGAGGAGGCCGGTGCGGGCGGCGGCGCCGGTGGCGCGTCCGGTGGGGCGCCCGGCGGCTGGGACGGCGGGGTGGAGCGGCGGCAGTCCGAGATCGAAGCGGTGCGCCTGTTGGGGAAGTTGTCGCACCGGCAGGCCGGCATCGTCATCCTCGTCGACCTCGACGGCTACACCATCGACCAGGCCGCGAAGATCATGAAGGTGCATCGGGGCACCGCCGCCCGCCATCGCGCCCGCGCGCTGGACAGGCTGCGCGCCTACCTCGTTGAATCGGAGCACGGGCAGGCCGGGAGGTGAGCGGCACGGTGGACGTGGGGCCACGGTACGACGGCGGTGCGGGCGCGGCGGGCGGTGACGGCCCGGGCCACGGCGGTGGCCGGGGCGACGGCGGCGGGGACGATGCCGAGGCGCTGCTGCGCGCCCGACTGCGGCTCGCGGACGAACAGATCGAGACACCGCCCGGCCTGTGGGACCGCATCCGGGAGCCGGGCACCGCACCGGCACCCGCCGTGGTGCCGCTGCCCGGAAGGCGGCCGCGGATGGTCGTGCTCGTCGTGGCGGCGGCGGTGGCCGCGGTGGCACTGGGGGTGTGGTGGCTGGTGCGCCCCGGGCCCGTCTCCGTACGGCCGGCGGGGCCGACCCCGACGGTGAAGATCACCGTCTACAACAGCGAACGGGCCTGCCGCACGGGCCGTTCCCTGGAGTGCGCGCTGCGGCTGGCCAAGGATCCGCGCGCCAAGTACGCCGCGCGCGGCAACTCCGCCGGCCGGGTCTGGCACGGCGATGTGCTGGCCGCGCGCTGTGTGGCGACGGACGGCCGGATGGTCCGCGACGAGGCGGGCATCACCTCCACCCGCTGGTATCTGGTGACCAGCGGGCAGGGGGTGCGGGGCTGGCTGCCGGGGGTGCGGACGCGGAACACCCGTGAGGTACCGGAGTGTTCGGAAGAGTAGGCCCCCCGTGCGGGCTGTGGGAGGTCAGCGGCCCCGGAACTCCGGGCGGCGGCGCGCCACGAAGGAGGCGACGCCCTCCTGTGCGTCCGCCGTCGTCATATTGATCTCCTGGGCGGTGGCCTCGGCGGCGAAGGCCGCGCTCCGGTCGCTGTCGAGCGAGGCGTTGACCAGCTGTTTGGTCAGGGCCAGTGCGCGGGTCGGGCCGGCCGCCAGCCGCTCGGCCCACTCCCGGGCCGTCTTCGCCAGCTCGCCGTCCGGCACGACCCGGTTGACCAGACCCAGCCGTTCCGCTTCGGCGGCCGACAGGGCGTCCCCGAAGAACATCAGCTCCTTGGCGCGCTGCGGGCCGATCAGCCGCGGCAGGAGGTAGGCGCCACCGCCGTCCGGGACCAGGCCACGGCGGACGAACACCTCGATGAACCGGGCCGATTCGGCGGCCAGCACCAGGTCGCAGGCGAGCGCGAGATGGGCGCCGAGCCCGGCCGCGGTGCCGTTGACGGCGGCGATGACCGGCTTTTCGCAGTCCAGCACCGCCGTGATGAGCCGCTGGGCGCCGCCCCGGATCATCCGGGCGACATCACCGGCGACCCGCTCGCCGGCCGGCGGCCCGCCGCGCAGATCGGCGCCGGCGCAGAAGCCCTTGCCGGTCGCGGTGAGCACGACGGCCCGGACATCGGGGTCGGCCGAGGCGTCGGCGAGCCGGCCGATGAGGCGTTCGCGCTGGTCCCAGGTGACGGCGTTCATCGCGTCGGGCCGGTTCAGGGTCAGCCACGAGACGCCGTTGTCAGTGGCGTGCAGTATCAATGAATCGGCGGCATCGGCGGCATCGGCGGCATCGGCGGCATCGGCGGTATCGACCGTATCGACGGTGTCGACGGTGTCGACGGGTTCCGCGCGGGTGGCGGGGCCGGCGGGCTCGTCGGGCACGGCGGGGGGAACGGAACCGGGGGACGGTGAGGGCGACATGGGGGAGCGGCTCCAGAGGGTGCGGTCGGGGCGGGCACGGCGGCCGGCGAGGTGGCGGCCCACGGCCTGGGCGCGGGCCTGGGCATGGGTGCGGGCGTGGGTGTGGGTGTGGGTACGGGTGTGCTCAACGGCAGACGGCGAGCGCGTCGAGGGCCACGGCGCCCTGTCCGCGCGGCAGCACCACCAGCGGATTGATGTCCAGCTCGGCGAGTTCATCACCGAGTTCCAGCGCCATCCGCTGCACTCTCAGGACGGTCTCGACCAGCGCGTCGAGGTCCGCGGGCGGCGCCCCGCGCACACCGTCCAGGAGGGCCCGGCCGCGGAGTTCGTCGAGCATCGCGCGCGCCTGGTCCTCCCCGAAGGGCGGTACGCCCACCACGACGTCCCGCAGCACCTCCACCAGCACCCCGCCGAGGCCGACGGTCACGGTCGGCCCGAAGAGGCTGTCCCGGGTGACGCCGACGACCATCTCGATGCCCCGCTCGATCATCTGGCAGACCAGCACCCCGTCCAGCGGCACGTCTTCGTAGCGCGCGATGTCGGTGAGCTCGCGATAGGCGTCCCGGACCTGGCTGGCCGAGGTCAGCTGGACCTTGACCAGGCCGAGTTCGGTCTTGTGCGCGAGCTGCGGCCCGGAAGCCTTCATGACCACGGGATAGCCGACCAGGCTCGCGGCCCGTACGGCCGCCGCCGCGCTGGTCACCAGCTGTTCCCGCGGGACCCGGATGCCGTAGGCGCGCAGCAGCTGCTTCGCCGCGTGCTCGCTGAGCTGCTGGCCCGGCCGCATCAGGGCCTGTGCCTTGCGCGCGGACGGGGACAGGACGCGCGGGGCGTCGTCGAAGGGCGAGCGGTAACCGTCGACGAAGCGGTGGTGGTCGAGGTAGGCGCGGACAGCGGTGATGCAGTTGGCGAAGGTGCGGAAGGTCGCCACCCGCGAGGAGCCGAGGAGGGTACGGCGGTAGGCGTCCTCCGTGCCGACCGGCGAGCCCCACACCACACACACCAGCTTGTCCGTCTGCTCCGCCGCGTCCACCAGATCCTGCGCGAGCTTGTCGCTCATCGGTGGGAAGGGGCCGGTGATCGGACAGATCAGTACGCCGATGGCGGGGTCGGCCAGGATCGCGTCGAGGATCTTGCGGCCGCGCCAGTCGCCGACCGGATGCCCGCCGTTGTCGACCGGATTGGCGACGTGCAGGTACTCCGGTATCCACTGGTGCAGTTCGGCCTGCTTGGCGGCGCCGAGGGTGGGCAGCCGCAGGCCGGCCGCGGTCGCCAGGTCGGAGAAGTGGGCGCCGGTGCCACCGGAGATCGAATAGACGGCGACGCCCTCGGCGGTGGGCTTCCTGGCGCGGGCCAGCAGCGCCGCGGTGTCCTGAAGCTCGTCGAGCCCGTCGACCCGGATCACCCCGAACTGCCGCATCGCGGCGTCCACGACCTCGTCCGCGCCGGTGAGCTTGCCGGTGTGCGAGGCGGCCGTGCGGGCGCCGGTCTCGGTGCGGCCGACCTTGACGGCGACGACGGGCACCTTGTTACGGGCGGCCCGGTCGGCGGCCAGCAGAAAGCTGCGGCCGTCCTTGAGCCCTTCCACATACGCCGCGATGGCCCCGACCTCGGGGCGGGTGGCGAAGTAGGAGAGGAAGTCGGCGGTCTCCAGATCGGCCTCGTTGCCGGTGGGCGCCCAGTGCGAGAGGCGGATGCCCAGCTCCTGGAGGCTGAAGACGGGACGGCCCTGGTGGCCTGACTGGGTGATCAGGGCGATGGCCGGCCCGTCCAGGTCCGTACGGAACTTCTCGAAGGCGTTGAGGTTGGTGTTCGGGCCGAGCAGCCGCAGCCCGGAGCGGGCGACGGCCTCGGCCAGCCGCTCCTGGGCGGCCGCACCCCGCTCGCCGGTCTCCGCGAACCCGGAGGCGAAGGCGACCGCGAACTTCACCTTGGCCTCGGCGAGTTGCTCGATGACCGGCAGCGGGTCGCCGACCAGGAGGACCGCGAGATCGACGGGCTCCGGCAGATCGGCGAGGGAGGCATGGCAGGGCCGCCCGAAGACCTCGGTGCGTCCCGGATTGACGGGGTGCAGCCGGGCACCGACCCGTTCCGCCCAGGCGATCAGCTGACGGGTGATGCCGGTATTGGGACGGCCCTCGGTGTCCGAGGCGCCGATCACCGCCACGGACTCGGGCCGGAAGAACCGGTCCAGGTCGGGCACGGGCGCGTGCAGCGGACGGCCGCTGACATCCCGGTCGACGGGGCAGGCGCCCTGGCCCCCGCCGTCGCGATGCGGTTCACTCATGCCGTGGACGGTGTGTGGTGGTTGCTCCCCACAGGCCACGACGCGGGCCGGCCGGGAGTGAGTGGTGAGGGTGCCGTGAGTCGATCCAAGCATCGCAGACGCCCGCTCCTGTGTGACGGCTCTCCATAACTGACGCATAGTCAGATTACTGAACTGACGCCATGTCAGCTATGGGGTTGCAGGGGAAAGCTTGTGCGGCCCTTGGTTGCCCGCTGCCCGCTGCCCACTGCCCGCCGTCCGTTGCCCGCTGCCGGTCCCGGGTGGATCGTGCGGTCCCCTTGCGCGTCCGGCTCGGCTTCGGTTGAACTGACGTACCGTCAGGGACGGGTTGTCTCGGTTGTCTCCCTGCTCGTGAGGAGCCGGCAGGCATGGTCGTTCGACGAGGTGCTGGGGGTGTTCCGGTGAGGGCCAGGGCTGGTACGGAGACGCGGAGTGCGGAGGCGCGGAGTACGGGGAGCCGGGGTGTGGCGGGTGGCGTGGCACGGAGCGCCGCGCGGTTCGATCTGCCGGAGGTGGACGACTTCACCCGGCCGTATTGGGACGCGGCGGCCGAGGGGCGGCTGCTGCTGCGCCGCTGCCGGGCCGAGGGCTGCGGTGCGGCCCACCACTACCCGCGCGAGTTCTGTCCGTACTGCTGGAGCGAGGACGTCGGCTGGGAGCCGGCCACCGGCCGCGCCACCCTCTATACCTGGTCGGTCGTGCACCGTAACGATCTCCCGCCGTTCGGCGACCGGGTCCCGTACGTCGCGGCCGTGGTCGATCTCGCCGAAGGCCCCCGGATGATGACCGAGATCACCGACTGCCCGGAGCCGGAGCTACGGATCGGGATGCCGCTGTTGGTGCACTTCCGGGGTGCGGGTGTGGGTGTGGGTGTGGGTGCGGGCGCGGACGAGGGTGGCGGCGGGGCCGAGGGCGCCGTGATCGCCGTCCCCGTCTTCCGCCCGGCGTGAATCCGCGCCCCGGGGGGCGCGGCCCCGCCCCCGGAGTCCCGGCCCCGGTCAGTGGAGCCCAACCACAGCCCCCGCCTCCCCCGGCGATTTCCGGTGGCGCCCCCGCCGGCCCCGAGGCATGCTGTGGCCGTGCTGATCCGTGAGGCGACCGCGGCCGACTGGCCCGCCATCTGGCCCTTCTTCCACGCCATCGTGGCGGCCGGGGAGACCTATACCTATCCGCAGGACATGGACGAGGCGACGGCCCGCGAGAGCTGGCTGCTGACGCCGCCCGGCCGCACGGTCGTCGCCGTCGACGACTCCGGCACGGTCCTCGGTACGGCCAAGATGAACCCCAACCACATGGGCGGCGCCTCGCACATCGCCAGCGCCAGTTTCATGGTCGACCCGCAGTACGGCGGCCGCGGAGTCGGCCGGGCCCTGGGTGAACACGTCCTGGCCTGGGCCCGCGCTGAGGGCTACCGCGCGATGCAGTTCAACGCCGTAGTGGAGACCAACACCGGCGCCGTCGCGCTCTGGAAGTCGCTGGGCTTCCAGATCATGACGACTCTCCCCGAGGGCTTCCGGCACCCCACCAAGGGCTATGTGGGGCTGCACATCATGTATCAGCAGCTGTGAGGGCCGGCGGCCGCCTCCCGCGCCGCCCGCCGCCGTGCGCGCCGCCCACCGCCGCCCGCACCGCCCGCCGCCATCCGCGCCTCACGGCCAGAGCAGCTCCTGTGCCCAACGACCGCCCTCATAGCGGTAGTTGAGCCGTACGTGCCGACGCTGCGCATCGCCCTGGAAGAACTCGACCTCCTCGGGGCGCAGCACATACAGCGTCCAGCTCGGCACCGGGGCCTCGGGCTCGCGCCGGGCGCGCTCCCACGCCGCCTCCGAGGCGCGCGCCAGCTCCTCGGCCGAGCCGAGCACCTCGCTCTGCCGGCCGACCAGGGCCGCGGCCAGCGCGCCCGTCGAGCGGTGGTGCAGATCGGCCGCGCTCTCCTCGGGACCCGCCACGGTCACCGGCCCGCTGACCCGCACCTGGCGGCCGACCGCCGGCCAGTAGAACCCGAGCGCCGCCCGGGGCCGCACGGCCAGCTCGCGGCCCTTGCGGCTGCCGCGGTGCGAGGCGAAGTGCCAGCCGCGCGCATCGGCGTCGTGCAGCATCAGGGTCCGTACGGAGGGGGTGCCGGCCGCGTCCGCCGTGGCGAGCGTCATGGTGTGCGGCTCGGGAACACCGGCCTCGGCGGCCTCCCGCAGCCACTGCCGGAACAGCGGGAGCGGCTCGGCCGGGGCCGCCGCCGGGTCGAACGTCGGCAGTGCGACATCCCAGACCCGCAGCCCGCGCAGCAGCTCGCGGAACGCCTGGGCGTCCGCGTCCTCGGCATGGTGCGCCGGGGTGCCGGCGGGGCCGTCGTCCGGTAGGTCCTGGTGCGCGGGGTGATCGTTCATGTCAGGCAGCGTACGTCGGGCTTCCGGCGGCCGGAGGGTGTCCGGGAGCGGGAGCGTGCCCGGTGGCGGGAGCGTGCCCCGCGGCCGGAGCATGCCCGGTGGCCGCGGCCGGCGCCGGATGGTCCTTGAGGGTGATCGCGTTGGCGCCCCGCTGCACGTCCTCGGCGATCTTCTTCGCGACCAGGTTCTTCCATGGCATGTACGGCAGGATCCGCAGCATCAGATGCCGGAACCGGATCTGCCGCCGGGTGTCCGCCGTCATGTCCTTCGCGAACTTCTCGGCCAACGCGTGATTGACCGCGACATAGCCGCGTAGCTCGCTCTCGTAGCGCTCGAACGCCTCCTCCGGCCCGCGGCCGGCCACCGCCAGCTCCCCCGCCAGCACATACGCGCCGACCAGCGCCATCCCCGTGCCCTGTCCCGAGGCCGGTGAGGCGCAGTGCGCGGCGTCGCCGAGCAGCACCACCCGGCCGCGCGACCAGCGGTCCATCTCGATCAGCTGGAGCCCGTCGAAGTAGAAGTCGTCCGCCGCGCGGGCCGCTTCGAGCAGCCGGGGGATCTGCGTCCAGCCTTCGGACGGGCGGACGCCGACATCCTTGAACGCGGCGTCGAGCAGCGCCAGTTGCCGGTCGGGCTGCCGGGCGTAGGCCAGCCGCGGCGAGCGGAAGGTGAGCATGCCCTTGGCGGCCGGGTCTCCGGCCGAGCTGTAGACGCAGCTCAGCCTGCCGGGTACCGCGTGGTACAACTCCTCGCGGTCCAGAGCGAGTTCGTTCGGCAGCGAGAACGCGGAGATATACGCCCCGAGGTGCCGTACGAACTGCTCCTCGGGGCCGAAGGCCAGCCGCCGGACGTTCGAGTGCACTCCGTCCGCCCCGACAACGAGGTCGAAGCGGCGGGGCGCACCGCGCTCGAAGGTGACGTCCACGCCGCCGGTGCCGTCGGAGCCGCGACCGTGGCCGTGCTCGTCCGGCCGCTCGGTGAGGGACGTGATCGAGTCGCCGAAGACGTACTCGACGTCCGCCCGGGTGCGTTCGTAGAGGATGCGCGCCAGGTCGCCCCGCATGATCTCGTCGTCCCGGCCGACCCGGGCGCCGAAGATGGCGGCGGGGAGGGTGGCGATCCGCTTGCCGTCGTCGTTCACATACGCGCCGGTCCGCATGTCCGTACTGGCGCGCTGGATGTCCGCCAGGATTCCCATCCGTTCGGCGACCTCGACCGCCGCACCGCGGATATCGACCTTGTAGCCGCCGGTCCGCAGCTCGGGGGCGCGCTCGACGACGGTCACCGCGAAGCCGTAGCGGTGCAGCCAGTGGGCGAGCGCCGGACCGGCGATGCTCGCGCCGGAAATCAGCACGGTCCGGGGGCTGGTGCGAGGGGACGGCGAAACGGTGCCGGACATGGCGGGGTTCCCTTCGGGGTCGTGGTGCTCCTGCATGCACTGCGCCACGCGGCCGCGGCGCGCTCGGTCGTGGTGCGTTCGCCGACCGGCACCCCGAACTATACGAGCGTCTTAAACGCTTGTCTATGACGCTTGTATATGAAGCTACGGCGTCTGTTCAAGGTGGGCGCGAGAGGCGTTCGGGCCTGCTTCGCGCTCTAGGACACGCTCTGTCCTAGATGCTCCCTACCGTCGGTACGGGCAATGGCACTGCGAAGGAGCAGACGTTGAGCGAGATCAGCAGCAATCAGCCGTTCGGTACGCCGACTTGGATCGATCTCGGGGTCCCCGACCTCGACCGGGCGAAGGAGTTCTATCGCGCGCTGTTCGGCTGGGAGTACGAGGAGCGGTCGGCGGCGACCGGCCCCTACACCCTGTGTCTGCTGCGCGGCCGGCGGGTGGCGGCCCTGCGGCCCGTCTCCGCCGCGGACGTCGAGGGCGAGTCCTGGTGGCTGCCGTACCTCGCCACGGACGACTGCGACGCGGCGGTCAAGCGGAGCGTCGAGTGCGGCGGGACGGTGACGGTGCCGCCCGCGGACGTGGCGGGGCTGGCCCGTACGGCCGTCGTCACGGACCCCGTTGGTGCCCGCTTCGGGCTCTGGCAGGGACGTACGCTGCCGGGCTGTGAGCTGGTCAACGAGCCCAGCGCACTGATCCGCAACGACCTCGCGGCCCCGGACCCCGAGCCCGCCCGCCGCTTCTACGCCGCCGTCTTCGGCTTCATGCTCGACGGCAACGACGATCTCCCCGACTTCGACTTCACCTTCCTGCGGCGTCCCGACGGCCATGAGATCGGCGGCGTCTTCGGCGAACCCGCGGCCCCCGCCTCCCGCTGGCAGACCGTGTTCGAGGTGGCGGACACGGACGAAGTGGCGGCCCGCGCCGTCGCCGCCGGCGGCACGGCCGGCACCCCCGAGGACGCCCCGTACGCCCGCATGGCCGCGCTCACCGACCCCTTCGGCACGGCCTTCAGCATCGGCACCCGCCCGGCCGCAGACTGAGCAACGGCCGCGCTCCGGGACCCCCTCCGGCCCCGGCCCCGGGCCCGGCCCCGACCCCGGCCCCGGGTCCGCCCGCGAGTCCCCGCCGGGGCTCCCGCCGGGCCCCGGCCTCCCGAGGCCGCTGCGAGCCCCGCCTCACCCCCGCCCCAACACCACCGTCCCCGACGAACAGAACCAGCCGCCCGTGCCGGAGGCGACCGCGAGCTGGGGCAGCCGGCCGCCGGGTTTGTGTACCTGGCGGTCCGGGCCGGCCTCGCCGCGGAGCTGGCGTACCGCCTCGACCAGCAGGAACAGCCCCCGCATCCCGGGGTGGCAGGCGGCCAGCCCGCCGCCGTCGGTGTTGACCGGCAGCTCGCCGTCCCGCAGTAGCCGTCCCTTCCCGGCGAACGCGCCACCCTCGCCCTTGGCGCAGAAGCCCAGGTCCTCCAGCGTCACCAGGGTCATATAGGTGAAGGCGTCGTAGATCTCGGCGAGGTCGATATCGGCGGGGCGGACCCCGGCGCGGTCGAAGGCCAGCCGGCCGGAGACCGCCGCGGGGGAGACGGTGAAGTCGTCCCACTCCGACATGGTGGTGTGGGACACCGCGGTGCCCGAACCGAGCACCCATACCGGGGGTTTGGCCAGGTCGGGGACGTAGTCCTCGGCGACGAGCAGGACCGCGCAGCCGCCGTCGGAGCGGATGCAGCAGTGCAGTTTGGTGAACGGGTCGGCGATCAACGGTCCGTCCAGCACGTCGTCGACGGTGATCGGGTCGCGGTACAGGGCGTCCGGATTCGTCGCCGCGTTGGCGCGTGCCTGCACCGCGACCTGGGCCAACTGCTCCAGGGTGGTGCCGTATTGGTGCATATGGCGGCGGGCGGCCATGGCGTATTTGGCGATCAGGGTGTGCCCGTAGGGGACCTCGAACTGGAGCGGGCCACGGGCGCCGAAGGACAGGTTCGCGGTGCGCCGCCCGGCCCTGATGTCGGCGCGGGCGGTGGAGCCGTAGACCAGGAGTACCGCGTTGGCATGGCCGGCGGCGATCGCGTCGGCGGCGTGCGCGGCGAGCACTTCCCAGGTGGCGCCGCCCACCGACGTCGAGTCGACCCAGGTGGGGTGCAGCCCCAGGTACTCGGCGACCTCGACGGGCGCGAGGGTGCCCAGCCCTGCCGAGGCGAAGCCGTCGATCACCGAACGGTCCAGCCCGCTGTCGGCGAGTGCCCGGCGGGCGGCCTGGGCGTGCAGGGCGTACGGGGTGGCCCGGTCCACGCGTCCGCAGTCGGACAGGGCGACTCCGGCGACGGCGACCTTGCGATTCCCGTAAGTGGTCCCTGAGGTCATGAATCTGACGGTACATCAGATCTGGCGGGGCGGGCAGGGTGCGGGATGCCGCTCCGGAGGTCCCGCCGCACCGCCGCGCCGCCGTGGCCCCGCCGCCCTCAGAGGCCGACTTAAAGCGATTATCCGAGAATCGGAGCTTTGTCGTGGCCTTCAAATGACTTCCGGGGGACGGTATTCTCACATCGCTTTGTGCATTTCACCGGCCGGTTCCCGGCCGGCTGACTGCTCGCTGTTTGCCCATGCGGCGGAGCAGACATTTCCGTGTGCGGGACGAAGAACGTTCCCGCCTGCCTAAGGGAGTGTCATGTTCGCCTTTACTCCACACATTTCGACGCCCGCACCGGCGCGAAGTCCCGGATTGCGTGCCGCATTTGTGGCGGGCGCGGTGATTCCGGTGGGTGTGCTACCCCAGGGAATTACCCTTTCGCCGGACGGTGCCCGCGCCTATGTCGCCAACCGGGGCTCGGACACGGTCAGCGTGATCGACACCGTCACCGACACCGTCACGGCCACCATTCCCACGGGGGCCGGTCCCGACTTCGTGGCCCTCAGCCCGGACGGCACTCGCGGATATGTGACCGTCGCCGACGCCGGTCTCGTCAGCGTGCTCGACACCGCCACGAACGCCCTCGTCGCGGACATCCCCGTAGGGGCGGGACCAACGATGGCGGCGGTCACCCCGGACGGCACCCGCGTCTACGTGACACAGCAGGCCGGCACCACGGTGAGCGTGATCGACACGGCCACCAACACCGTCACCGACACGGTCCCCGTCGGGGCCGGGGGGACCGGCGTAGTCATCACGCCGGACGGGACCCGTGCCTACGTGGCGTGCTTCTCGGGCAGCGTCAGAGTGATCGATACCGCCACGAACACCGTCACGACGACGATTACGGCCGGCGATGTCCCCATCCTGCTGGCGCTCACCCCCGATGGGGCCCGCGTCTATGTCACCAATGCCGGCAGCTCCACGGTGAGTGTGGTCGACACCGCCACCAACACCGTCATCGACACCATCGGGGTCAGCGCCCAGCCGCGCTTCCTGGCGGTGACCCCGGACAACGCCCATGTCCTGGTGGCGAATTCGCTCCCGGACACGGTGAGCGTGATCGACACCGCCACCCATACCGCCGTCGAGAACGTCGGGGTGGGCGCCGGCCCGTCCGGCCTCGTCATCCACCCCGACGGGACGCACGCCTACGTCGTCAACTCCGAGGCCGGCACCGTCAGCGTGCTCGCGACGACCGTGCTGCCCGACCAGGGGTCCACAGCGGGCGGTGCGACCGTGACGGTGACCGGGCACCACCTGGCCAACGCCACCGCCGTGCGCTTCGGTACCGTGCAGGCCGGCATCACCGCCAATACGGATACCTCGCTGACCGTCACCGAGCCCGCCGGATCGGGTGCCGTCCCCGTGACGGTCACCACCGCGGGCGGCACCGGCACCCTCGGCACCTTCTACTACACGCCGCTGCCCGCCCTCACCGGCATCAGCCCCGACTCGGGGCCGGTCGCCGGCAGCGACGACGAGATCACCCTCACCGGCCGCAACCTCGCCGGGGCGATCGATGTGTACTTCGGCACCAGCCGTGCCGTGATCCAGAGTGTCTCCGACACCGAGATCACCGTCCGGGCCAGCACGGCCCCGGGGCCCGGCGGCGTCCCCGTCACCGTGCGCACCGCCGGCGGCAGCGTCCAGGGCCTGACCTACACCTACGTCGGTTCCTCCACCGTCACCGACATCAGCCCCAATTCGGGGCCGACCTCGGGCGGCACCGTCGTCACGATCACCGGCACCGGCCTGTCCTACACCGAGCAGGTCACCTTCAACGGCATCCCGGCGCCCTTCGAGATCGTCTCCGACACCACCGTGTCCGCCACGTCCCCGCCCAGCGGCGCCGCCGGCACCGTCCCGGTCACGGTCACCGGCCCCGTTGACAGCCCCACCGGATCGTTCACCTACATCGGCGGTCCCGGCATCTGATCCGCCGGACGGGCCGCACGGCCCGGCCGGGCGGACCCCTACGGGCCGCGCGGCACCGGCACACCGAGTTTCCGGCCGACCGGAATCCCGGCCGACGGGCCGGGCCGGAGTCGCGGGGCCCTGCCGTCCACGCGAGCGCCGACCGGGAATGAGAGCACCTCACGGCAGCGCGTCAGAGCAATTCCCTTCCAGTCCCAGAGGAGAAAACTGTGCGTCCCTTCAAGCAGATCGTGCTGAGCGCGGCCACCGGAATGTCGGCCCTCCTTTTCTGCGCACCCGCGGCCTCCGCGGCCGGCGGCGCAGGCGCCGATTCCTTTCCCCCGCACGAGGAGACCTTTCAGCTGGTCGCCAAGCAGACCCAGGGCACGTTCGTCGATGTGGACGGATCGGGCGGGCCCAGCCAGGGCGATGAATTCGTCATCAGCGGGAACCTGTTGCGCGCCGGCATCCCGGTCGGCACCTACAGCGAGATCTGCACGCTGACCCGGACCGCTCCGGGCGATGAGTTCGACCTCCAGTGCGCGCCCGTACTCGCGCTCCCCCTGGGGCAGATCACCGCGCAGGGCCGGTTCACCGTCACCTCCGCCGGCCCCGGCGACATCGACCTCGCGATCACCGGCGGCACCGGGCGTTTCCGCACGGCCCACGGCAACATCCACGCCGTCAACGTCAGTGACACCGAGACCAACCTCACCGTTCACCTCATCCGCTGACCGGCGGCGAGCCAGGCGAGCCGGGCCACGGTGACGCGGCCCGGCTCCGCCCTGCGCCCCGGCGTCCCAGGCCCCCGGCCCCGACGACTTTGCGAACCCGGCCTAGGAAAGTGCACCCCCCGTCCCTACTATGACGGCCCGTCAGATCTGAAGCGGGGGGCCCGTCGGACCGGACGGGCGTTGTCGCACGGCCGGGAGGAGCCCGCCGATGGATGCCGCGTTCACCGAGGAGCAGCACGAAATCCGCCGTACGCTGCGCGAACTGCTGCTCAAGCGCTGCGGTCCGGACGAGGTCAAGGCGGCGGTACGCACCCCACCGGGGTACGACACCGAGCTGTGGCAGCAGCTCGCCGGCCGGCTCGGTCTGCCCGGTCTGGCGCTGCCCACGGCGTACGGAGGGGTGGGCTGCGGGCCCACCGAACTCGCCCTGGCCTGCGAGGAGACCGGCCGTGTCGTCCTTCCCGCACCGCTGATCGCGACCGCCGCGCTGGCCGCCCCGCTCCTCCTCGCGCTGGGCAGCGAGCGCCAGCGCACCGCCCTGCTCCCGGCCCTCGCCGCCGGGGAACTGACCGCGACGCTGGTCGTGCCCGGCGGACAGCTCGCCACCGCACTGGCGCTGACCGGGCCGAACGACGGCGCCTGGGCGGGTGGCGGCCGGGCCGGCGGCATCCAGGCGCGGAGAGTGCCGGAGGAGGAGGCGGCGGCCCCGTCGCGGAACGGCGGGCGGCCGGTGGGCGGCGGCTGGCGGCTGTACGGCGAGGCAAGCCAGGTGCTCAACGGGCACACCGCGGAGGTGCTCGTGGTGGCCGCGCACACCGGTGGCTTCGCGCGGAGCCGCACCCTGCTCTTTCTCGTACGGGCGGCGGACGAGGGCGGGGCCCGGCCCGGCGCGGGGTCCGGGGTGCCCGGTCTGCTGCGGACCCGGCAGACCGCCATGGACGAGACCCGGCCGCAGGCCCGCCTCGAACTGCGCGAGGTACCGGCCGAGTTGCTGGGCGAGGGGGACGGCGACGCGGCGGCGGTGGCCCAAGCGCTCGCCGCGACGGGGCCGGTGGCGGCCGCGGCACTGGCGGCCGAGGCGGTGGGCGCGGCCGATACGGCGCTGGCCCGTACCGTCGCCCACGTACAGCAGCGGGTGCAGTTCGGCCGGCCCATCGGCTCCTTCCAGGCGGTGCAGCACCGGCTCGCCGATCTGTATGTGGCGCTCCAGGCGGCCCGCTCGGCGGCGTACTACGCGGCCTGGTCGGCGGGCGGCGGACGGTCCGCGCCCGAGAGCGCCGGCGCCGCCGGGCCCGGCGTGGGGGCGCTGGCGCTCGCCCAGGCGCTGGAGGCCCTGCGGGCGGTGGCGGCCGAGGCGGTGCAGCTGCACGGCGGTATCGGCTTCACCTGGGAACACGAGGCGCAGCTGTACTTCAAGCGGGCGGCCTGCGACGAACTGCTGCTGGGGCCCGTGCACCGGCTCCGGGCGCGGGCCGCCGAGGAGGCGGGGCTGTTCCCGGACGGGGCGGGGGAGCCGGACGGGGCGCCGGCCCCGGGCCGGGCGCCGGAGGCGGTGGAGGTCTGATGCGCCCGGGTGAGCGGTTGCTCATGAAGGTCTCCGCGACCCGTGCGTTCGCCCGGACCGCGCCGTACGTCATCCCCGCGCTGGACCGCGCGATACACCGGCTGACCCGCGGAAAGGTGCTGCTCAGCGCCCGGATGCTGCCCGGAGTGGTGCTGACCGCGACCGGTGCCAGGAGCGGGCTTCCGCGGCGTACCCCGCTGGCGTGCGTACCGGAGGAAGACGGCGGCTGGCTGCTGGTCGGCAGCAATTTCGGGCGGCCGGGGCATCCGGCCTGGACCGGGAATCTGCTCAAGAATCCGGAGGCCGAGGTGAGTTGGCGGGGCCGGGACATACCGGTGCGGGCCCGGTTGCTGTCCGGTGAGGAGCGGGCGCGGGCCTGGCGGGCGGCGCTGGCGCTCTGGCCTCCGTACGCGGCGTATCAGGCGCGGGTGACGCGGGAGATCCGGCTGTTCCGGCTGGAGCGGCGCTGACCGGAGCGGGGCGCAGTGCGGCGGCCGGTGGGCCGCCCACGCGCAGCGGGCGCCGTGCCGAACCCCTAGGGGCCGCGCGGCGCCCGCTGCGTGTGGTGTACAGCTATGGCAGGACGGACACAGGACCGATGGCGAACCGTCCCGGGGGCACCGGGACTTCGAGGCGCGGCGGCTTCTCCGGCCGCTTCCCCGACTGCTATCGCGGTGGCTTCGTTATTTGGTCGGCTTCTTTCCGGTGACACCGAGGTGCACCAGCAGCGCCAGATTCGGCTTGAGCTCGGCCTGTTTGACGCCCCAGCTCTGGAAGCCCTTCTGGTGGGCGGCGACCGCCGCCAGCATGGCGACCATCGAGCCGGCGATGGCGGCCGGGCTCACGTCCTTGTCGACCTTGTTCTTGCTCTGAAGGTCCTTGATGGAGTCCGTAAGGGAGTTGGTGACGGCATTCAGGATCTTCATGCGGATCTTGTAGAAACGCTTGTCGCCTTCGGCCGCGCCCAGGTCGACGACGCGCAGAATCGCGTCGTGCTTGCGCCAGAAGGAGAGAAAGCCCTCGACCAGATCTTCCGCGGCCTGCCAGGCGGATTTGCCCACCCAGGAGCGTCCGGCGACAAGATCGGTCAGAGTGGCGCCTTCTTTGGCCATCTCCTCGGCGATTTCGAGGACGGCGCCCTCGACGTCCGGGAAGTACTGATAGAACGTTGCGGGTGAAGTCCCCGCTTTTCGGGCTACATCGATGACCTTGACGTCCCGATAGGGGGACGAACTGAGCATTTCACTGAGGCAGTCGAGAAGCTTTTGCCGCGTCGCCTGTCCGCGGCGGCCGGCAACTCTGCCGTCGACGGTTCGAACTTGTCCTGTCATGCCGTCAGCTTACCGAGGGGTGATCGGAGCGCGATTTGGCTGCCTGCAAATGGGGATGGGGGAGTTAAGGGTGCATGGCCCCGGGGAGTGCCTTGGTTACGGGCCCGGCCGCGGTCACGGCTCGTATGGCACCGCTTGGTCCGAACCAGTGAACAGTGTTATCAACAGCCTGTGGACAACTTTGGTGGATAAGCGGTCACCCTCCGTGCGGCAAGTGCATGCCGACGACCGCCGGTTGGGCCTCACGGCCTCTCTTCCGCCGGTCCGGCCGCCCCCTTCCGGCACCGCCGGATTCGATTCCCCGTTCGAATTCCTGCCGGGCGGACTACGCGAACCGGCGCTAGCTTGGACATATGGCCGCCGTGGCAGCGGGGGTTTTCTGCTGCCCGTGCAGCAATCAAGGCGCCACGCCCGGCGCGCTGGCGCCGAAATGACCTTCGAACGCGCAGAATTGGGGCCTGGGGCGGCAAGCGACGACGGGGAGGGCAGGGCCGGTGGGGGATGGGTGCGTGCGGCCGGTGGAACGGCATGGATCCGGCCGCCGCGGCCACCGGATGCGCCGAGGGGTCAACCAATTTCCTCATGTGCGCGTCAAACGGGGTGGTGAACGTCCAGAGAGTTGGCGGTGCCCCGCGCAGGGGACCCGGAACCGATCGGTAACCCTGTGGTCAATCGCCCGTCGGCGGACGTATCGGAGCACGTCAGGCGGGGTGGGGTGACATCGGGTAACGGGACCGGAGCGGGTTGGGGGAGGGATGCCGTGACACGGCGGACAGGCCCCGGGTTCGCAACCGTCGGCTCGGCCAGGAAGAATCAGCACGCGTACGGCCGTGCACGGGGCAGTGGCTCTCGGCGGCTCGTGGCTTTTGAGAGTCTCTTTTTCGCCCCACGGGGAGGTGGCAGGTAAGTGGTGGAGCAGCTGAAGCAGCTGACGCAGCACGATCCCCGGCGGATCGGCCCGTTCGAGGTGCTCGGTCGTCTCGGGGCCGGCGGCATGGGCTTGGTCTATCTCGCGCGCTCGGCGTCCGGGCGGCGCGTGGCGATCAAGACGGTGCGTACCGAGCTCGCCGAGGACCAGCTGTTCCGGGTCCGCTTCACCCGCGAGGTCGAGGCGGCCCGCGCGGTCAGCGGCTTCTACACGGCCGCGGTGGTGGACGCCGATCCGCGCGCGGCGGTGCCCTGGCTCGCGACGGCCTATGTCCCCGCGCCCTCCCTCGAGGAAATAGTCAATGAGTGCGGGCCGCTCCCGGCCCAGGCGGTGCGCTGGCTGGCGGCCGGGATCGCCGAGGCGCTTCAGTCCATCCACGGCGCGGGCCTGGTGCACCGCGACCTGAAGCCGTCGAATGTGCTGGTCGTCGAGGACGGCCCGCGGGTGATCGACTTCGGTATCGCCTCCGGGGTGTCCAACACCCGGCTGACGATGACCAATGTGGCCGTCGGCACGCCCGCCTACATGTCGCCCGAGCAGGCCCGGGATTCACGCAGTGTCACGGGCGCCAGCGATGTCTTCTCCCTCGGGTCGACGCTGGTCTTCGCCGCCACCGGGCATGCGCCGTTCCATGGCGCCAACCCCGTCGAGACCGTCTTCATGCTGCTGCGCGAGGGCCCCGACCTGGCGGGCCTGCCGGACGAACTCCGTCCGCTCATGGAGTCCTGTATGCAGATGGAGGCCGGCCAGCGGCCGTCCCCCGCCGATCTCCAGTCCCAGCTCGCGCCGCACCTCTTCGGCTCCGGCAGCGACGACAGCGGTACCGCCTCGGCCTGGCTGCCGCCCGGCGCGGTGGGCCTCATCGAGAGCCGGCGCGGCGGCCGCACCACCGTACCCGCCAACGGACAGCGGGCCGGTTCCGGCCGCGGTGCCGGCCGCCCGGCGCCCGCCGCGCCGCCGGCCCCGCCCGTGTCACCCCCGATGCCCGCCGCGCAGCCCGTCCACGCGCCGCCGCGGCCGGCGAGCGTCCCCGCCGCCGCGGAATCCGGCTGGCCCGGCCAGATCGGCGCGGGCCCCGGCGCGCACCGCGGCAGCGATCCGCGCGGTGGCCATCCGGGCCCGATGCCGCAGCCCGCGGTACTCGGCCCGGACGCCTCGACGGCCCGGGTGACCCCGGTCTCCGCGCCGCCGCCGGCCGCCCCGTCCCCCGCCGCCGCGCTGTCCTCCGCACCGCCCGCCCCGTCGGCCGCCCCCGGGGACGGCGCCGCCGGTCCCGTACAACTCGGTGGCTCGCCCGCCCCCATAGGGCCGGGGCCGCGCGCCGATGCTCCGCCGCCGCGCGCGCAGGCCGGTGCCGCGACGAACTGGGTACGGCCGCCCGGCGCCGGACCCACGACCGGGGTGCCCCCGCAGGGGCCGGCCAACGGCGGGGAGAGCCCGGCCCGCAACGAGGCCGCGCCGCCCCCGCCGCCCGAGGCGCCGCCCGAGCCGGGCCGCTGGCGCCCCTGGCGGTTCCGGATGTCGAACGATGTGTGGGGCACCCCCGCCGTCGCCGACGACCTGCTCTATGTCACCTCCTTCGAGGTGCATGCGCTCGATGTGGCCAGCGGACGCCGCAAGTTCAAGACCCGTGACGTCGCCTGGGCGATGGCCGTCGCGGAGGGCCGGATCCATGCCTCGGACGGCCCGAGCCTGTACGCGCTGGACGCCGACGACGGCACCGAGCGCTGGCGGCTGAACACCGAGGGCTGGGTCTACGCCCTCAAGGTCGACCGCGGGACCGTCGTCACCAGCACCCGAGGCGGCGGCGTCCAGGCATGGGAGGCCGCCAACGGCGAGCTGCTGTGGGAGACCGGCGGCGTCCAGACCGACTTCGAGACCGCCGAGGCCGGGCCCGTGGTGCACGAGGGCACGGTCTTCGTGTGGGCCGACGCCCGGCTCAAGGCACTGGAGGCCCGGACCGGCGCCGAGCGCTGGTCGTATCCGGTGGGCGACGCCGCGGCCTGCGGCGGGGTGCCGATGCGGCTGCTGCCGGCGTCGGACGGTGCGGTCTATGTCGTGGCCGGTACCCGGGTGCTGGCGATCGACATCGCCCGCGGCGATGTGCGCTGGCACTTCGAGGCGCCCGCGGTGTTCCTGAGCCCGCCCGCCTTCGCCCCCGGCCCGGCCGTCACCGGCGGCGGGGTCTATCTGGCGGACTACCTCGGCACGGTCTACGCGCTGGACCCGGCGGACGGCCGCGACCGCTGGCGGATCGCCACCGAGGCACGGCAGTCCACCGAACCGGTCCTGGTCGCACACGGTGCGGTCCATCTGGGCAGCGGCAAGGCGCTCTACACCCTCGACGCGGTGACCGGCACCCCGCGCTGGCGGTTCCAGGCCGGCGCGGAGGTCATCGGCGCCCCGGTCGTCGCCGAGGGCCGGGTGCACTTCGGCTCCGCCGACCACTGCCTCTACACGCTCGATGCGATGGGCGGCCAGCTGCGCTGGAAGCTGGAGACCGGCGGCGAGATCACCGGCTCGCCGGTGGCGGTCGGCGGTGTGGTGTACGCGTGCAGCAAGGACCGTTGTGTGTACGCGCTGGACGCGGCCAAGGGGACGGGGCTGGCGCGGAGGTCGTGAGGCGGGGCCGCGGGTTGGTTTCCGTAGGGGACGGACGGGCTACGCGCCGCCTCCCGTAGGGGACGGGCCGGTCACCTAGGGGGTGGCCGTCGTCCAAGGGGCGGGCCGGTCGTCGCCCCCGTATCTGCCCGTGGGCCTACTCCCGTTCCTCCGGGGGGTGTTCACGCCGTTCGGGCTGTTCGGGCGGCTCGGGTTGCTCCGCCTGGGTGGGGCGTGGTGGACGGTGTTCCCTGCCCCACTCCACCGGTGGTGTGGGCGGCTGCTGATGGCCGGGCCGGGACGGCGGGGGCGGAGGGGGCGGAGACCGCTGTGGTTGGGGCTGCTGCGGGGGCGGTTGCTGCGGCTGTTGTTGTGCTTGCGTCCACTGTTGCTGTTGCTGTTGCTGTTGCTGCGGGGGCGGTGGTGGGGGCGGGGTGACCGGCAGGGGAGTGGTGGGGGTGTCCTCTCCCTGCCCGTACGGGCCGCCTCCGGGGCCCGCCGGGGGTCCGGCGGCGGGGCCGGGGCCGGTCGGGTACGGCTCCGGATTCCACTCCTCGGCCCCCGGGCGGCCCGCGTCCCACGGTTCGGGCGTCCCCGGGGGATAGGGCGTGTACGGGTCGTAGGGTGCGCGTTCGTCGTAGCGCTCGTCGTGCGGATAGCGGCCGTAGCGGCCGTCGTCGTACGGCCGGTCGTCGTAGTCCGAGCCGTAGACCCGGCTGGGGCGGCCGCGCATGATCAGGGCGCCGAGCAGCAGCAGCGCCCCGCCGCCCAGGGCGTTGGCGACGCCCACCCCCAGGCCCCGGGCGCCGGCCGTCAGTTCGCTCGCGGCCTGGCCCTGGCGGACCATCCACAGAATCGTGAAGCCCAGCACCACCAGGCCCGCGAGGGCGACCAGTCCCCGGGAGCGCAGGGCGACACCGATCAGGGTCAGCAGGGCGGCGAACGCCATGGGGAGGAGGACGGAGCCGAAGAGCGCGGCGCTGTTGCGGGTGACCCCGTTGAAGAGGTCCTCGATCCGCACGTCGCTGCCGTGACGGCCGTCGTACCAGGGACGGAAGGGGCTCCAGACGGCGGCCGCCGCTCCGGCGAGGGCGATCAGCGACCCGAAAACGTTGCGCACCACGGGCGTCGCCTCGCTTCGGGTCGTCCGGTCATCCTCCGGGACCGACGCTACGCCTGCGCCCTGGTACTCGCGAGACAAGTACGCCCGCCCGCGTTGCCGGGGCCCGTAAGGGGTGTCACCCGCGCTTGCTAGGGTGCCGTGCACGCGTCAATTGAAGAGTGATGAGCTCAGAGTTTTCACGGGGGATGGGCAGTATGAAGCAGCGCATGCGCAGGGGCACGGGCACCTACGGGGGCGCCCGTACGGGTATCAGGGCAGCGGTCGCGGCCGGACTGGCGCTGGTGACGGTGGCCACGGTGAGCGGCTGTGCCTTCGGCCGGCCCCGGGTGAAGGTGCCGGTCTCCTTCCCGAGCCCCACCTACTCCAGCTCGTACGACGCGTCCGCGTCCTCGTCGTACGAGCCCACCTACTCGCCCTCGCCGACCCAGGAGACCTACGACCCGGACGGGCGGTCGGATGTCCGGGGCAGCGGCTGCGACTTCTCCGATTCGCTGCGCCAGTTCACCTACACGGTCTCCATCACCAACCCGTCCATGAACGACTCCTTCTCCTACGACATGGCCGTCAACTGGATGAAGGCGAAGCCGGCCGACGGCAAGGCGTACGGGCTGCACGAGCGCTCGATCACCGTCGGTCCCGGGGACACCGAGACGTACACCGCCAAGTACACCGTCAATCAGTCCTCCATCGGGCAGTTCTGGTTCACCTGCGAGATCACCCGGGCGCACAAGACCCGTATGTGACGCACCGGACCCGTAGGTGCGGGGTCACCTGACCAAGGGGGCGCCGCTCCGTCCGCCGTCCTGCCCGCCGTCCTGGTTGCCGGGCCGGCCGTCGCGCCGCTTCCGGTCGGCGAACAGTCCGGCCTGGCGGTCCGGGGGCAGATTTCCCAGCGCGATCAGCTGGGGGGCGTGCGCCAGGGCCTGCGTTCTGGCCGCCTCCTTGGCCGTCCACAGGGCGCGTACCGTGCCCTGGACCGCCCCGGTCGGCTGGGCGGCGAGCACGGCCGCGCGGCGCAGCGCCACCTCGGCCGCGGCGCCGGGTGCGGTCAGTTCGGAGACCAGACCGATCTCGTACGCCCGGGACGCGCCCAGCCGCTCCGCCGTCCCCATCAGGGCCAGCCGGGCGGCCTCCCCGTAGGGCATCCGCTGCGCCATGAAGACCGATTCGTAGGCGCTGACCATCCCGTAGGTGGTGTGCGGGTCGAAGAAGGTGGCGTTCTCGGCGGCGATGAGGAACTCGGCCTCGCCCAGGAGGTAGAACGCGCCGCCGCAGGCCATGCCCTCGACGGCGGCGATGACCGGCTTCCACAGGTCGTTGGCCTTCGGGCCGATGTGGAGCAGCGGATCGTCGACGGAGTAGGGGGAGGACGGCTGGGGGACGTCGACGGAGCGGTCGATGCCGGTGCAGAAGGCCCGGCCGCCGGCGCCGGTGAGCACGGCGGCCCGTACGGAATCGTCGAAGCGCAACTCCTGCCAGATTGCGGTGAGTTCGGCGGCCGTGGCGAGATCGATGGCGTTGTGCCGCTCGGGCCGGTCGAGGGTGATCAGCGCGACCCCGTCCGCGCGCTCCGTGCGGACCGTCATGGCCGCTCCAGGAGCCAGCGGGGTACGGTCACGCCTCCTGGCATGGTGTGGAAGACGGCCTTCACCGGGGCGCCGATACGCAGCCGGGCCGGGTCGACGGAGTTCAGCGGGGCGTCGGCGGCGGTGACGAGGTTGCCGACGAGGCGGATGCCCGGGGCCTCGGCCAGCTCCACGATGATCGCGTTGTAGCCCGGCTGTTCGGCGTACGCGGGCAGCAGCGGCGGGTGCGGCAGGACGAAGGACCAGATACGGCCGCGGCCGCTCATCCGCCGCCAGCGGGCGGCGAAGGACCGGCAGTGCGGGCAGCAGGGCCGGGGCGGGAAGCGCAGGGTGTCGCAGTCGGCGCAGGTCTGGATGCGGAGTTCGCCCCGGGCGGCGTACTCCCAGAAGGGGGCGCCGTCGTCGTCCGGGACGGGAAGCAGCCGGCCGGCGCCGCTGTCGGAGCGATTGTCAGTGGCGGGTGTCACGCTCGGTGACATGGCATCACGAACGGACTCCCGCCCGGACTCACGAACGGGCTCGGGAACGGACTCCCGCCCGGACTCACGAACGGGCTCACACCCGCTGTCCCGCACGGACTCGGGCGCGGCATCACGAGGGCTCACGGCGTATCAACTCCTCAGCAGCAGGGCCGAGGTGGGCACGCCCTCGCCCGCGGTGACCAGACAGGTGGCGGCGTCGGGGACCTGCGCGGTGCTGGTGCCGCGCAGCTGCTTGACGCCCTCGGTGATCAGATTGAAGCCGTGTACGTACGCCTCGGAGAGGCCGCCGCCGCCGGTGTTGAGCGGGAGCCGGCCGCCGGTCTCCAGCGCGCCGCCCTCGGTGAAGGCCGCGCCCTCACCGCGTCCGCAGAAGCCGTAGCCCTCCAGCGAGAGGGGGATCAGGGGGGTGAAGGCGTCATAGATCTGTGCCACGTCGACGTCCTGCGGTCCGAGGTCGGCGCCCTTCCACAGGTGCCGGGCGGCCGTCCAGGCCGGGCCGGTGAGCGGGTCGTCGGTCCAGTAGTTGACCATGCCGTGGTGCTGGGCGGGCAGGCCCTGGGCCGCGGAGTGCACGTAAACGGGCCGCTGCCGGCAGTCGCGGGCGCGCTCGGCGGAGACCACGACGCAGGCCAGCGCGCCGTCGGTCTCCAGGCAGTTGTCGAAGAGGCAGAGCGGCTCGCTGATCCAGCGGGCGGTCATATACATCTCGCGGGTCAGCGGCCGTTCGTACATCATCGCGGCCGGGTTCTGGTTGGCCCGGTTGCGGCAGGCGAGGGCGACGTTGAAGAGGTGGTCGCGGGTGGCGCCGTATTCGTGCATATAGCGGCGGGCCAGCATGCCGATCTCGTCGGCGGGGCGCAGCAGTCCGAAGGGGCGGGTCCACTGCCCCGGGGTGGGCAGCTGCACCTGGGTGTTCTTCCAGGGGCGCGGTCCCGAGCCGCGCTTACGGGACCGCCAGGCGACGCCCACGCTCGCCTGGCCGGTGGCGATGGCGGCGGCCAGATGCGCCACCGTCGCGCAGGAACCCCCGCCGCCGAAGCCGACCTTGGAGAAGTGGGTGAGGTCCCCGGCGCCGATGGCCTTGGCTATCTCGACCTCGTCGGTCTCCTCCATGGTGTACGAGGCGAAGGCGTCCACCTCCGAGGGGGCGATTCCGGCGTCGTCCAGCGCCGCGACGATCGCCCGGCAGGCCAGGGTCTTCTCGGATTCCGGGAGTTGCCGGGCGAACGGGGTCTGTCCGATACCGGCTATCGCCGTAGCGTCCTTGAGGGTCGGCCCCATCGCCACCTCCGTGGTCGGTCGCCAGTGCTGACAGCGGAGGAGGCTACCGCTAATCTGACGGTCAGTCAGCTAGTGGCGTACAGCTCTTCGGCGGGAGGCAGTGCGATGCACGACGACGTGGACGCGCGGGCGGACCTGGAGTACGGCGTCATTCCCCGTCTGGTGCGCGCGGCCGCCCGGCGGTACGGCCCCCGGGAGGCCGTGGTCGAGGGCCGCACCCGGGTCTCGTACGCCGAGTTGGGCGAGCGGGTGGAGCGGGCGGCGGCCGCCTGTATCGCCTCCGGGGTCGCGCCCGGCGACCGGGTGGCCGTATGGGCGCCCAACACCCTCGACTGGATCGTCTCCGCCCTCGGGGCCGTCACCGCCGGCGCCGTCCTCGTCCCCGTCAACACCCGCTTCAAGGGCACCGAGGCCGCCTACGTCCTGGGCCGCACCCGCGCCAAGCTGCTCTTCATCACCGGCACCTTCCTCGGCACGTCCTACCTCGCCGCACTCCGCCGCGCCGCCCGGGAAGGCACCGGCCCCGGCCCGCTGCCCGGACTGCCGCGGCTGGAGAAGGTCGTGGTGCTCTCCGACGACGCCCCCGCCGACTGCGCCACCTGGCAGGAGTTCCTCGCCGGCGGCGCCGCGGTGCCCGCGGAGACCGTCCGCCGCCGGGCCGACGCCCTGCGCTCCGACGACCCCTCGGACATCGTCTTCACCTCCGGCACCACCGGCCGTCCCAAGGGTGCCGTGATCACCCATGCCCAGACCCTGCGCGCCTACGACGTATGGAGCGAACTGGCCGGCCTCCGGGAGGGCGACCGCTACCTGATCATCAACCCGTTCTTCCACACCTTCGGCTACAAGGCCGGGATCATCGCCTGCCTGCTGCGCGGGGCGACGATGATCCCGCAGCCGGTCTTCAGCGTGGAGACCGCGCTCGCCAAGATCGCCGCCGAGCGGATCTCCGTCCTCCCCGGACCGCCCACCCTCCACCAGCAGCTCCTCGACCACCCCGACCGCGGCCGGCACGACCTCTCCGCGCTGCGCCTGGTGGTCACCGGCGCCGCCGTGGTCCCCCTGGAGCTGGTCGAGCGGCTGCGCAGCGAGCTGAAGATCTCCACCGTCCTGACCGCTTACGGCCTTTCGGAGAGCTCCGGCGTCGTCACGATGTGCCGCCGCGGCGATCCGCCCGAGGTGATCGCCGCGACCTCCGGCCGGGCCCTCCCCGGCACCGAGGTCCGGATCGTCGACGCCGCGGACCGCCCGGTGCCGCCCGGCGACCCCGGCGAGGTGCTGGTCCGCGGCTACCACGTGATGTCCGGCTACTTCGAGGACCCGGCCGGCACGGCCCGCGCGATCACCCCCGACGGCTGGCTGCGCACCGGCGACGTGGGCGTGCTCGACGCGGACGGCAACCTCCGGATCACCGACCGCATCAAGGACATGTTCATCGTCGGCGGCTTCAACGCCTATCCCGCCGAGATAGAGCAACTCCTCGGCCGCCACCCGGACATCGCCGAGGTCGCCGTCGTCGGGATACCCGATCCCCGGCTCGGCGAGGTGGGCCGGGCCTATGCGGTCCGCCGGGCCGGCTCCCTGCTCACCGCCGACGATCTGATCGCCTGGTCCCGCCGCGAGATGGCCAACTACAAGGTCCCGCGGGAGGTCACCTTCGTCGCCGCCCTCCCGCGCAACGCCAGCGGCAAGATCCTCAAGACCCGGCTGCGGGAGGGCGCCCCGGGGCCCGCGCCCGCCGGGTGACCGGGCCGCCCGCCGGCCGTCCGGGGACCCCGGCTACGACGCCGGCGGCGTCCAGTCGGGCCGGCGGCCGCTGAGCGCCACCACCTGGTCGAGCAGCGGGGCATCCGCCGCCACCGCCACCGGCGGACCGAACGGCCCGCGGTCCCCGCCCTCGGCCGAGGGCGCCAGCAGCGCATACGAGACCCCGAGGCTCGCCGCGTCGGGCGCGTAGTCCTGACCGGTGGCACGCGCCAGGTCCCAGCCGTGCAGCACCAGCTCGTTGAGCGCGACCCGCCCCGCGATGGCCGCGGGCAGGGTCACTCCCCCCGCCTGGGTCTCGCCCTCCCATGCCTCCGGGGCGTGCCAGGCCTCCGCCATCCCGCGCAGATTCCGGTCCAGCTCGGTGCGCCAGCCGGACTCCACATCGGGCACCGACGCACCAGGGGCGGTGTTCGTCATCACCCCGAGGTTCTTGCGCGCCGCCTCCCGGAAGGCCGCGGTCAGGCCGACGAGGTGCCCCAGCAGATGGCGCACCGCGTACTCCCCGCAGGGCGTGGGGGCTTCGAGCTGCTCATCGGCGGTTCGGGCTGCGAGCTGCGACACCAGCCGGGCCTGCGTCGCGAAGTCGATCGTCTCGGTCATCGTCCGGGTCCTTCCGTCCTGCCGGTGCGTGCTGGCGGGCCGCCACCGGCCCGCCCCCACGCGCTGCCACTCCCAGTGAAGACTCCACCGGCCCCCGGAACTCATCGCCACACCGCGGCCCGTCCCCGGTTGGGGGCTGTCTGGCGGAGCGGGGACGGGCCCGGCGTGGTGAGTGGGGACGGCGTCTGCACGCCCGCTGAACAGACCGGGCGCCGGACCGGCGCCGCCACCGACTACGACTTCCGGACCGGTGCCTCAGCCGTTGGCCAGCGTGCACCCGAGAAGAGGGAGCAGCCGGTCCCAGTGCAGCCGCAGTGCGGCGGGGTCGAAGGCGTCGGTGTCGGACATCGTGAAGCCGTGGACGGTGCCGGGGTAGATCTCGGACGTGTGGTCGACACCCGCGGCGTCCAGGGCCTGGTTGAGCTCGCCGAGGGCCTCGGGTGTCAGGTCGGATGCGGCGTGGCCGAGGTGGACCTGGGCGGTGATCTCGGAGAGGCTGTCCGGTCCGTCGGCGCCCACCGGGCCGTGGAACGCGGCGACGGCGGCCACCTGGCCGGGGTGGGCCGCGGCGGTGCGCATCGCCAGGAGGCCGCCGATGCAGTAGCCGGTCACCGCGACCGGGCCGGCGCTGACCTCGGGCCGGGTGGTGAGGAAGCTGAGGTAGGCGTCGGCGTCGCGCAGGGTGCGTTCGGCGGTGTGCGCCTCGATCAGGGGCATCAGCTGGGCGAAGACCGCGGGCCGGGCCTCTTCCCCGATGTACTCGGGAAGTTCGATCACCGGTGCCGGGCCGTGCCGGTAGAGGAAGTTGGGGACGAGTACGTAGTACCCGTACCCGGCCAGTTCGCGGGCCATCTCCGTCAGCACGGGCCGGATGCCGAAGCCGTCCGGGTACATCAGCACCCCTGGGTGCCGCTCGCCGTCGTCGGGGAAGGCGGCGAAGGCGTCGGCCCGGCCGTCCGGGGTGGGAATCATCAGGGTCTTGGTGGGCAAGAACTTCCTTCCTTGGCGTTCGCTCGATAAACGTTTATTACACTAACGTTTTCGGCGCGAGTGAGCGTATATCGTTAGTCGAACTAACGCAATGGATGGGGTGGCCGCCATGATCAGAGCCGAAGCCGCGGACCTGCCCGACGACGGAGCGCGCCAGACGCCCGCCAGGCTGCGCCGGCAGGCGAGCCGGCTGTTGTCGCAGCTGACCGCGCGGTCGGACCGGCTGATCAATGCGGGGCTGGCCCGCGCCGACGCCCGCAAGTGGCACTACGCCGTGCTCGCCTCGCTCCAGGAGTACGGGCCGGGCAGCCAGGCGACGCTGAGCCGGCGCACCGGCATCTACCGCAGCGACATGGTCGGCGTGCTCAACGAACTGGCCCAGCGGGACCTCGTCGAGCGGGTACCGGACCCCGACGACCGGCGCCGCAACATCATCACGATCTCCGCCCGGGGCCGCCGTCGCCTGCCCCGCCTCGACAAGGTCCTGGACGACCTCCACGACGAACTGCTCGCCCCGCTGAGCCCGGCCGAACGCGACCAGCTCGTGCACCTGCTCACCCGCCTGCTGGACCACCACACCCGGACCTCCTGACCCCGCGCAGCGGCATCCGCATCCGGGCCACGGCCCCTGGTCTGTGCACCGCTTTTCCTCCGTGCACCGCCCCTACTCCGTGTACCGCTCCCGCAGCACCGTCTTGAGCACCTTGTTCAGCGGCCCGCCGCGCGGCAGTTCGCCGACGGTCTCCAGTTGCTCCGGCAGCTTCTGTGTCATCACCCCGGCCGCCCGCAGATGCGCGGTCAGCCTGTCCAGGGTCAGCGGCGGTGCGGCCGGATCGGCGGGCGTGACCACCGCGCACACCCGCTCGCCGCGCTCCCGGTCAGGCAGCCCGATCACCGCAGCCTCCGCCACCGCGGGATGGGTGCGCACCAGCTCCTCGATCTCCTGCGCGGAGAGGTTCTCGCCCTTGCGGATGATGATGTCCTTGAGCCGCCCGGTCAGCACCAGGTGCCCGTCGGGGCGCAGATACCCCAGGTCGCCGGTGCGGAAGGAACCGTCTGCGGTGAACGCCTGCGCGGTCAGCGCCGGGTCGGTGTAGCGCCGGAACAGCATCGGGCCCGCGACCGTCACCTCGCCGCGCTCCCCGGCCCCGGCCTCGGACCCGTCCGGCCGGACGATCCGCACCCGCGCGCCCGCCACCGGCCTGCCGACCGTCCGCGCGAGCTGATCGTCGCTGTCGTACGGCGTGCCCATCGCGATCATCGGACACTCGGTCATCCCGTACCCGTGCACGATCGCGCACGCCAGCTCCCGCCCGGCCGCCGCATACAGCTCCGGGGGCATCGGCGCCCCGCCACCGGACAGCAGCCGCAGCGACGGAATCAGCCGCCCCGCATGCGGCAACTGCTGCCGGTAGCGCCGCGACTCGTCCAGGAACGCCTGGTAGAACGCGGTGCTGCCGCCCGCCATGGTGACCCCGTGCCGCCGGTAGACGGCGGCCGCGCGGCCCGGCTCGAAGGTGTCCAGGATGACCGCGGGAAATCCGCTGACCAGCATGGCGATGACATAGTCCGGACCGGCGATATGCGCGTACGGAAAGGCGATCGAGCCGATGTCGTCCGCGGACATGCCGAGCGCGGTGGCCAGCCCCACGCCACCGGCGATGAGCGACGCATCGGTGTGCTCCACCCCTTTGGGGGCGGAGGTGGTGCCGGAGGTGTAGTAGATCCAGGTGGTGGCCCCGTCCCCACCGGACGGCGCGGCGGGCAGCCCGGCCGGGTCCGCCGTCGGCAGCCCGTCCCCGACGGGGAGCACCCGCACCCCGTCCCCGGCGAGCTTCTGGACCATCGCGGTGTGATCGAACCCCCGCCACACGCCCGGTACGAGCACGAACTCCGCCGCCGACTCCGCCAGAATGAAGCCGACTTCCCGCTCCCGGTGCAGCGGAATCACGGGCGTCTGCACGGCCCCCAGCCTGGCCAGCGCCAACGACAGGAGCACCGTCCCGATCCGCGACGGCAGCTGCCACGCCACCCGCGCCCCGGCCCCGATCCCCAGCTCCCGCAACCCGGCCGCCACCCGCAGCGCCTCGTCCCGCACCCCGTCGAAGGTGACGCTCCCCCCGTCCCCGTCGAAGAACATCGGCATCCCGCACGAGAACCGCGCGCGGTAGTCGACCAGTTCCCAGAGCGTCCGTATACGGGCGGGGTCGAACATGGGGCGCCTCCTGGCTGCTGGCGGGGCAGATGAGTGCCGCGGCACTGTAGCACCGGAAGCTGACGAATCGTCAGATGCGTGTCGGGGAACAAACGCGGCGGTGCCGGGTGATCCGTCAGGCACCGGCCCATGGGGCAGAGAAAAGAGCAACGGGGCCCGAGCGTCAGCCCGGCCCCCGTTCTGTGTCACGCCTCGCATCGAGTGCCGACGGCCAGGACGCTGTGCGAAGTGCCGCGGGTGCGCCTTGCTGCGATCAGGGCATGTGGTTGTCCATCGGCGACAGCGGGGCGGGGTGGTTCAGCGCTACCGCCGCGGAGTGGTGGGCCTGGGCCGCGAGGGAGTGCGGCGGGCTCGGTATGTGGTTGTCGGCCGTGGCGGGCAGTGCGGCGACGCCCAATGCGACCAGCGCGATACCGGCGACGATAAAGGTCTTCTTTGTGCGGGTCATTCCAACTCCTCGGAGACGGGGGAAGGTTGACGTTCCCGAAACACGCTAGCGGTAATTGCGGGCAGATGTTCGATCATCATGGAAATGCGAGAAATATCGCCAGTTCTGCCGCGGAAGGCAAAAAAGCCGCAGGGACCGGTTTTCGATGGCATCCCCTCCACGCCATCGAAACCGGCCCCTGCGATCCCCCGAATACCCCCCCGTTGGTTTGACGGGCCCTCACTCGGAGTCGTAGTGAACGGGCGTCAGTCCTTCTGAGAAACGCCGTTCCCCGGAGTGGGCTGGTGATTGTCGTCCGCCAGGGGCGTGGCGATCGGCTGGTGGTTGTCCATGGGCTTGAGGATGTCCCGGTCCTCGGACTTCTTCACCTGGGTGGCGACCCCGGCCCCGCTGATGGGCTGGTGGTTGTCCATGGGCTTGAGGACATCCCGGTCCTCGGACTTCTTCTTCACCTGCGTGCTGACGCCGGCTCCGCTGATGGGCTGGTGGTTGTCCATGGGCCGGATGATGTCCCGCTCACCTGGGACAGCGGCCTTGTTGTCGGCGTTCACTTGGATCAACTCCTGTGTGGGCGCTTACTGCTTGGTCACCCGGCCGGCGACTCCCCCGTGGGTCGCCGGACGGGCGTGGCATGGCCGCTCACGATAACTCTGCGGCCTGGGCACCGAGCCGCTTGCCCCCCGAGGCGGCGGATCGATGTTGATAAGAGTGGCCCGCCGCGATGAACGATCGATAAACGTCGGAGTCCACCGCCGGGTGAACGCGCTTATGCGACCACGGTGGGCGAGAGAAGTGCCTGCACAGCGGTGCCTTCCGAGGAACCCAGGCGCTCGAATGTCGCCAGCGATTCCTGCCAGCACACCCTTGCACGGCCGGTCTGCCCGAGGGCGTGCAGGGCGCGCCCCAGGGTGGTCAGGACCGTGGCGCGCCAGGAATCGCCGCCGATGCCGCGCAGCGCGGTCAGCGCCAGTTCGGCGTGGTTGGCGGCGGTGGCGGGACGGCGGGCGGCGAGCTCGACCTCGGCGAGCCGGAAGTTGGTCATCCCTTCCCAGAAGCGCTGCCGGCTGTCCTTGAAGATGGCGAGTGCGGCCGTCAGTTGCTCGGTCGCCTCCTCCAGCCGCATCGCCTGGGTGTACGCGAGAGCGAGGGCGTACATACCGTTCGCGAGCCGGCGCTTGGCGCCCAGCCGGCGGTATATCGAAAGCCCTTCTTCCGCGAGGTCAATTGCGCTGTCCACGCGGCCGGTGTCCAGATGGACACGGGAGAGATTGCACAGGGCGCTGGCTTCGGCCTGCCGGTTGTTGTCGTCGCGGAAAGCGGACAGGGCCTGTCGCAGATAGCCCTCCGCGTCGGCATGACGGTGCTGCGCGTTGGCGATGATCCCGCGGTCATTCGGGGCGGAAGAGGAGACGTAGGCGTCCTCGGAGGCAAGTCCGAGCAGCATGGCGGACTTGGCGTTCTCATCGGCCGCGTCCAGCCGTCCCGACAGCGTACGGACATAGGTGAGCGCGAGGTGGAAACGCGCTTCCGCGTGCTGGTCCCCGGCCTCCCGGGCGGCCGTCAGGAGCGTGACGTTGGCCTGCTCGTACTGGAGCGCGTCGGCACCGGATTCGGCCAGGTCCTTGGTGAGCAGCAACAGATCGGCGGCCCGTCGCAGGGTGTCCGGGCTGCTGGACTGACGGGCACAGGCGAGCAGGCAGCCGGCCTCGTTGAACAGCCATTCCAGGGCCGCCGCCCGGTCGGCGAAGACGAGGCCGGGGTAGTTGGTGCTCTCCATGTGGTCGATCAGACGGTCACCCGGACGTTCGAGCGCGTACATCCGGGCGGCGGTCGCCAGATAGAAGTCCAGCAGCCGGGAGACCGCCATGTCCCGCTCCGACGGCGGGTGTTCATCGCGCTCGGCGCAGGCACGCGCGTAGAGCCGCACCAGGTCGTGGTAGCGGTAGCGCCCCGGTGCGGCGGACTCCAGGAGCGAGGTGTCCACGAGGGATTCGAGGAGTTCCTCGGTGTCGTCGGCGTCCATGTCGAGTACGGCGGCGGCCGCGGCCAGCGAGATGTCCGGGCCGTCCGCCAGCCCCAGCAGCCGGAAGGCACGGGCCTGCGCGGGCTCCAGCTGCTTGTAGCCCAGCTCGAAGGTGGCCTTCACGGCGAGGTCGCCGGCCCGGAGTTCGTCCAGCCGGCGGCGCTCGTCGCCCAGCTTGCTGGCCAGGATGGACACCGTCCACGTACGGCGCGCGGCCAGCCGGGAGGCGGCGATACGGATGGCCAGCGGGAGGAATCCGCAGGCCCCGACGACGGCCATGGCGGCCTGCCGCTCCGAGGTGACGCGCTCCTCGCCGACGATGCGGGTGAAGAGCGCGAGCGCTTCCTCCGGGCTCATCACGTCCAGATCGATGAGATGGGCACCAGCCAGGTCGATCATGCGGGCGCGGCTGGTGATCAGGGCGGCGCAGCCCTCGGTGCCCGGCAGCAGCGGCCGGACCTGGGAGGCGTCCCGGGCGTTGTCCAGGAGGGCCAGTACCCGGCGGCCGGCCAGGACGGAGCGGAAGAGCGCCGAGCGCTCCTCCAGGCCGTCGGGGATGGAGGCGTCGGGTGTGCCCAGGGCGCGCAGGAAGGCGCCGAGGACGGCGACCGGTTCGGAGGGGTTGTGGCCGGCGCCCTGGAGGTCGACGTAGAGCTGCCCGTCGGGGAAGTGGTCGCGGGCGGCGTGGGCCACATGGACGGCGAGGGTGGTCTTGCCGACGCCGCCGATGCCGGTCAGGGCCGAAACGGCCATCACGCTGCCCTCGGCGGTGGCGAGTTGGTCGCCGAGCTCGGTGACGAAGGCGGCGCGGCCGGTGAAGTCGGCGACCGTCGCCGGGAGTTGCTGGGGACGCACCACGGCGGGGCCGGCGGGGTCCTTGTCGAAGCTGACGGCGGGTGCGTCCAGGTCAGGGTCCGCCTGAAGAATCCGCTGCTGGAGGTCGGAGAGCGAGGCGCAGGGGTCGACCCCCAGCTCGTCCGAGAGCAGCCGGCGGGTGTCGGTGTACACCGCGAGCGCCTCGGCCTGCCGTCCACTGCGGTACAGCGCGAGCATCAGGAGTTCGCGCAGCCGCTCGCGCAGCGGGTGGGCGGCGGTGAGCGCGGTCAGCTCGGACACCGCCTCGGCATGGCAGCCGAGTTCCAGTTCGAGTTCGAAGCGGGTCTCCATCAGGGAGAGCCGCCACTCATCGAGCCGGGTGCGCTGGGTGTCGGCGTACGGGCCCGCGAGGCCGGCCAGCGGTTCGCCGTCCCACAACGCCAGTGCCGTGTCCAGGAGTTCACGGGCGCGGCCGCGGTCACCGGCCGCCCGGGCCTTCTCCGCCTCGGCGGCGTACTGCTCGGCGTGATCGTGGTCGAGGTCCAGCGGGCTGCCGTCCACCGGGCGGAGCGCATAGCCACCGGACTCGCTGACGAGGGCGTCGGCGTCGTCGCCCAGGGCTTTGCGGAGCCGGGAGGCGTAGGTGCGCAGCGCGGCGAGCGCGGCATGCGGCGGCTCGTCGCCCCAGAGGGCGTCGACGAGTTCGGGCGCAGTGGCGGTGCGCCCGCCGCGCAGCAAGAGCGCGGCGAGCAGCGCCCGCTGCTGCGGGGAGCCTGCTGCCAGCGGTGTTGCGCCGCGCCAAGCCCGTACGGGACCGAGCACGGTGAAGCGGAGCCGCTCCCGCCCCGGACCGTCGTCCATGGTGCCCCCTTGCCGTGTGTGGCATCTGTTCGCGCTGTGCGCACTGCCTCGCTGTGCGCAACGGCCAGTCTGCCTTGTCGCGGCTGCTTACGTCAGTAGGGGTCCGGACCGTCCACAAAGCATCCTCGGACGATCGGTGCCGGAGGCGGGGCGGCGCAGGGCAGGGGCGCGGAGGTGAAGCTTCCGTGCGCCCCCTGGTATTCGGTCCACCCTCCGCACTAGCTGACGCATCGTCAGATCGGCGCTACGGTATCCGCCATGGAGACCTTCCCGAAGATCATCTCGGTGGACGACCACACGGTGGAGCCCCCCAACGTCTGGCGGGACCGGCTCCCGTCGAAGTACCAGGACACCGGCCCGCGCATCGTCCGGGCGCCGGTGAAGGAAATGAGCTTCGTGGGCGGAAAATTCGCTCCAAAGATGGGTGCCATCGGTGACGACGGGCCGATAGCCGACTGGTGGGTCTATGAAGATCTGCACCGTCCGCTGACCCGCCTGGACACGGCCGTCGGCTACGCGCGCGACGACATCAAACTCGAAGGCATCACCTACGAGCAGATGCGGCCGGGCTCCTTCAGCGTGCCCGACCGATTGGCCGACATGGAGGTGAATCATGTCCAGTCGGCGCTCTGTTTCCCGACCTTCCCCCGTTTCTGCGGCCAGACGTTCACCGAGGCCAAGGACCGCGAACTGGGGCTGCTGGGGGTGCGTGCCTACAACGACTGGATGGTGGAGGAGTGGTGCGGCCCGCAGGCGCAGGGGCGGCTGATCCCGCTCGGGCTCATCCCCCTGTGGGACGCCGGGCTGGCCGCCGCGGAAGTACGGCGCAACGCCGCCCGCGGTGTCCGGGCCGTCTGCTTCAGTGAAATCCCGCCCCACCTGGGGCTGCCCAGCATTCACACCGACTACTGGGACCCGTTCCTGCGCGCCTGCGACGAGACCGGCACGGTCATCGCCATGCACATCGGCTCATCCAGCAAGATGCCCTCGACCTCCGCCGACGCACCGCCGGCCGTCGGCTCCACGATCACCTTCGCCAACTGCTGCTTCTCGATGGTCGACTGGCTGATGAGCGGAAAGTTCGAGCGCTTCCCGGACCTGAAGATCATGTACGCCGAGGGGCAGATCGGCTGGATCCCGTATGTCCTGGAGCGCGCGGATGTGGTCTGGGAGGAGAACCGCGGCTGGGGCGGCGTCGCCGACAAGGTCCGCCGCCCGCCGTCCGAACTCTTCGCCGAGCACATCTACGGCTGCTTCTTCGACGACGCCTTCGGCCTGAAGAACCTGGACGCGATCGGCGTGCGGAACGTGCTGTACGAGACGGACTACCCGCACTCGGACTCGACCTGGCCGAAGTCGCGGGAGGTCGGCGAGTCCCAGATGGGGCACCTGGCGCCGGACGCGGTGGAGCGGATCGTCCGGGGGAACGCCATCTCGCTGCTGGGGCTGACGGCGGAGGGGCTCTGGGGGCCGTCCGTCGCCTCCTGACCGGTCGCACGCCGCTCCGCTGTCAGCCACAGGTAGGCCGGGACGGCGGGGTTGTCCCCACATAGCGGCGCCATTCGGCGTCGGTCAGATTGCGGTCGGCGATCCGGCAGAGGCCCTCGATCCAGGAGGCCACCGAGAAGTCCCAGGAGAGGACCTCGCCGCCTTCGGTGGCTGTCCACAGGGTGCCTGCGCTGTCCATCACGAAGCCGGTGTGCTCTCCGATGCCGCCGAACCCGGACATCGTGCGGGGCGGGATGGGGATGTCGGGGCCGCCCAGCCGGTCCCCGGTGTCCGCGTCCCACCTGGTCAAGGCGCCGCTGTCGGCCAGGGTGAGGACCGTACGGCCGTCCGCGCTCGAGGTCACCCGGGCCCCGTTCGGTTCGTCGCTCTGCCAGCGGAACCGCTGTTCGTCCAGGTCCCAGCGGGCGAAGGTGCCTCTGCTGCCGTCGAGGAACAGTGCGTGTCCCCGGCCGGCCAGCGCGAACGCATTCACCTTCTCGCCGTCCAGGCGAACCGACTGCATTTTCCGGCCGGAGCCGACGTCGTAGAGGTCGACGGCGCCCTTGACGTTCTGCACCGCGGCCGTCCGGCCGTCGTCGCTCAATGAGGAGAGCAATCCGCGCTGGGGCTTGCCGGCACCGCGTGGTACCGCGATCCGGGTGCGCTGCGCCGACGGGTCGGCGACATGGACGGCCCCGTCGTCCGTGGTGATGACCAGGGAGCCGTCCGCGCGCGGGGCGATCACGACCGGGTGCAGGTAGTCGTCCCGCGGTCCGGAGAAGGTCACCGTGCGCCGTTTCACCAGGCGGGTGTCCTGGACCTGCCATGACTGCACCTTGCCGGGCAGGCCGGCGTACAGGGTCCGGCCGTCGGGGCTGAAGGCGAGCGCGCTGTAGAGGAGGGTGTCCCCGCCCACGAGCAGGCCGCGGTGCTTCGGGCTCCAGACGTGCAGCCTGGTTTCCTTGACGACGGGGTCGTCCTGCATGGGGTTGTCCCAGGCGACCTGGCCGTCCGGGCCGGCGGCCAGCGCCGGGCTGTGGATCATGGTCTCGTCGTCCGAGAGGGGCAGGCCATGCGCATGAGCCGTCCGGGAAGACTGCTGGAAGTTCCACAGCGCGACCGTCCGGCCGTGTGCGGAAGCGAGCCTTTCCCCCGTGTCGGAGAACCGCAGCAGTGAGGGGCGGCCGACACCGGTGAGCGTGCGGAGCCGGCCGGTCTCCCCTTTGGTCTGCGCGTCGGCCACCGTGATGCCGGACGCCGTGCCCACGGCCATCCGGCCGTGGTCGGACAGCGCCAGCGACCTGGCTTCCTCGTTGGGGAGCGCGGGGAAGTCCGGGCAGGTGTCGGCGAGGGACTCGTGGCCCTTGCGTTTCGGTAGTCCGGTGCTGATCAACTGCCCGAATTTGAGGTAGCCGAAGCAGTGGCCACCGTTCGAGACGGCCTGTACGTATTGGCCCGCGGGCAGGGTGAGCTGGTGGCTTTCCATGACCGTGCGCAGCTCGGGCAGGGTGTACAGGGCACCGCCACCGAACTCGTCGCGCACCAGAAGGTGGGAGTCGACGTTCTGGAAGACGGTCACCGGGCCGGAGTGCCCGCTGCGCTTCGCACGGACCATCTTTCCGCTCTCCTCGTACAGCGCCACCGTGCCGGCCTCGTCCACGACGGCCAGCTGTCCCGCCATGCCGAATCCCAGCGAGGAAACGCTTTTCGGCCGGGGAGCGAGCCGCCGCAGTGTCTTGCGTGTGAGGTCGTAGACCCCCACATTGCCCTTGCTGTCCCCGGCGGCCAGCCGCTTCCCGTCCTGGCTGAAGCCCACTGCCGTGATACGGCCCGGCAGCGAGGTCCGGGCGCGCAGGGCGCGGTCGTTGGCGCGCCACACCGCCACCGCACCGCCCTCGTCCCCGACGGCGACCGCCTTGTCGTCCGTGCTGAGGGCGAGCGCGCTGATGTCCTTCGCGCTCGACACCATGCTCACCAGATGAGGGCTGTCCGTGGAGAGCCGGTTCAGCGTGGCGATGGCCTCGGGCGACTCCTGCATGCGGTACGCCTCGATCGCCAGCAGCGAGGCCAGCCGCAGATTTCCGTCCTTGAGGTTCAGGGCGGTCGCGGCCAGCTGCCGGGAGGTCGCCAGCCGGGCCTGCCGCTGGGCCTCGTCCCGCTGCTGGACGGCGTTCACCCATCCCAGGCCCGCGGCAACGGCGAGAGCGGTGATGACGGCGAGCGCACCGCGCACGAGCCGCTTCGTCCTGCGCTGCCGGGTGACGTCCGCACCGATCAGATCTTCTTTGGGCCGCCCGTGCAGCGGGGCCGCCAGGTCGGCCACGCATTGCTGGAAGCGCGAGTCCCGCAGTGAGCCGGGATCCTCTTCCGACATCCAGCGCAGATCGACCCACCGCGGCTCGTCGCTGAACATCCCCGCCATGGTGCGCGGCAGGCAGGTGGTGTGCTCCCAGTCGAAGTCACCTGCCCCGTGGTCCCACGTCAGCTCGCCACCGGTGACGACGATGAGCATCCGCCGCGCCCCGAGGCCGGCGCGCCACCAGTTGATCTCCTTCTGCACCCAGTCCGAGCCGGCGGAACTCGGGCAGGCAAGCAGGATGAAGGCGCTGGAATCCGCGAGATGACGCTCGATTTCGGGCCACAGCCCCGGGTTCGCCGACAGCGAGGCATTGTCGAGGAAGATGCGCAGCGCGCGTAATTGCCGCCAGCTGCGGCGCGCGAAATTCTGGAGCCCTCGCCGAAGATGATCGGCCTTGGCGCTGTCGGCCGCATGGCTGTAGGAAAGGAAGGCGTCGTATCGGTGGGTGCGCTGCGAAACGTTCTGACCAGCCATTCCGGTTCCCCCGTCGTCAGGTCGGGCGTGGGCCGCCGCGCGTCCCCGTCGCCGCATCATCCACATCGTCGGGAAGGGTGGCAACGGCGCCTTGCCGCAGTGAAGTTGGTGTCACCACACCCGTCTCGTCCTCGTCCCGGCCCCCTTCCCTGAATGCCAGGATGACCCCGTCGATCGGCTCTACACTTCTTTCGTATTTCGGACTCATGTTGCGGGATGCGAGGGGGCGGGCTGCGGTGAGCGAGGGACAAACACTCGGCGAAGCGGATTTTCCGGCGGTGTTCCGGTCGGCGGACGCCGCTTCTCTTTCGGGGCAGCGCCGCCATATGCGGGGCACGAAATGGCGGTTGGTGCTGGCGATCCTGGCCGCCGTCTGCGCGGTGTCGAGCAAGGACGCCGCGGTGGCGGTGGTGCTCCTGGCCTTCTTGGTGACCGTCTACTTAGAGGTGTGGATGCTCGCGGAGCGGCCGGAGCGCGCCTGGTACGACGGACGTGCCCTGGCGGAGTCGGCGAAGACGCTGTCCTGGCGGTACGCGGTGGCGGGCGAGCCGTTCCCGGCCGCGCTGCCCGCGGACGCCGCGGACCGCAGGTTCCACGAGCGGCTGGAGGTCCTGCTCAGGGAGGCGCCGGTCGACAGCATCGTCCCGGTCGGCTCGATGGCCGCCACCCCGGCCATGGGCGAGTTGCGCCGCAGTTCGTTCGCGGTCCGTAAGCAGGCGTACCTCGCCGGGCGCATCGCGGACCAGCAGCAGTGGTACGGGACCAAGGCGGCCACGAACATCGCCCTGGCCCGGCGCTGGCGGATCGGCCTCATCGTGGTGGAAGGGCTGGGTGTGCTCGCCGCCGTGCTGCGCCTGATGAAGGTCATCGACTTCGATCTGCCCGGTGTGCTGGCGGCGGTGCTGGGTGCCGGGGCCGCCTGGTTCGCGGTGCGGCAGTACGAGTCGCTCGGCCGCGCCTACACCTTCGCGGCCACCGAGCTGAGCATCGTCCACCAGCGGCTGTCCGCGACCCATGAGGAGTCGGACTGGACGCAGGAGGTGGCCGACGCCGAGGAGGCCATCAGTCGCGAACACACGATGTGGCGGGCCTCCCGGGGCGCCGCGTAGCCCCTTGCGCACCGGCGCCGCCCTTGCCTGATGCCGCCCCAGGCGCCACGATGTCCCGCGCAAGCTATGTGACGGTGCGTCAGATATAGCTGGAGGGGCCGGTGGACGGCGTGCGTGATGAGGTGTGGCGGCCGGAGGGCGGGCGGCTGGTGTACGGCATGCAGTTGCCGGTGCAGTCGCAGAGCACGCTCTTCGCGGAGAGCTGGGAGGCGGCCGCGGGGCCCGCTGATCTGGTCGAGATCGCGCGGGTGGCGGACCGGTGCGGGTTCGCGTACCTCGCCTGCTGTGAGCATCTCGCGATTCCGCGGCGGCTGGCCGAGGCGATGAGCACCGTCTGGTACGACCCGGTGGCCACGCTGGCGCATCTGGCCGCCGTGACGGAGCGGGTCCGGCTGCTGAGCCATGTGGCGGTGGCCGGGCTCCGGCATCCGCTGATCACGGCCAAGCAGTACGCGACGCTGGACCGGCTCTCCGGCGGGCGGCTGATCCTCGGGGTGGGCGCCGGGCACGTGGCGGAGGAGTTCGAGGTGCTCGGGGTGGACTTCGGGCGGCGTGGGGCGGTGCTGGACGAGACCGTCGATGCCCTGAAGGTGGCGCTGGGGCCGGAAGAGTTCCCCAAGTTCGCGGGGGAGCGGTTCGCGTTCGAGGGGCTGGGGCAGGCGCCGCGGCCGGTGCAGACGCCGCGCCCGCCGATCTGGGTGGGCGGCTCCTCACCCGCCGCCGTCCGCCGGGCCGCCGAGCGCGGCGACGGCTGGCTCCCGCAAGGCGACCGGCGCGACCAGCTGCCCGGCCAGATCACCAGGCTGCGGCGGTTGCGGGAGGAGGCCGGAATCGACGAGCCGGTGGTGATCGGCACCATCGCCGAGCCGCTGTACGTCGGCGAGCCGGGGTGGGAGGTCGGCCGGCGGACGCTGTCCGGGGCGGCGGATCGGATCGCGGACTCGCTGCGGGAGTACGGCGCGATGGGTGTGCAGCAGATCCAGGTGCGGTTCCGCAGCCGGAGCCGCGGTGAACTGGCCGATCAGATGGTGGCGTTCGGGTCGGAGGTCGCGCCGCTGCTGAACGGCTGACGGCCCGGACGGGCGCAGAGCAACTCACCAGCGGAGGAGTGCGGCTATGGGCAAGCTCGACGGGCGGGTCGTCATCGTCACGGGTGCGGCGCGTGGGCAGGGGGAGCAGGAGGCGCGGCTGTTCGTCGCGGAGGGCGCGAAGGTGGTGCTCGGCGATGTGCTGGACGCGCAGGGCGAGGCGCTCGCCAAGGAGCTGGGGGAGGGGGCGGCGCGGTACGTCCCGCTGGATGTGACGCGGGAGGCGGACTGGCAGGCCGCGGCCGCCGTCGCCAAGGACACCTTCGGGAAGATCGACGGGCTGGTCAACAACGCGGGGATCCTGCGCTTCAACGAGCTGGTCTCGACGCCGCTGGACGAGTTCCAGCAGGTGGTGCAGGTCAACCAGGTCGGCTGCTTCCTGGGGATCCGTACGGTGGCGCCGGAGATCGAGGCGGCCGGCGGCGGCACCATCGTCAACACCGCGTCGTATACGGCGCTGACCGGGATGGCCTTCGTCGGCGCGTATGCCGCGACCAAGCATGCGGTGCTCGGGCTGACCCGGGTCGCCGCGGTGGAGCTGGCGGCCAGGAAGATCCGGGTGAACGCGGTGTGTCCGGGGGCGGTGGACACCCCGATGACCAACCCGGCCGCGCTCGATCCGGCCGTCGATCCGGCCGAGTCGAAGCGGGCGGTGGACGAGCTCTACCAGAAGCTGGTGCCGCTGGGGCGGATCGGGCAGCCGGAGGAGGTCGCCAAGCTGGCGCTCTTCCTGTCGTGCGAGGACTCGTCGTACATCACCGGGCAGCCGTTCGTGGTCGACGGCGGGTGGCTGGCGGGGGTCAGCGTCTTCTGACGGTGCGTCAGACCAGTGCGGTGACGGCTCTTGACGCTCTCCGGGCGCGGTGGAACAGTCGGCACATCGAATCTGACGGTACGTCAGATATAGCCATCAGGGACGGTGAACCTCCTTGGAATTCGGGCTCTTTGTACAGGGATATGTAGGCAAGCGGGCCGAGACCGACCCGCTCGCGGAGCACAAGGCGCTGATGGAGGAGACCGAGTACGTCATCCAGGCGGACAAGTCCGGCTTCAAGTACGCCTGGGCGTCCGAGCACCACTTCCTGGAGGAGTACTCGCACCTCTCCGCCAATGACGTCTTCCTCGGCTATCTGGCCCACGCGACCGAGCGGATCCATCTGGGGTCCGGGATCTTCAACCCCCTCGCCCAGGTCAACCACCCGGTGAAGGTCGCCGAGAAGGTCGCCATGCTCGACCATCTCAGCGAGGGCCGCTTCGAGTTCGGCAGCGGACGGGGCGCCGGGTCGCACGAGATCCTCGGCTTCCTCCCCGGCATCACCGACATGAACCACACCAAGGAGATCTGGGAAGAGACCATCGCCGAGTTCCCGAAGATGTGGCTCCAGGAGGAGTACCCCGGGTTCCAGGGCAAACACTGGCAGCTGCCGCCGCGCAAGATCTTCCCCAAGCCGTACGGGGCCTCGCACCCGGCGATGTGGTACGCGGCCGGCTCGCCGACCTCGTACGCCATGGCGGCCAAGAAGGGCCTGGGGGTCCTCGGCTTCAGCGTGCAGAAGGTCTCCGACATGGAGTGGGTGCTGGAGCAGTACAAGACCGCGATCCGGGACGCCGAGCCAATCGGCGACTTCGTCAACGACAACGTGATGGTGACGTCCACGGCGATCTGCGCCGAGACGCACGAGAAGGCGGTGGAGATCGCCGTCAACGGCGGGCTCAACTACCTCCAGTCGCTGGTCTTCCGCTACCACGACACCTTCCCGCGGCCCGAGGGCATCCCCGAGTGGCCCGAGCTGCTGCCCGACTACACCACCGAGATCATCGAGCTGCTGATCGCCGAGGAGCTGATGATCTGCGGCGACCCGGACGAGGTGCTCGGGCAGTGCAAGCGCTGGGAGCAGGCCGGCGCCGATCAGCTGAGCTTCGGGCTGCCGATCGGGATCTCGTACGAGGACACCATGAACACGGTCAAGCTCATCGGCGAGCACGTGATCCCGAAGATCGACACCGATCCGGTGCACCGCACGACCCGGTTCCGGCAGGCCACGGGCGGCTGAATCCGCCGAGGGGAAGGGGCGCACACCGTGCTCGACCACCTGATCAAGGGCGCGACCGTTGTGGACGGGACGGGCGCGCCCTCGTACACCGCCGATGTCGGCCTCCGCGACGGCCGGATCGCCGTCATCGGCCCGCCCGGCACCGTCACCGAGGAGGCGCGGAGCAGCGAGGACGCCACCGGGCTCGTCCTCGCCCCCGGCTTCGTCGATCCGCACACCCACTACGACGCCCAGCTCTTCTGGGACCCGTACGCGACGCCCTCGCTCAACCACGGGGTGACGACCGTGGCGGGCGGCAACTGCGGCTTCACGCTCGCCCCGCTGAACCCGGAGCGGCCCGCCGACGCCGACTACACCCGCCGGATGATGGCCAAGGTCGAGGGCATGTCCCTGGTGGCGCTCGAAGAGGGGGCGCCCTGGTCGTGGAGCTCGTTCGGCGAGTACCTCGATGCCCTGGAGGGGCGGATCGCCGTCAACGCGGGCTTCATGGTGGGGCATTGCGCACTGCGCCGCCACGTCATGGGGGAGGACGCCATCGGCGGGCAGCCGACGCCCGCGCAGCTGGAGCGGATGCTGGCGCTCTTCCACGAGGCGATGGCGGCCGGGGCGTGGGGCTTCTCCACCACCCAGTCCGCCACCCACTCCGACGGGGACGGGCAGCCGGTCGCCTCCCGGCACGCGGCGCCGGCCGAGCTGCTCGCGCTGTCGCGGGCCGTCGCCGAGCACGAGGGCACCCAGATCGAGGCGATCGTGGCCGGCTGCCTCGATCAGTTCAGCGACGCCGAGATCGCGCTGCTCGTCGAGATGAGCGCGGCCGCCGGGCGCCCGCTGAACTGGAATGTGCTGACCATCGACGCGGCCGTGCCCGAACGGGTGCCGCGACAGCTGGTCGCCAGTGAACGGGCCCGGGAGGCCGGCGGCCGGATCGTGGCCCTGACGATGCCGATCCTCACCCCCATGAACATGTCCCTGGGCACCTTCTGTGCCCTGAACCTGATCCCCGGATGGGGCGACATCCTGGGCCTGCCGGTCCCCGAACGGATCGCGAAGCTCCGCGACCCCGCGGTCCGGGACGGGATGCTGCGGCGCGCGGACAGCAAGGAGGCGGGCGTCTTCCGACGGCTCACCCACTTCGGCCGCTATGTCATCGGGGACACCTACTCCGCGGCGAACGAGGGCCTGACCGGCCGCGTCGTACGGGACATCGCGGCCGAGCGCGGCCAGGAGCCCTTCGCGTGCCTGGTGGAAATCTGCGCCAACGACCAGCTGCGGACCGTCCTGTGGCCGATGCCCACCGACAACGACCCGGACTCCTGGGCGCTGCGCGCCGAGACCTGGCAGCACGAGGACGTCATGCTCGGCGGGTCGGACGCGGGCGCGCACCTGGACCGGATGTGCGGCGCCCCGTACACCACGCGCTTCCTCGGCGACTGTCTCCGGGGCCGCAAGCTGATGGGTCTGGAACAGGCCGTGAAGATGCTCACCGACGACCCCGCCCAGCTCTTCGGGCTGCGGGAGCGGGGCCGCATCGAGGAGGGCTGGCACGCCGACCTCGTCCTCTTCGACCCGGCACGGATCGACGCGGGCAAGGCCACCCTCGTCCATGATCTGCCCGGCGACAGCCCCCGGCTGGATTCCCGGGCGATCGGCATCAACGCGGTGTGGGTCAACGGTGTCGAGACGATCCGCGAGGACGTGGTGACCGGCGCGGTCCCGGGGACGGTACTGCGGTCGGGGCGGGATACGAGGACGGTGAGCACTAAGTGAGGGGGTTGGGGTGGAGTGCGGGGTGGGGTGTGGTTGAGGTGACGGGCTTGGGGCGGGGTGCGGCTGAGGTGACGGTTGTGGGGCGGGGCAGGGGTGAGTGGTGGCTCGTGGGGCGGGAGTTGGTGGAGGTGAGCGTCAAGTGAGCTCCGCAGGGCGGCTGTTCATCGGCGGGGAGTGGGCCGAGCCGGACGACGGCCACTACGAGGTCATCGACCCGGCGACGGAGGAGGTCGTCGGGCTCGTGCCCGAGGCGAGCCGGGAGCAGGTGTACGCGGCGGCATCCGCGGCGGCCGCGGCCTTCCCCGCCTGGTCCCGTACGCCACCGCAGCGCCGCGCCGCGATCCTCGACCGGGCCGCGGAGGTGATCCAGCGCGACTTCGCGGCGCACGCCGAGGTGGCACAGGCGGAGAGCGGTGCGACGACCGGCACGGCGCGCGGTATGCAGGTCGCGGTCGGGGCGGCGCGCTTCCGGCGGTATGCGAAGGGGGCCCTGGAGCCCGTGGAGCAGGCGCTGCCGCCGCAGATCAACGAGGCCGGGCCGATGGGGAAGGCGGGCGTGCTCGGCGCCCTGGCGGTACGGCAGCCGGTCGGCGTCGTCAGCTGCATCACCTCGTACAACAACCCGTGGGCCAACCCGGCGGGCAAGATCGCCCCGGCGCTGGCGATGGGCAACACCGTCGTGGTGAAGCCCGCGCCGCAGGACCCGCTGTCGGTCTACCGGATGGCGGCGGCGCTGGCGGAGGCGGGGGTTCCGCCGGGGGTCGTGAACGTCGTCAGCGGAGCCTCCCCGGCGGTCGGCGCGGCGGCCGTGGACGCGCCGGACGTGGACATGGTGAGCTTCACCGGCTCGACGGCCGTCGGGCAGCGCATCGCCGAGGTGTGCGGCCGCGGGATGAAACGCCAGCTCATGGAGCTCGGCGGCAAGGGCGCCGCGGTGGTCTTCGACGACGCGGACCTGGACTCGGCGGTGGCCGGCATCGGCACGACGTACTCCTTCTACAGCGGGCAGATCTGTACGGCGCCGACCCGGGTGCTCGCCCAGCGAGGCGTGTACGAGGAGCTGGTGGAGCGGCTGACGCGGTACCTGAGGCGGCTGACGGTCGGTGATCCGCGCGCGCCGGGCACGGTGGTCGGTCCGGTGATCTCGGCCGCGCACCGCGACCGGATCGAGGCGTATGTGGAGCTGGGCCGGAAGGAAGGCGCCCGGGTCGTGGCGGGCGGCGAACGGCCGTCCGTACCGGAGCGCGGCTTCTACGTCGCGCCGACGCTGCTGGCCGACTGCACCCCGGACATGCGGGTCGTACGCGAGGAGATCTTCGGTCCGGTCGTCGTCCTGCTGCCCTTCGACGAGGAGGACGAGGGGATCGCCCTCGCCAACGACAGCGACTACGGGCTGATCGACTACGTGTGGTCCGGCGATATCGCCCGCGCCTTCCGGGTGGCCCGGCTGCTGCGGGCCGGCGGGGTCGGGGTGAACACGGTCGGCCGGAACATGGAGGCGCCGTTCGGCGGCTTCAAGAAGAGCGGAGTGGGGCGCGACGTGGGCTCGTACGCGCTGCACGCGTACAGCGAGCTTCAGGCGATCGTGTGGCCGGGGTGAGGGTGGGGGTCCTGGGCGGCGTCCTGCTTGTGGCCGTCTTCGGCAAGACCCTGATCGACATGTGGAACCCCGCCTACAGCTCGGGCAGTTCGGTGTTCGGCATCGGCTCGGTCTTCGTCATCGGGGTCGGTCTGCTCCTTCTCGGTGTCGGGATCATGCTGGTGATGCAACGCCGCAGCCCGGCCTTCTTCCGCGGCCAGGTGCTGACCCGGGCTACGCCTGCGTTGGTGGCGGAGGAGTAGTTGGTGGTGGAGGTGTAGGGGGAGGGGTGGAAGTGCGGTCCGGGTGCGCGTGATCGTCTGCCGGGGTGCGCGTCACCCGCTCCCGGCCCCGCCGTTCGTCGTGCGCTCGGCCGGGCTCAGCCCCAGCGGCCCAGGAAGACCGGGTTGGTCATCGCCGCCATGGGGCCCGGCAGGCCCGGTGTCGTCGCGGGGTGGCGGACTTCCGCGCGTATGTAGGCGGCGTAGTCCGGGGTGGTCCGCCAGCTGACGGTGCCCTCGCCGGAGGGCGGCAGCGTGGTGGAGTACAGCCGCCCCTGGTCGGTGACGAAGGAGACCGTGCAGCCGGGGGTGCCGGAGACCGTCAGCCGGGCGGTGACCTCCGCCGTACGGGAGACCGCCAGCCGCTCGCCGATTCCGGCGTGTTCGCCCCGCTCACCGGTGACGGAGAAGCTCAGGCCGACCTTCGACGACTCGGCGATCCAGACCCGGCCGGCCCGTATGCCGTCCTGAAGGGCCCGGCGCGAGAGATCGTCGGCGAGCACCACGGTCTGCGGCAGGCCGACGACATCGGGGTCGCGATGGGCGTCGCTGTGGCCGACGGCCGGCAGCCAGTCCGCGCGGCCCTGGACATGGGCGACCAGGGTGTTGTCCCACTCGGCGAGGGTGACCTCGTCATCGGGGGTGTACGGCCCGTTCCAGACCTCCACCGCATCGGCCTCGTTGAGCCCGAACTTCCAGTTGCAGCCGATGCAGGTGGCGTGCGGATGCGCCGGGATGACCAGGCCGCCGGCCCGCCGGATGGCGCGTGCGTACTTCCCGAAGGCGTTGTCGCGGGCCCGGTAGCGCCAGTCGATGAAGACCTCGGGGTCGGTGCCCATCGCGACCACGTGCCCATTGCGGGTGGTGACTTCCTCGCCGGTCAGGATCAGCAGGTCGTCGCCCCACAGTCCGTCCCAGGCGCGGTGCGCGGAGGTGGTGTTGTGCTCGGAGGTGTTGATGAAGTCCAGCCCGGCGGCGCGGGCCAGCGCGGCGATCTCGGAGGGGGTGCGTTTGCCGTCGGAGTGCACGGAGTGCAGATGGTTGTCGCCGCGGTACCAGGCGCGGCCCCGGCCCCGGGCGCGCTCGGGCGGATGGACGGGCGCCGGGGTGTGCCCCTGGGGGCCGTACTTCAGGGTGATCGTGACGTCGTAGGACAGGCCCTGCGGGGCGACCGTGTACGGGCCGAGGACGATATGCCAGGTGCCGGGGTTGACGCGGCCCGGGAGATAGCCGGGGGTGGCCTCGTCGGCGCGCACGAAGAACTCCGTACGCGCCCCGCCCGACCAGCCGCGGAAGCCGGCGCCGCCGAGGCCGGTGCCCCGTTCGTCGAAGATGCCGATGTCGCAGGCGTTGCCGGCCGTGCCCTCCGGGACGGTGGGTCTGTCATAGCGGTAGGCCACGGCGATTTCGCGCACCCCGCGCGGCACTTCGACCGGCAGATACACGAAGTCGGGCGCGCCCGTGGGCAGATGACCGGTGACCCGCCGGGTCTGCTCGCCCGGCCCGCCTCCGGACCTCCCGTCCGCGGGCGCCGCGTCGGCGAAGCTCACACGTCCGAGCGTAAGCGTGCCCGACGCGCCCGCAACTGCCGAGAGTTTCAGAACCTCGCGTCGTTCCATCCCCGCCCCCGCGTCACGTCGTGTCGGATGAGTACCGCGTCGCGGCCGGCTCGTCGCACCGCGTGAAAACTGTTGTACGCGGGTGCGACACCGAGGGAAAGGGCTGTGGATAACCGTCGGGCGGTGCGGCAACATGCGGTCACGCACACGCCCGACGCGGAGGTGTTCCCAGCATGCGGATCGCGACCACGATCTTCCTGACCGACGAGACGATCCGGCCGGACCGGCTGGGCCGCGAGCTGGAACAGCGCGGCTTCGCCGGCCTCTATCTCCCGGAGCACACCCATATCCCGGCCAGCCGGGACACCCCCGCCCCCATGGGCGAGCCGCTGCCCCGCGAGTACGGCCGCACCCTCGACCCGTTCATCGCGCTCGGCCAGGCCGCCGCGGTCACCGAGCGGCTCGCCCTCGGCACCGGCATCACCCTGGTCGCCCAGCACGACCCGGTCGACCTCGCCAAGCAGATCGCGACCCTCGACTTCCTCTCCGGCGGCCGCTTCACCCTGGGCATCGGCTACGGCTGGAACGTCGAAGAGGCCGCCGACCACGGGGTCGAGTGGTCCACCCGGCGGGAGCTGACCCGGGACCGGGTGGCGCTGATGCGCGCCCTGTGGGCCGCGGAACCGACCGCGTACAAGGGTGCCTTCGGGTCCGTACGGGCGTCCTTCGCGCACCCCAAGCCGGCACACGGCGCGCCGCGCATCCTCCTCGGCGGCGGGGCCGGGCCCAAGCTCTTCGGGCAGATCGCCGCGTACGCGGACGGCTGGCTGCCGATCGGAGGGCGGGGGCTGACCGAGACCCTCCCGGTACTACGGCAGGCGTGGTCGGACGCCGGGCGTACGGGTGAACCCGTGGTGGTCCCGTACGCGGTCCACCCGTCGCCCGGGAAGCTGGCGCACTACCGCGAGCTGGGACTGCACGAGGTGGTCCTGCAACTGCCGCCGGCCGGGGAGGCGGAGGTCCTGCGGACGCTCGACGACTTCGCGCAGTTCTTGTGACGTACGGCAGCGTGCCGTACCGGATGCGTGACGACGGCGGACGGGCCGCCTGAGGGCCTGGTGGAGGGCGACCGGGCCGGATACGCCCTAGGACCATCGGTGTAAGGCCCCCGCCCCCCCGGATCGGTACCGGAGGCCGATTCGCGCCCGCCCCGTCCAGTCGTAGCGTCGAAGGTGAGGACCCGTTGAACCACCCGCATGCAACGGTCCAAGGAGAACGGTCCACGGTCCCGGAAGCGCCACGGTCCGGATGATCCCGCAGATCAGGGGACCTGGCCGAGCACGGGACCAGAGAGATCAAGGAGACCCCATGCCTCGCCTCGACCACACGATCGTGCACAGCACCGACCGTTTCGCCTCCGCCCGGTTCCTGGCCGGTCTGCTCGGCGCGCCCGAGCCCAAGGCGTTCGGCCCCTTCGCCGCCCTCAAGCTGGACAACGGGGTGGCCCTCGACTACGCCGAGCATGTCGCAGGCGGCGAATTCGTCCCGACGCACTATGCGTTCCTGGTGACCGAGGAGGAGTTCGACGGGATCTTCGGCCGCATACAGGAGCGCGGGCTGTCCTACTGGGCCGACCCCATGCACACCAAGCCCCAGGAGATCAACCACCACGACGGCGGCCGCGGTGTCTACATCCTCGACCCCGACGGCCACAACATGGAGTTCTTGACCAGGACGTACTCCGACGAGCTGCTGGCGAGCATGTAAGCGTGCGGTGCGCCGCCGCCGGGAACTGCCCTCTCCCTGCCCGGACGGAACGTCCGTCCGCAGTGATCAGCGGCACATCAACGGCCCCTTCTCCGACGGCGGGGCTGTCGGCGGGCGCTCGTATGCTCGGAGGATGACTTCCAGCGCGCAGGTACCCGGCCAGGCATCCGACCAAGGGACCGACCGCGAGACGAACGCCGGGCCCGCCGCCCAGGGCCGCCCCACGGCGAACGCCATGCGCCGCGCGCTCAAGCGGGCCCGCGACGGTGTCGCGCTGGACACCGGCGAGGCCGCGGTGCTGCTTCAGGCGCGCGGCGAGGACCTCAGGGACCTGTGCGCATCGGCGGCCCGGGTGCGGGATGCCGGCCTGGAGGCCGCGGGCCGCCCGGGGGTCATCACCTACTCGCGCGGTGTCTTCATCCCCCTGACGCGCCTGTGCCGGGACAAGTGCCACTACTGCACCTTCGTCACCGTCCCCGGCAAGCTGCGCCGGGACGGCCACGGGATGTTCATGTCGCCCGACGAGGTGCTGGACATCGCCCGCCGCGGCGCCGAAATGGGCTGCAAGGAAGCCCTGTTCACCCTGGGGGACAAGCCGGAGGACCGCTGGCCCGAGGCCCGCGAGTGGCTGGAGGCGCACGGCTACGACGACACGCTCTCGTACGTCCGCGCCATGGCCATCCGCGTCCTGGAGGAGACCGGTCTGCTGCCGCACCTCAACCCCGGGGTGCTGTCCTGGACGGACTTCCAGCGGCTCAAGCCCGTCGCCCCGTCCCTGGGGATGATGCTGGAGACGACCGCCGAGCGGCTGTGGAGCGAGCCCGGTGGTCCCCACTACGGATCGCCCGACAAGGAACCGGCCGTCCGGCTGCGTGTCCTGGAGGACGCCGGCCGCTCCAACGTCCCCTTCACCACCGGGCTGCTCATCGGCATCGGCGAGACGTACGAGGAGCGCGCCGAGTCCCTGTTCGCGCTGCGCCGTATCCAGCGCGCCTACCACGGCATCCAGGAACTGATCATGCAGAACTTCCGCGCCAAGCCGGACACGGCGATGCGCGGCATGCCGGACGCCGAACTGGAGGAGCTGGCCGCGACGATCGCGGTGGCCCGGCACATCATGGGCCCCTCGACCCGTATCCAGGCACCGCCCAACCTGGTCGACGGCGAATACCAGCTGCTCATCGACGCCGGCATCGACGACTGGGGCGGCGTCTCCCCGCTGACCCGCGACCATGTGAACCCCGAGCGTCCCTGGCCGCAGATCGACGAGCTGACCGAGCGCTGTGCCGCGGCCGGCTTCGAGCTGCGGGAACGGCTCCCCATCTACCCGGAGTTCCTCCAGCGCGGTGAGCCCTGGCTCGACCCCCGTCTGCTGCCCCATGTCCGCGCCCTCGCCGACCCGGAGACGGGCCTGGCCATTGAGGACGCCCCCGTGGTGGGCCGCCCCTGGCAGGAGCCCGACGAGGGCTTCACGATGAGCTCCTCGGGCCGTACGGACCTGCACCACACCATCGACACCGAAGGCCGCACCGCCGACCGCCGCGACGACTTCGACGAGGTCTACGGCGACTGGGAGGCCCTGCGCGAGGCCGCGGCCCCCGGGATGGCGCCGGAGCGCATCGACTCCGACGTACGCCAGGCCCTGGCGCAGGCCGCCGACGACCCCACCCGGCTCACCGACGCGCAGGCCCTGGCGCTGCTGCACGCCGACGGGCCCGCCCTGGACACGCTCTGCACCATCGCCGACGAGCTGCGCCGCGACACCGTGGGCGACGACGTCACCTACATCGTCACCAGGAACATCAACTTCACCAACGTCTGCTACACCGGCTGCCGCTTCTGCGCGTTCGCCCAGCGCCGCACGGACGCCGACGCCTACACCCTCTCGCTCTCCCAGGTCGCCGACCGCGCCCAACAGGCGTGGGACGTGGGCGCGGTGGAGGTCTGCATGCAGGGCGGCATCCACCCCGACCTGCCCGGCACCGCGTACTTCGACATCGCGCGCGCCGTCAAGGAGCGCGTCCCCGGGATGCATGTGCACGCCTTCTCGCCCATGGAGGTCGTCAACGGCGCGACGCGTACCGGGCTGTCCATCCGTGAATGGCTCAGCGAGGCCAAGGCCGCCGGTCTGGACAGCATCCCCGGCACCGCCGCCGAGATCCTCGACGACGAGGTCCGCTGGATCCTCACCAAGGGCAAGCTGCCCACCGCCACCTGGGTCGAGGTCATCAAGACCGCCCATGAGCTGGGCATCCGCTCCTCCTCGACAATGATGTACGGCCATGTCGACCAGCCCCGCCACTGGCTGGGCCACCTCCGCCTGCTCGCCGAAATCCAGCAGGAGACCGGCGGCTTCACGGAGTTCGTCACCCTCCCCTTCATCCACACCAACGCCCCCGTCTACCTCGCCGGCATCGCCCGCCCCGGCCCCACCACCCGTGACAACCGCGCGGTGACGGCCATGGCCAGGGTGCTGCTGTACCCGCACATCACCAACATCCAGACCAGCTGGGTCAAGCTCGGCGCGGACGGTGCCGCCGAGATGCTGCGCTCCGGCGCCAACGACCTGGGCGGCACCCTGATGGAGGAGACCATCTCCCGGATGGCGGGTTCGAGTTACGGCTCCTACCGCTCCATCCAGGACCTCATCGCCATCGCCGACCGGGCCGGCCGCCCGGCCCGCCCCCGCACCACGACCTACGCCCCGGTCACCGAGGAACGCCAGGCCGCCGCCCTTGCCTCGGACGGCCATCTGCCGGAGCTGCTGCCGGTCGTGGAGTAGCCGGTGGGGGCCGGAATCCACGGTTATCCACAGCCCCCTTCGCGCACCACCGCCGGCGGCTAATCTGCGGGAGCAGGGCCCCAGGTGCTGCTCAGTCCCCCACTCCGCCCTCGTACTCCGCCTCGTGCTGAAGGATGCACTGCTGCCACTGCGACAGGGCCTCCTCGCGGTCCCCTCCGCTGTCCTGGGCGGCGACGATCAGTGCGTCGGCGGCCATGGCGGCGAGCCGTACGGCGATATGGCACACATCGCTCTGCGGGAGCGGCCGAAGGAGTTCCACCGCGCCGTCGCTGTCTCCGGAGAGCGCGGAGGCGACGACAGCCATGGTGGTGCGATCCCACTCGTACTCGGACATGGGGAGAGCATGCCCAACGGGCGACGCCGCCATCATCGAACGGATGCGCGCCGGGGTGGGGGACAGGAGGAGGCGGGTGGGGGCGGGAGGGGCGGGAGGGGCGGGAGGGGAAGGAGAGACGGGGGTGGCGCCGGACATCCCGTGGGACGAGGGCGAGAAGAAGGATGAGACACGGGCGAGGCGAGGACGAGAACGGGGGCGGCTGCTGCGCCCCGGACCCGATGGGGGACCGCCCTAGGGTCCGGCGGGCGACGGCATCAGCCGAGCCCCGACACCCCGGCGCGCTGACCACCTCCCCGCGACCGCGCCGCGGAGCGCGGCCCGGCCGGGACCATCGGCGCATGGGGTGGGTCCCACATCCGGATGACCGGTGCCGCCTCAGCTCGGTTGACGGATCGGGCTGCCCGCCAGGAAGTCCGCCGTGCCGGGCGGCGGCCGCCAGATCGATGGCGGCGTTGCGCATTCCAGTGGTGATCAGCAGCCGGAGGCGCGGCAGCCTGGCCAGGAGCGAGGCCGGGTACGGAGTGCGCTCACGCATCGCCATGGGGTCATGGGGCTCTCCCTGGGGGATGGGCGGTGGAGGGGCGGACGGTGGCACGATCCGCACCCCCCGACCCCGTATTCATCGGACGCTACCGACTAAAAGCCTCCTTACGAATGACTATTCGCAATACCCTCCTGGCCAAAAATTGATCATTCTCGGTCGATTACAGTGCTGCGCAAGGGGCCCCGCAAGGCCCCGTGACGTAGTGAGCTTCAGGAGGGCGCAGTGAGCGAGCGCAGCGAGCGTGCCGTTCAGGGGTGCGCGCCGCGCGCATGCGAGGCCGAGCGGAGCGAGGTTCCGGCATGAGCGCAGCGGGCGGCGGCGCCATCTGGGGGCGCGGGGAGCAGCAGGATTTCCGCAGCCGGGTACGCGGCTGTCTGCTCGGCGGCGCCATCGGTGACGCGCTCGGTGCCGGTATCGAATTCGACTCGCTCGACGCGATCCGTAAGGCGCACGGCCAAGAGGGCGTGACCGATCTGGTGCCCGCCTACGGGCGGCGCGGCGCGGTCACCGACGACACCCAGATGACGCTGTTCACCGTGGACGGCCTGATCCGGGCCCAGGTACGCCGCGACACCGGCGCCTGGCATCCGCCCACCGACGTCCACCGGGCCTATCTGCGCTGGTCCGCCACCCAGAGCGACTGGGGCCCGGACGAGCGCAGGAAGGACGACGGCTGGCTCGCCCGCGAGGAGTGGCTGTACTCCCGCCGGGCGCCGGGCCGGGCCTGTCTGAGCGGTCTCGGCGACGACGTGATGGGCACGCTCGACAGCCCCAAGAATCCGGACTCGAAGGGCTGCGGCGCGGTGATGCGCTCCGCGCCGTTCGGGCTGCTGGTCGGCTGGGAGCCGCAGCTGGTCTTCCAGCTCGCCGTCGAGTGCGCGGCGCAGACACACGGCCATCCCACCGGCTACCTGGCGGCCGGCGCGTTCGCGGTGATCAGCCATTCGCTGGCCCGTGGCGAGGACCTCGACAGCGCCGTGCAGAAGTCGCTGGCCCACCTGGCCACCCGCCCCGGCCACGAGGAGACCACCGACGCCCTCAAGCGTGCGCTCGGCGCCGTACGGCAGGGCATGCCGACGCCCGCCCGGGTCGAGTCCCTGGGCGAGGGCTGGACGGCCGAGGAGGCACTGTCGATCGGCGTGTACTGCGCACTGGTCGCCGAGGACATCCGGCACGGCCTCCTGCTGGCCGTCAACCACAGCGGGGACAGTGATTCCACCGGCGCGATCTGCGGCAATCTGCTGGGCACCCTGCACGGCGAGACGGCACTGCCGCCGGTCTGGCTGGTCGAGCTGGAGGGCCGGGACACGATCCTTCAGCTGGCCGACGACTTCTCGATGGAGATGACGCAGGGCGCCGCGCTGCACGGCCCGGCCGGCTCGTCACCGGGCTGGCTGGCCCGTTACCCGCGCGCCTGAGGGCTGTCCTGTAGGGCGGCCGCAAACACAGAGGCCCAGGGGCCGGCCGCCCCGGCGACGCGCACCTCATCGACGCTGACGCACCCGGCCCCCACCACCCGGCTCGGCCGGACCCCGAAGGAAAGATGCCTCCGCCTCACCCGGCTCGGCGGCCCCCCCCCGAACCGAAGAGGCCACCCCGCCCCTACCGCATCAATTCCCCCGCGTTGACCAGCAGCGACTGCCCCGTGATGGCGCGCGCCCGGTCGGAGGCCAGAAAGACCACGGTCTCGGCCACATCCGCGTCCGTCGCCAGCTCGGGCAGCGCCATCCGTTCGGTGAGCCGGGCCAGCACCTCGGCCTCCGGTACGCCCTCGCTCTGCGCCTGGAACCGTACGTACGCCTCCACCGGTGGACCCCACATCCAGCCCGGCTGCACGGTGTTGACCCGTATCCGGTCCGGCCCCAGCTCGCGCGCCAATGAGTACATCGCCGAGACCAGCCCGCCCTTGGACGCCGCATACGCCGCCTGCTGGACCTGTGACGGCGCGGCGACCGACGACTGGGTGCCGATCAGCACCACCGAGCCGCCGCCGCGCGCCGTGAGCGACGGCAGACAGGCCCGGGTCATCCGTAGCGTGCCGAAGAGATTGACGTCCACGACACGGTGCCAGGAGTCGAAGTCGGCATCCCGCAGGCCTCCGAACAGCGAGTCCAGGGCGGCGACATGGACCACCGCGTCGATCCCGCCGAACCGCTCCACGGCCAGCGCAGCCAGCGCCGCGCACTGCGCCTCGTCCCCGATATCGGTCACCCGCCAGGCCGTACGCGCGCCCGAAGGATCCAGCTCCCCGGCCGACTTGGCGAGATTCGCCTCCGTACGGGCCCCCAGCACCACCGAGGCGCCCTCCCGCACACAGGCCGCCGCGACCTGATGGCCGAGCCCGGCTCCTACACCCGAGATGACGACAGTCTTGTTCCGCAGCAGCATGTGTGCCTCCCGGCCGGGCCGCCCAGCTCACGTCTGATGGCCCGTCAGGCTAGGCCCAGCGCCCCGGGAAGGCCAGAGCCGTTCGCCAAGACGGAGCCACGCGGGGGCAGTCGGCCTCAGGGCGCATCGCTATCAGGGCGGCGGCGACGGGCCCGCAGGAACAGATGCCGCCCGCCCGCGCTCAGCCGTACCGCCGCGTCCCCGCGCGCTCAGCTATGCTGCGCCCCCGGCACTCAGCCCTCCCGCCACGCCCCCTACAAGGCCCCCTCCAGCGCCTTCCCCAACCGTCCGAGCCCCTCGCGGATCTCCTCCGGGGGGTGCGTCACGAATGACAGCCGCACGGCCGTGGCATCCGGCGGCCCGGCGAAGAACGGCGCGCCGGGGACGTACGCGACGTCATGCCGCACCACCTCGGGCAGCAGCGCCGTCGCGTCGTACCCCGCGGGCAGCGTCGCCCACACAAACATGCCGCCCGCCGGACGGTTCCACCGTGAGCCCTCGGGCAGCGCCGCGGCCAGCCCGTCGACCAGCGCGTTCCGCCGCTCCCGGTAGGCGTCGCGGACCCGCAGCAGATGCGCGTCCAGGTCCGCGACCGCCAAGTACCGGGCCGCCGCGGCCTGGTCGACGGTGGAGGTGTGCAGATCGGCGGCCTGCTTGGCGATGACACAGGCGCGCCGCAGCGCGGCCGGCGCGCGCAGCGAACCCAGCCGCAGACCGGGCGCCATCACCTTGGAGAACGAGCCGAGCAGCGCCGTACGGTCCTCGGCCCCGGGGAAGGTTGCGACCCACGGCACCGGCTCACCCTCGAAGCGCAGCTCGCCGTACGGGTCGTCCTCGGCGATCCACAGCCCGCGCCGGGCGGCGACCTCGGCGACCGCGGCCCGGCGCTCGGCGGACAGCGTGCGGCCGGTCGGGTTCTGGAAGGTCGGCACGACATAGAGCAGCTTGGGCCGCTCCCGCGCGGTGATCTCGTCCAGCGCGACCGGGTCCAGCCCCTCGTCGTCGGTAGGCACCGGCACCACCCGGGCACCGGCGAAGGAGAAGATCTGGAGCGCCGCGAGGTAACAGGGGTCCTCGACCAGCACTACGTCCCCCGGCTCCAGCAGGGCGGTGGCCAGCAGCGTCAGCCCCTGCTGGGAGCCGGTGGCCACCAGTAGGTCGTCGGCGTCGGTGGCCAGCCCGCGCGCGGTGATGCGCGCCGCGACGGCCGCGCGCAGCGCCGGACTGCCCTCGCTGGTGGAGTACTGAAGCGCACGCAGCGGATCCTCCGCCAGCACATACTGAAACGCGGCCGCCAGCCCCTCCGTATCGAACAGCTCGGGCGCGGGCAGCCCACCCGCGAACGAGATGACCTCCGGCCGGGCGGTGAGCGCCAGGATGTCCCGCACCGGCGAACTCCCGGTCCGCGCCGCCCGGGCGGCAAGCCCGGGCACGGGGGCAACAGCGTGGCCAACTATCGCGTCCGCCATGACGACTCCCATCGCTCGAATTCTGCGCCCAACCACCGTCAGCCACAGATGCCCGGCAGCTTAAGCGGCCGGGGGGCGGGGCGCAGGGGGGACCGGATGATGGGCTTCGACATGGGGAAGCCTCGGAATGTTGTCGTGCGGTCCGGTTACGGTGGCGGCCGGACGTGGACTATTTCAGAGGGGGCACGGGGAATGGATCCCTTGGTACTCGCTGCGGGAACTGCCTTGGTGAGCAGCATGGCCACCGATGCTTGGCAGCATGCCCGGGACTCGGCGGTGGCGCTGTGGCGTCGCGTGCATCCGGACCGGGTGCCTGCCGTCGAGGCTGAGCTCGCTGAAGTCCGAGCGGAGGTGATCGCGGCGCGGGAAGACGGCGACGTGCAGGCGGAGGGCGACCTTGCCGCCGACTGGCAGCGGCGCCTGCGCAGACTCCTTCGGGACGACCCCTCTCTGGAAAGCGAGCTGCGCCGCGTACTGGACGAAGAGTGGAATCCGCTGCTGGCTTCTGCCGAGCAGGTCCGCATCGGTCAGGTACAGATGAACGCGACGGCCTCCGGCCATGCCCGGGTCTATCAAGCGGGTGGCAACCAGACCATCCGGGAAGCCTGAGCCAGGCCCGCACAGGGGCAGTTCCTACGGCCTGAACGGGTTTTCCGTGGGGCGCGACTATCAAACGGCCGGGCCGGCAGAGGAGTTCAAGGAATGTCGGAGCACCATCCGCGGGGGAAGAATGTGGCTCCCCAAGCCGTGGCTCACGGGCAAGGAAGAGTCTTTCAGGCAGAGAGAGACCAGCACATCACCGAGCACCACCACCACTACAACGGTGACTCAACGGGGCCGAGCCCTTCTCCGCAGACGTCCGATGGCTTTGGAGCAGGACCGGACTCGATTCGGGTTCCCCTGGCTGCATCCAAGCCGGTTGTTGTACGCAACCGGGACGAGGCCAAGCGTCGGCTTCTCTCCGCCCGTGACGACCCTTGGCGGCGCGAGGGTCCATGTGCTGCACGGACTGGGCGGATGCGGCAAAACCACCCTGGCGAGATTCGTATTCGATGAGACCGTCAGCAGCGGAGCGGTTGAGGGCTTTTGGGTAGGTGCCGCCAGCCGCTTCGCACTACGCGCCGGCATGCTCTCCGTCGCCGCCGAGCGCGGTGCCACCACCGCTGAGCTGGAGGCCGTTCAACGAGGGCTCCGACCGGCCGCGGACCTGGTCTGGGGATACCTGGATCGACCGGGCACGCCGTGGATTCTGGTGCTGGACAACGCGGATGAACCCAGCTTCCTCGATGGCGGGTGGATCAGGCCCAGTCGGTACGGAACCACCCTGGTGACGTCACGACAAACTCAGTCGCCGGTTTGGGGGGACGCCGAACCCCACCACATCGGTCTCTTGCCACCGCAGGACGCCGCCCTGGTGCTGAGTGACCTGGCACCCTCCACTGGCAGTGACGAGGACGCACTGGAGCTGGCGCAAGCAGTTGGACGCCTTCCGCTGGCCCTCACGCTTGTCGGATCGCAGCTGTCCGATCAGCTGCTGGAGGCGGTGACGATGGCCGACTTCCGCCACCGGCTGTCGCATGAACCGAGTGTGCAGATCGATAATGGGAGCGTCCCGTGGGATTCCGACATGCGTCGGACGCTGGGGAGTACCTGGCAGCTCTCACTCGATGCGCTGGCGGAGCGCGGACTGCCCGATGCCGGCACGCTCATGCGTTTGTTCAGCTGCTTCGCCCCTGGCCCACTGCCCATCAGCCTCATCCGACCGGGAGAAATTGAAGCCGCCGGGCTGGATGGGCTCCAACCACCCTTGTCCAGCACGCGAGTGGCCTCATGTTTGCGCGGACTTGTCGGTCATGCCCTGGTCCTGGTCGAGGACTTCCCGGGGCAGGACGGTGAACGACCGACTCGTATCGTGCAGCTCCACGCACTGGTGCTGGACACAGTGTTCAGGGGAATGCCTGTACGGATGCGTGCACCGTTGCTGGCAGCGGCTGCCCGTCTCTTCGTCCAGGCATTCCCGGAAGAAGTTCCAACACCTGCTGGAGATCGCATGCGAAACATGATGGTTCCCCACGCTGTGCAATTACTTGAGAACGCGGAACCAGCATCAGCTCGCCGGAATACTGGTCTGGGCCGGCGATCACGACGCCGCGTTTTCCCTGCACCGTGATGTGCTGGCCCGACGAGAGCACACCTTGGGTGCCGATTCCGCGGACACGCTGACCAGCGCGCATGAACTCTTCTTCGCCATCTATCTCACCGGGGATTGGCCGGCTGCCGAGCGCACGATCCGTCGGGCCGCGGAAGGGCGCGAGCGGGTACTGAGGGCAGGACACCCGGACACGCTGCACAGCCGGGGTCTGCTGGCAGAGGTGCTGTGCCGCATGGGGGACGAGGACGAGAACGTCCGGATCTCCGAGGAGATTTGCGAGATCAGCGAACGCGTCCTCGGAGCGGAGCATCCCATCACCATCAGCAGCTCTCTCACCAGGGCCTTTGTCCTTGACGAAGTGGGCAGGGCAGCGGAGGCCGAGGCCCCGGCCCGTCGCGCGTTGGATGCCTACAGGCGGGTGCACGGCGCGCAGCACTGGCTCGCGATGGCCAGCGCCAATCGACTCGCCATGGTTCTTCGGGGCCTGGGGCAGTGGGAGGAAGCCCAGCAGCTGGCGGAGGAAGTGCTGGAGGTCCGGCGATCGGTGCTCGGCGATGAGCATCACCACACGCTGCTCATCCGTATCGAGCTTGTGCGCATCGCGCAGGTAGCCGGGCGTACAGAAGAGGCGGTCCGGCTGGGGAGGGAGACACTCGAAGCCTGCCGGCGAGTGCTCGGAGACGATCACCAGGAGACGATTGACTGCCGCGCCGCGTTGCAGACGGCGGAGGAAGCGGTGCGGTAGTCGGGACCCTAGCCAGAGACCTGACGGAGCGTCAGAATGTTGCTCCGTCAGGTAGGTCTGCTCCAGGAGTGCACCGATGAGCGAGGTCACGCAGGTTGAGACATACGGCAAGTTGGCCGGCGTGGGGCCGTACGGCGTCCGGCCGGGACATGCCCTCATCACCATGGTTGAGCCGCATATCGGCCATGAGCGCGCCTATAACAGGTGGTACGAGGATGACCACTTCATCGCTGGAGCCATGGCCATGCCGTGGATGTATGCAGGTCGGCGATGGGTGGCGACGCGGGACCTCCAGCTCCTCAGGTATCCGGAGGAGTCTGCGGTCGCCCGGCCCGTGACCAGTGGGTGTTATATCTCGACGTACTGGGTGACGGAAGGGCGCTATGCGGAGCATTTGCGGTGGAGTGTGGGAATCAATCGCAGGCTCAACGATGACGACCGGGTCTTCCGCGATCGTACCCACGTTTTTACGGCCTTCCATGAGCGCGTGGCCACGGTGTACCGAGACGGGGGTGAGGGCCCCCGTGACTTCCATGCCCTGAATTACCCCTACGAAGGTTTGGTCGTGACGGTCGTCGACGCTGCTGGTCCCGATCGGCGGTCAAAACTTCTTGAGTGGCTGTGCGCCGAGCACCTCAGGGAAAGGCTGCCGGGGTCGCCTGCGGCCATGGTTCTGGCCTTTTGCCCCCACCCGCTGCCTGAAGACCGAATGTCGTATGTGAAACAGGTGGAGGGGGTGGACAGCCGCTTGACGCTCCTGTGGTTCCTGGAGCAGGATCCGCGCCTTTGCTGGAAAGAGCACTTCACAGGGTTTGATTCGATAGTGGCGGAGCGTGATCTCGGCTCTGTCGAATTGGTCGCACCCTTTATACCCACGCTGCCTGGAACCGACCGCTATGTCGATGAGCTTCGCTGAGCGGGCTCCGCTTGCCGCTCCGCGGTCGACGTACGGACGCTGAGCAGTGGGCGGAGGTGAGCCCCCTCGGCCAGGACGGCGGACCAGTCGAGAGGGCTCGTATCGTGACGCGAGGTGGCGATGTCAGGCGCTACCAAGACGACCGCGGTCGATATCCGAAAGCAAAGCAGTCCAGGCATGCTCCGAGAACGCGAGTGCCGGACCGTGCGGCGCCTTGCTGTCGCGCACGGCAACAGCTGAGCCATCCAGGCGGGCGACCTCGACGCAATTTCCGTCCTTACCCGAGTAAGTCGACTTCCGCCACATGAGTTCTGTGCTGAGCTTCCTCGTCATGTGCACTCCCGTGCGTTCGGGTTGGCGAGAAGTGGTGACTTCTCGAAGTGCTGATGACGCTACGCTCCAACATCGCTAACAGGGGCAGTCGATCACTCGACCGGATGACATATACGGGAATACTCTTCCGTGCTGGTGTGGTGGTGGTGTATTTTCCGCCCCCACCGATCAGGCGGCGTACTCCTTGGCCACATCTGAGATGAATTTTCTCGTCTCGTCCGCATTCAGTGCTTGAGCCCGCAGGTGCTCGTACATGATCCCGTACTTGTGGACGTCTCCATGCTTCTCCAAGTAGAGGTCGCTGGTTACGCCTTCCAAATAGACGGTGGTCGAGTCAGAAGGGTCGTCGAACTCCAGGATGGAGAACGTCCCGGTCATGCCGGGGTGTGACCCCACCGAGTACGGAACCACCTGGAGGGTGACGTGCGGGAGCTGGCTCAACTCCACGAGATGCTCGAGCTGTTCACGCATCGTCTGGCGGTTCCCGACGATCCGGCGGGTGGCTGACTCGTCAATCACCGCCCAGAACCGGAGAGGTGCCTCAGGGGCGTGCAAACGCTGCTGTCGCTTGAGACGCACACCGACTCGGCTCTCGACGTCATCCGGAGTGGCTTCGGGCCACATGCCACGGATCACGGCCTCTGCGTACTCGGGTGTCTGGAGAAGGCCGGGGACCAGAAGCGACTCGTAATTCCGCACGGAGAGCGCGTCGGCTTCCAGGCCGATGTAGACGCTGTAGCTCGGCGAGAGACTCCCGAATGCATGCCACCAGCCCTGCTGGCGGGACTCCTTGGCCATTTGCATGAGGGATTCGACCATGTGCTGGTCCGCAACCTCGTACACCCCGCACAGATCCCGGACGTCGCGCTGGCTGATGCTGCGACGGCCGTTCTCGAGACGGCTGATCTTTGACTGCGAGACGAGCAGCCGGTCTGCCACCTCTTCCGCCGTCATGCCTTTGGCCTCTCGAAGCCTGCGCAGCTCCTGGCCCAATCGGCGTCGTCTGACGGTGGGGTTCACACTGGACGCCACGCTAAGTGCACCTCCAACTCCGTACTGCTGTTATTTCTGTTCAGCAGACTGCCACCAACGGTCCACGCCGCGCTGGCAAACGGCTGGACAAGGTGGCCAGGAGGGAAAATCGGCGGCCGAGTCGCTGATGTCAGAGCGAGCAGATGCGCGGGGTGGCGGGCCGGCCGTTTTGTGGAACGGTCGGTCCGCCACCCCGCGCTTGGTGCTGCGGCTCCCGTACGGAACTTTGGGGACGGGTGGTACGAGTTGCTGCGCGCTGGGTGGTGCGAGAGGTCGTACGGCGTATTACGGCGTCAGCGGGCGCCTACCCGGGCCATCCGGCCGTGGCCGTGCCGCGACTGGACCGGCGCGCCGGCCGGGTCCGCCGTGGCCCGTGCCGCCGGCTGCCGGACCGGTCCCGCGGCGGCCGCCTGCTGCCGCCGGGGCTGTGCCGCGACACCGTTCTGCACATCCATGACAGCGTGTGCGACCAGCCCGCCCATGGGGTCGTGCCGGATCAGATCCCGGAGACGGGAGCGCGATGACCGCCCTTCGTTTCCTGGATACAGATGCTTGCCGAGGCCGACCGCATGGGCCAGCGCGGCGAGCGCCGCGGTCCGCGGGTCCGGGGGTACGCCGGTGCGGATCGCGTTGTCCAGCCGGGTCCTGATTTCCCGGCTGATGGCCGTCTCCGTCGCCTGGTAGCGCGTCGTCGGCAGCACCCCGCACATCTGTCCCGCCACGGCATGCACCATGCCGCACCGTTCGAGATGCGTGAGGTAGGTCTGGCGCAGCCCGAGTCGGGGCCCGCCGATCCAGTGGACCGCGCGCACCGGACTGCCGCGTCGGCGCAGCAGTTCGAGCGCGGAGTCCAGAGTTGGATCTCCTGTCGGCCGTGCCATCACCACGGCGATACGATCCCCGTCTGGGGCTATCCGTCCTGCCAGAGCCAGCTCTACTAGCTGTGCCCCGGCCAGGCCGAGGTCGAGCGACTGCGGCTGCGCTGTGGTGCCCGTGGTCGGGTCCAAAGCGAGCAGCAGAAGCTCCTCCGGAATTGTTCTGCGGCTCCTGCCCATCCATGCCTCCCCGCGTGGATGAATGACAGGGTGACCCCTCTCACATTCATCTGTCGAGAGTGCGTGGGGGGTTCGATATGGAACCGGTAGGTATGTCGTTCTCGTCTTGCACGTCGGCGACATCTTTCTGAGGGGTGCGGCATCTACCGGTACGCGTGGCGGCGAGATGGGGCCACGTGGACACAGGACACTTGGGAACACTGGGCCAGGCAGCAGTGGGACGTATGAAGGAGACATCGGTGGCGGGCGAGTCCCCCGACAAGTCGGACAAGAAGCAGTCGTCGGGGAAGACGGCGCGGAACGCACGTGATCCGCGGCTGTCGGCCTTCCGCGGGGAGCCGGACGAATCGGCGCAGGAATCGGATGCCGGGAAGCATCCGAAGCCTGCGGACGACGGGGCGGAGGCCGCGGCGGAGGCGAAGTCCGTGACGGAGGCGGAGGCCGGGGCCGATTCGGCGCCCGAGGACGCGCCTGAGGAGCCTCAGGAGGCCGCGGAGGACGGTGCGGGCGCCGAGGGTGGCGACGACCGTCTGCGCGCCGCTGTGGCCGCCTGGGTCGCGGGCAGCGGCGATGAGGGCGGCGATGAGGCCGGCGAGGGAGCCGAGGGCGCCGAGGCGGGTGAGGGTGGCGACGGCGATGCCGGTGCTGCTGCTGCGTCGGAGTCCGAGGTGAAGGCTGAGGCCGAGGCGGAGGCCGAGTCGGCCGCTGGGTCGGGTGAGGCCGAGGCCGAGGCCGAGGGGGCCGGGGCTGGTGCCGACGCGAAGCCGGAGGCGAAGGCTGGGGCGAAGGCGGAGGAGGACGGCGCGGGCGAGGGTGCTGAGGCGGGAGCTACGGCGAAGTCGGGGTCCGGGGCGAAGGCTGACGCCGACGCCGACGCCGATTCCCGAGCTGACGCCGACGCCGACGCTGACGTCGATGCCGAGACGGACACCGGCAGCGAGACGGACGCCGATGCCGCAGCCGAAGCCGATGCCGGTCGCGATGGCTCCAAGGCCGGTGCGAAGTCGCAGGCCGAGGCGAAGTCGCAGCCCAAGGGCAAGGGTGAGCCCCAGAGCGAGGGCGGCCCTGAGGGGAAGTCCGGGGCCGAGGGCGAGCCCGAGTCCGGGAACAAGTTCGACTCCGAGGGCAAGCCCGCATCGCCGTCCAAGGCCGCCGAGGTTGTCGATCAGCCGACCGCCGTGTTCAAGACCGTCGGGCCGCAGAAGGGCAAGCCCGGTGGGGCGGCCGGTGCGGCGAGTGAGGGTAACGGGGACGGCGCGGGCGGCGAAGCGGCTGAGGCCGAGGAGTCGGCGGTCGATGAGGCGACGCGGGTCTTTGCGTTTGCGAAGTCGAAGAAGGGTGCCGAGGCGGAGGCCGTCGATCAGGCGACCACCGCGTTCAAGATCTCCCCGCCCGCCAAGGGCAGCGACGCGGCCAAGAGCAAGGCCAAGGACAAGCCCGAGAGCAAGGGCAAGGCCGACGCCAAGGCTGACGTCGAGGCCAAGAACGAGGGCAAGAACGAGGCCAAGGCGGCGAAGGTCGCCGAGCGGGACTCGGAGCGGACCAGCCAGTTCGTGGCGCTGAAGTCGGCGGACGACGGCACGGCGGGCAAGTCGCTGGGCAAGACGGCGCCGAAGACCCCCGCCCGTACGCCCGACAAGGTCGCGGACAAGCCCGGGGAGAAGGCAGCCGACAAGCCCGCGGACAAGCCCGCGGACAAGACGGCCGACAAAACGGCCGACAAGACGGCCGACAAGCCCGAGGGCAAGGTCGCGGACAAGCCCGCCGGCAAGTCCGGTGCCAAGCCGGCCGGCAAGGCCACCGGCGCGCTGCCGGCCGCCGCGCCCGCGAAGTCCGCCAAGCCGGCCGCGGCGCCCAAGCCCGCGGACCGGCCGGGCGCCATGCCGTCCGCCACCACGGGTGCCACGGCCGCCCCGTCCGAGCTGCCCGAGGCCGAGCGCACCAAGCAGCAGCCGCTGCCGCCGCTCGACCTCCTGGCGCAGCTCACCAACACCCCGCCGCCGCCCGAGACCCCGCTGCGTTCGGTCGTCCGCCGGTTCAAGATCTGGACCCCGCTGGCGGTGCTGCTGCTGATCATCTTCGTGGTCGCCCAGGCGGTGCGCCCGCTGCCCGACCCCGAGCTCGCCGTCGGTGCGTCGACCGGGTTCACCTTTGAGGGCGGCAAGCTGTCGATTCCCTGGCCCAACCAGGGCCAGGCCGCCGTCAAGGTCGTCGGCGTCGGCACCATGGGCACGTCCGGCGAGGCCAAGCCCGTACCGACCGCGAGTGTCGCCAAGGCGATGACCGCTTATGTGATCCTGCGCGACCACCCGCTCAAGAAGGGCGAGAAGGGCAAGACGATCACGATCGACCCGCAGGCCGAGGCGGACTCGAAGAAGCGGGACGAGTCGCGCGTGACGCTCAAGGCGGGGCAGACGTTCACGCAGTATCAGATGCTCCAGATGCTGATGATCCCCTCCGGCAACAACGCCGCACGGCAGCTGGCGCGTTGGGATGCCGGGTCCGAGAAGGCGTTCGCGAAGAAGATGCAGGCCGCCGCCAAGGACCTGGGGATGACCAAGACGACCTACACCGACCCCAGTGGCCTGGACGCGTCGACCAAGAGCACCGCGGTCGACCAGCTCAAGCTCGCTGAAGAGGTCATGAAGAACGACGCGTTCCGCGAGGTCGTGCGCACCGAGAACGCCCAGATCCCGGGCCTGCCGGAGCGGATCTACAACAACAACTCGCTGCTCACGACGATGGCGGGCAAGGTGGCCGGCATCAAGACGGGTTCGAGCACGCCGGCCGGCGGGACGTTCATGTGGGCCGGCTACCGCACCGTCGGCGACAAGGACCAGCTGCTGATCGGTGTGACGATGGATCAGCACGTCAGCGGCCCGGACCCGAACGGCTCCAGCTCGCTCCCGCTGGCCCTGAACAACACCTCGAAGGTGATCACGGGTGCCCGTGACGCGCTGACCTCGGCCTCCGTGGTCAAGAAGGGCCAGGTCGTCGGCTACGTGGACGACGGGCTCGGCGGTGAGACGCCGGTCGTGGCGACCAAGAACCTGTCGGCGGTCGGCTGGGCCGGCATGAAGGCCAAGTTCTCCATGAGCGACGGCGGCAAGAGCATCCCCCACACGGCGAAGGCCGGCACCGTGGTGGGCGTGCTGACGGTCGGCGACGGCGAGAGTGCGCAGAAGGTGCCGGTGGCCCTGAAGCAGGACCTCGCCGAGCCGGGCTTCGGCGCGAAGCTGATCCGCATCACCTGAGCAGCGGGGCCGGGGGTCGGGGGCGCCGGGTTGGCTGGGGGAGCGTCCCCGGCCACCGGCCGCCCTCGGCCTTTCGGCCTTTCGGCCTTCTGGTCCTCTAGTCCTCTGGTCTTCGGGACCTTCCGTTCGTCTGTCCGTCTGTCTGTCCGTCCGTTTCGTACGTGACCGGAGCCCGTCATCGACGTAGCGCAAGCGCAGAAGACGTATGTGTCCGCCGTCGCCGCCCGCGGTATCTGGGTGGCGCAGGGCGCGGTGGTGCTGATGCCCGCGGGGCTGATGCTGTTCCTGGGGGCGTGGGGGATCCGCCGGCAGGACGCCATATGGCGGGACGAGGCGGTCACCTACGACATGGCGCACCGCGGGCTGGCCGACCTGTGGCACACGCTCCAGCACGTCGACGTCGTGCACGGCCTGTACTACGCGCTGATGCACCTCTGGTTCGCCGGCTACGACGCCACCCTCCGCGGCGCTTTCGGCGATGCGGTCGGTCTGCGGCTGCCGTCCGTAGTGGCGATGACGGCCGCTGCCGCCGGGGTCGCCCTACTGGGGCAGCGCCTGGTCGGCCGACGGGCGGGGCTGCTGGCGGGCCTCACCTTCGCGCTGATCCCGGTCGTCCAGCAGTACGCGCAGGAGGGCCGCTCGTACGCGATGGTCTGCGCGCTGGTCGTCTGGGCCACGTATGTGCTGGTGCCGGCCGCGACCCGCCCGCGCAGAGGACTGTGGGCCGGCTATACGGCGCTGATGCTGGCGGCCTGTCTGCTGCACGAGTTCGCGGTGCTGGCGCTGCCCGCGCACGGCGCCGCGGTGGTCCTGGCGCGGCTGCCCCGCCGCGTACTGCGCGCCTGGCTGCTCGCCTCCGCCACCGTCCTTGCCGGTCTGGCGCCGCTCGCGGTGTTCAGCACCCGGCAGTCGGCGCAGATCAGCTGGCTCCTGTGGCCGGACCCCCTCCAGCTGCTGACGTTCGCCGTGCTCGCCGTCCTCGGCATCGCCTGCGCCCGCGTCCGGAGCCGCTCCCGCGGCCCTATCGGGCTACGGGCCCTCGGCGTCCCGCTGCTGCTTCTGCCCACCCTCCTCCTGCTGCTGCTCTCCCATGTCGAGCCGGCGTACGTGGACCGCTATGTCCTCTACTACGTCGTCGGGTTCGCGCTGCTCGCGGGTGCCGCGCTGGCGCGGCTGCTGCGGCCGGCCGGTGAGCGGGGCCAGACCCGTGGCCGGCGCCTGCGGCGGGCGACCGCGGTGGCACTGCTCCTGGCGGCGCTGCTGCCGGTCAACGTCCATCTGCGCAGCCCGGACAGCCGGGTCGACGATGTCACCGCGGTCGCGCACGCCGTACGCGCGGTGGCCGAGCCCGGCGACGGGCTGCTGTTCATGCCGTCCCGGCGGCGGATCTGGCGGGCGACCCTGCCGCACGAGTTCCGCGGGCTGCACGATCTCGCGCTGGCCAAGAGCCCCTTGGCCTCGCACACCCTCTACGGCACCGAGCGCTCCGGCGATGTGATCCGTGAACGGATGCTGGCCGCCCGCCGGATCGTCGTCGCCGGTGACCCGGACGACCAGCCGGCCGACGACAGCGACCAGGAAATCGCCAAGCGGTCCACGCTGCGCGCCGCCTTCGAAATCTGCGGCAGCAGGGAGGTACGGGGCGCCCGGATCACGGTGTATGGGCGGCCGGGGGTGTGTGGTGGGGGAGGGAGTCGGTAGGGCGGCGGGGCTGGGGGTGGGGTGGGGCGAGCTGGGCTCGGTGATGGGGAGGTGGGTCGGGGGGCCGGGTACGCACGGGGCCGGGGGCCCGGGGCAGGGCCGCTGGTCCCCGCCGCGCCCCCCTGGTGATGGTTCGTCGGCTGGTCATTCCCGCCGGCCGTTCGCCGCTCGGTCACTCCCTGCCGACCGCTCCCCGTTACTCCCCTCCCTCCGGTGACTCCTCCTGCGCCGGCCGGAAGCTGCGGACCAGCTCGATGCGCCCGACGATGTGCCGGTTGAACTCCGCCAGCTCCTCAGCGGGGACCCACAGTTCGAGGATCGTCTCGCCGCCCGCCTGCCGCACCGGATAGCGCGCGGCGAAGTCCGCCTCGATCTCGAAGCGGGTGACATGGCCGACGCCGGAGGCCGGCACATTCCAGTCGCGGGCGATCCGTATCGCGTAGTCCTCGTTGAGCACGGGATAGAAGATCGGCTGGTCGGGCAGGCGCGGCGGCCAGGCGCGCCAGCCGGACGCCTCGACCAGGGCGAGCTCCTCGGGGCCGGTGGGGCGCCAGAGGGTGAGAGTGGCGGGCGCGGTCTCGCTCCGGCGCGGCGTCTCGATCATGCTCGTACGGTACGAGGCCGGGGACGGCGGGCGCTCGGTGATTTTGGGGCGTGGGGCCGCTGGGCGGTGGTGCAGGAGCCGAGGGGTGGGCACGGGCCGGGCGGCGGTGGGGGAGACGCCGGGACGGCCCGCGCGGTGTGCCGCGGTTTCGAGGGGCGGAGGGGGCGGACAAGCGGTGGCGCACGGTGGCTGTACGCCGGAGTGGTCATGACTCCGTCGTCCGCCGCGAGTCTTCGACGCCTACCGAAGGGACTCCGGCCTACGGTGCCCGTATGAGCACCTCCCCGGAGTACGCCACCTTCCACTTCCACGCGCTGCACCACGCCGATCAGCCGCTGCTGCTCCCCAACGCCTGGGACGTCATCTCGGCCGTCGCACTCGCCGGGGCCGGATACGCGGCAGTCGGCACCACGAGCCTGGGCGTCGCCGCGGCCCACGGCTACCCGGACGGGCGCGGGCTCGCCGAGGTCCGGGACGCCACGGTCGCGCTCGTGCTGCGGCTCAATGGTCGGCTGACCTGCCCCTACACGGTCGACGTGGAGGGCGGCTTCGGCGGCGATGCAGGCCAAGTGGGGGACCTGGCGGCTGAGTTGGCGGAGGCGGGGGCGGCCGGGCTGAACCTGGAGGACGGGCTGCCCGGTGGCGAGGGGCTGAAGGATCCGGTGCAGCAGGCCGAATTGATCAGCGCGGTGAAGGAACGGGCACCGGGCCTGTACCTCAACGCCCGGGTCGACACCCACTGGCTGGCGGACAGTCCGCCGCCCCTCTCGGTCACGCTCTCGCGCGCCGAGACGTATCTGGCCGCGGGCGCGGACGGCGTCTTCGTGCCGGGCGTCGTCGCCGACGAGGAGATCTCGACCCTGGTCGCCGAGATCCCCGCCCCGCTGAACATCCTCTTCGCGCCCGGCCGGCACACCGTCAGCCGTCTGGCGGAGCTCGGCGTACGCCGCATCAGCACCGGCTCCCTGCTCTTCCGGACCGCCCTCCAGGCCACTCTCACGGCAGCGGACGCCATCCGCACGGGCCGGCAGCCAACGGAAGCGGCCGGGGCGGGCGGCGAGGTCCTGGACTACGCGGAGGTCCAGCGGCTGGTGGGGGAGGAGGAGTAGGGGCGCGAGGGCGCCGCCGCCGGGCTCGCGGTGGGGCCGGGCTCGTTGTCGGCCGGGCTCGTTCGCGGGAACCGTCGGGCCGCGTGGCCTTTTGGCCGGCGTACGGCTCAGACCTGCTGGCCGCGGCTTCCGTGCCGCCGACGGTAGACGGTGAGGGCTGTGGCGGCCACGCCCAGCGCACCGGCGCCACCGATCAGGCCCGCCTTGGGCAGCTGGCCGGCCTTCTCCGCCAGTCCGGCCAGCCCGCTGTCGGGCAGCATGATCGAGGTCCGGCTCTCCGAGGGAGCGCTGGGCTCGGCGGCGAACGCGGCGCCCGTGGGGAGCAGCAGCACGGCCAGTGCCCCGGTCGCGACGGTGGCGGTACGGATCACGGAGCGGCGCTGGGCCCGCATGGGTACTCCTCGTCGTGGGCGGCTCGGACCGCCGTAGGGATGCGATAAAGAACGCGATGAGAGTCAGCACGCTACGGAGCGTCCTTAACGGCGATCCTTCCGTTGTGTAACAGTCACCAAGAGCTCTGGGATCGGTCGTGTGAAGGAACGCCCGCACAGGCCGGGCCAAATCCACCGAATTCCCCCTCCGGTCGCACCTCATGGCCCGGGCCCATCACGGAGCTCAGCCGTCGCCGTTCATCAGCCGGCCACCTTCATCAGCTCACCGAGCGGAGCCGCCCGCCCTCACGGGCCGAGCCGAGCTGCCCGCCTTCACCGGGCCGAGCCGAGCTGCCCGCCCTGGCGGGGCCGAGCGGAGCCGCCCGCCCTCACAGGGCCGGCGCCAGCCGTCCGCCCCACCGCGCCCAGCCGGCCGGCCGGGCCCATTCGACGCACCCGCCCATCCCCCCACCGCTTCGACGCCCTCCGGCTCACTCACCAATCGATGTCATCCGGCGGCTCCGGCAGATCCTCGTCCTCGGGCTCCGGTCCGGCGTGATGCGCCTCGGCCGCCCCAGCCGCCCCAGCCGCCCCAGCCGCCCCAGCCGCCCTCGCGGCACCGGCACCGGCGCCCGCACCGGCACCGGCGCCCACCGGGGTCTCCCGCCCGGCCAGCTCATCCAGGATCTGCTGGCCGTACTTCGCGAGCTTGTTCTCGCCGACCCCGCTGACCGTGCCCAGCTCGGCCATCGTCGTCGGCCCGAGCGTGGCGATCTCCCGCAGCGTCGCATCGTGGAAGATCACATACGCGGGCACGCCCTGTTCCTTGGCCGTACGGCCCCGCCAGCCGCGCAGCGCCTCGAAGACCGGCAGCGCCGCTTCCGGCAGGTCCGCCGGCACCGCGCGCTTGCCCTTCGCCTTCGTCCTGGCCGGCCGCGCCGCCTTCTCCGGCTCCCGCCGCATCGGCACCTCGCGCCGGCCGCCCAGCACCTCGCCGCTCGCTTCCGTGAGCACCAGCGTGCCGTAATCACCCTCGACGGCGAGCAGCCCCTGCGCCAGCAACTGCCGTACGACACCCCGCCATTCGGCCTCCCGGAGGTCAGCGCCCACGCCGAAGACGCTCAGCCCGTCGTGATCGAACTGGATGACCTTGGCGGTCTTCTTCCCCATCAGAATGTCGATGATCTGTCCCGCGCCGAACTTCTGCCCGCGCTCACGCTGGAGACGTACGACCGTGGACAGCAGCTTCTGCGCGGGCACAGTGCCGTCCCAGGTCTGCGGGGGTGCCAGGCACGTATCGCAGTTGCCGCACGCGCTGCTCTCCTGCCCGAAATAGGCCAGCAGCCGCACCCGCCGGCACTGCACCGTCTCGCACAGCGCCAGCATCGCGTCGAGATGGGCCGACAGCCGCCGCCGGTGCGCCTCGTCGCCCTCCGACCCGTCGATCATCTTCCGCTGCTGCACCACATCCTGGAGCCCATACGCCAGCCAGGCCGTCGACGGCTGTCCGTCCCGCCCGGCGCGGCCCGTCTCCTGGTAGTAGCCCTCCACGGACTTCGGCAGATCCAGGTGGGCCACGAACCGGACATCCGGCTTGTCGATGCCCATCCCGAACGCGATCGTGGCGACCACGACCAGCCCGTCTTCTCGCAGAAATCGGCCCTGGTGCTCGGCACGCGTCCGCGAATCGAGCCCCGCGTGATACGGCACCGCCGCGATGCCGTTGTCCACCAGGAACTGCGCGGTCTTCTCCACCGAGGCCCGCGAGAGGCAGTAGATGATCCCGGCGTCTCCGGCGTGCTCGTTGCGCAGCAGCTCCAGCAGCTGCTTCTTCGGTTCGCTCTTCGACGCGATCCGGTACTGGATGTTCGGCCGGTCGAAGCTCGCCACGAAATGCCGGGCGTCCGCCATCCGCAGCCGTGAGGTGATCTCGGTATGCGTGGCGTCGGTCGCGGTGGCGGTCAGCGCGATCCGCGGTACCTCGGGCCACCGCTCGTGCAGCATCGACAGCGCCAGATAGTCCGGCCGGAAGTCATGGCCCCACTGGGCGACACAGTGCGCCTCGTCGATCGCGAAGAGGGAGATCTTCCCGCGGTCGAGCAGATTCAGCGTCTGCTCGACCCGCAGCCGCTCCGGCGCCAGATACAGCAGATCCAGCTCTCCGGCCAGGAACTCGGCCTCGACGAGCCGACGCTCCTCCAGATCCTGCGTCGAATTCAGGAACCCGGCCCGCACACCGAGCGCCCGCAAGGCGTCGACCTGGTCCTGCATCAACGCGATCAGCGGTGAGATCACCACCCCCACACCGCTTCTGACCAGCGAGGGAATCTGATAACAGAGCGACTTGCCGCCACCGGTCGGCATCAGGACGACCGCGTCCCCGCCCCCTATGACGTGCTCGATGATCTCCTGCTGGCTGCCGCGGAACGCGTCATAGCCGAACACCCGGCGCAGCACCTGCACCGCCTCGCTTGCGTCCGAAGCGCCTTCCACATCCATGTCCACGACCACTTCCACGTCCGCCAGAGCCATTCCGAAAGCCTACGAGCTCCGCGGGGGTCCCCGTCGACCCTGTGGATAACTCACGCCATCCGAAACCGCCGGTCCGTCCCCCGGCGCCGACGCCCGTACGCCACCGCCACCCACCCCAGAAGCGGGCCCCAGGCCATCAGCGGCAGACAGGAGACGGTCATCACCCAGGCCGCCACGCCCCACCGCGGGCGTCGTCATCGGGAGCCGGCCACGTCGGCCTGCTTCCCCCACCCCGTCGGCAGCGGCGGCAGCTCCGCATGCGTGACCTTGAAGCCGCCCTTCGTCACCGCAGCGAACGGAGCCGGTGCCATACAGGTGCCGACATGGGGAAAGACGGCCTTGCCATCGACGACGTCGACGTTCGACACCGCCCAGGAGAAGCCGAACCGCCCCCTGCTGGGCCCACCGCCCTTGACGCTGAAGCCCAGCCGCTCCCCGATCTCGTCGGGGTCCTCGGACTTGGTCACCACGGCGCTGAGCGTCGCGGTGTCGCCCCCGGTGACCAGGCAGTCCACCGCGGCCTCCGCACGTCGGCCCTGCTTCTTCCCGGGCGACCAGTGGGAGATCGTGACCGTGCCCCGTGCGTCGGTGGGCATCCCCCGAGGCAGCCCCTCGACGGGCCGGCTGAACGGGGCAGCCTTCGCATCGACGGAGAAGCGGATGTCGTCGTGCGGCGAGTAGGCGTAGAAGACGCGCGCCTGACCACTCACCCGGGCGAGCCCGCCCGGCGCCTTCGAGACGGCAGCGGCACCCGAGGGAGCGGCGGACGCGGCGGGCGTGATCCCCGTCAGCCCGAAGAGCACGGCCACGGCGGCACCGGCTCCCACTACGGCCCTACGACGCCGAGAAGCGGCGAACCCGGCACCGGCGAGGCGCGACGAACGGCCGGAAGAAGGAATGCGAACGAAAGGAGGAATGTGAACGGAGGAAGGAATGCCGGGCACGATGAACTCCCTGAATACGCAGCAGCCTTGACGGCTACCGCCCTGTCGATGACACCTCCCATCTGACGCCGGGCCGCACGCCCCCGACCATCTGCCGATCAGCGGATCCCGGGCGCCGAAGCGGCCGTCATCTCTGCCGTTCGTCAGAGGGAGCGCCCAGAACACCGCTCGTAGGATCGACGGCGCCAGGGCGATGCACGTCGTGGCGGCAGGCGGCAGGCGGCAGGCGGCAGGCGGCAGGCGGTTGGCGGTTGGCGGTCATGGCGGTCCAAGTCCGTACAGCAATATGGGGGCGACGATCCCCGCGGCAGGCGACATGGGGGTGCCTGTATGAGGCGTCACGTGGGGACGGGCACGGGCACGTGCCTAACGGGCTGCGCAGCCCTGACCGCCCTCCCCCTCGCGTACCGCACCTGGCCGGCCATCCCCTACGGAGCCGTCCCGGCCCTCGCCTCCGCCGCCCTGCTCCTCTGGGTCGCCGTCCGCTGGCCGCGCTCGCGTGACCGCCTCGCCGGCCCGCTGGCGCTCGTCGGAGGCCTCTCGCTGATCACCACAGCGGCCTCCGACCCTCCATCGGAGCCCTGGGGGCCCGTATGGCGGCTGGCCGAAATGGCGATGCTGCTGATGCTCCTTGCCGTAGTGGCGCGTTGGGCGCCGCTCCGGCAGGCGGTGATCGCGGCTGTGGTGGCAGGTGTGGCCGTCGCGACGTGGACGCTGCCCCTGATGCCGGAGCCGTCCGTATTGCCGCTGGCCGGTGCCGCTGCCTTCTGGACGCTGCCGGTGCTGGGCGCGGCCGTCGTGGGCGGCTATCCACGTCTGGTGGAAATTCGGCGGCGCCGGCTGGTGGTCGAGACGCGGCGTTCACAGCAGCTCGAACTCGCCCAAGATCTCCATGACTTCGTCGCCCACGACATCAGCGGAATCGTCGCCCAGGCACAGGCCGCCCGCTTCGTGGCCGCATCCGACCCGGGCCAGGCCCTGCCGGCGCTGGAACGCATCGAACGAGCGGGCCTGAACGCCCTGGCGTCCATGGACCGCACCGTCCGCATGCTCCACGAGGCACACGGCGACACCCTCACCCGCCGGGACACCCCCACACACGCCGCCCCACCACCCCAGCAGGCATCCACACTCCCTGCCCCGCCCCCGGTTTCCGCGCCGCCCCCCGAACCCCTACCAGGCGTCGACCAACTCCCCACCCTCATCGCACGCTTCACCGCCGCAGGAGCCACCGAGGCCCGGCTCACCATGCCGCCCGCCACCCCCGAAACCCTCTCCCGCGCAACCAGCTCCACGGCCTACCGGATGGTCGTGGAAGCCCTCACCAACGTCCGCCGCCACGCCCCTGGAGCGGCCCGCGTCGACGTAACCCTCACCCCAGCCATCGGCAACCTCATCGCCCACCCCGTAGTACCCACCCTCGAGATCGAGGTCATCAACGACGCCGGTACCGCCACCGCCACCGCCTTCTCCGCTCTCCGCCATCGACGCGGGCGCGCCGGCCACGGCGGTCGCGGCCTGACCTCCCTGCGCGCACGCGTCCAGGCGACCGGCGGCACCCTCACCTACGGCCCGCACAAAGGCGGTTGGCAGATACGGGCCGTACTCCCGCAGACCCACCCGCTCCCCCCGGAGGCGACATGAGCGGCACCCCCACCCGCATCCTCCTGGCCGACGACCAGGACGACGTCCGCAGCGGCTTCCGGCTCGTCCTCGACTCGCAGCCGGACATGACCGTCATCGGCGAGGCCGCGGACGGCGCCACCGCCCTCGAACTGGCCCGCCACCTCCGGCCGGACGTCGTCCTGGCGGACATCCGCATGCCCCGCCTCGACGGCCTGGAACTCACCCGCCTGCTCGCCGGACCCGAGTCCACCCGGCCGACCAGGGTGGTCGTCGTCACCACCTTCGACCTCGACGACTATGTCCACACCGCCCTGCACAACGGCGCCTGCGGCTTCCTGCTCAAACGCTCCGGCCCGGCCCTGCTGATCGAGGGCGTCCGCGCAGCCATGGCGGGCGACGCCCTGATCAGCCCGCAGATCACCGTACGACTCCTCCGCCGGCTCTCCCCGCCGATGCCCTCGCACCCCTACCCCGGCCCAGGCCCTGACGCCCTCACAGACCGCGAACGCGACATCGCCCGCCTGGTGGCCCGAGGCTTCACCAACCAGGAAATCGCCACCGAACTCGTCATCTCACCAGGCACCGCAAAGACCCACCTGGCCAACATCCAGGCCAAGCTGAAACTCCGCAACCGCGTCGAAATCGCCGCCTGGTCCTGGCGAACCGGCCTCACCTCACCGGCCTCTTAGCCCTCCCCCCCCGCCCCCGGCAGGCGCCTGCTCAGAGGATGCCCCAGGTAACCTGATCGTACACATGTTCGAAGCAAGGTGAGGGAGTTCCGATGCCCATGGATTCGTGTGGTGATCGCCGATGACGTCGACCGAGATCTGCTTCCTGGATGCCACCGATCTGGCCGCTCGGATCCGGACGCGGGAGCTGTCCCCGCTGGAGGTCGTCCAGGCGCACCTCGACCGGATCGAGGAGATCAACCCGAAGCTCAACGCCGTCGTGACGGTGACCGCCGAACAGGCCCTCGATGCGGCGAAGGCCGCAGAGAAGGCGGTCTTGCACGACGGGCCACTGGGACCGCTGCACGGCGTCCCGTTCACCATCAAGGACTCACTCGATTCGGCGGGCGTCCGGACCATGCGTGGCTCGCGCCTGTTTGCCGACCATGTCCCGGACCGGGACGCCACCACGGTGGCCCGCTTCCGGGCGGCCGGCGCGATCCTGATCGGGAAGACCAACCTGCCGGAGTTCTCCTACTGGACGGAGAGCGACAACCTCGTCTCCGGCCGCTCCCTCAACCCCTGGGACCCGGAGCGCACCCCCGGTGGGTCGAGCGGTGGCGAGTCTGCGGCCATCGCGGCGGGACTGTCGCCGATCGGCCTCGGCAGCGACGTCGCGATCTCGATGCGCGGACCGGCCCACTACACCGGCATCGTCGCGCTCAAAGCCACCCACGGCCGGATCCCCTTCACCGGCCACTGGCCGGACATCCTGCGCCGCTACTGGCACGTGGGCCCGATGGCTCGCAGCGTCCGGGACATCGAAGCGGCCTACGCGGTACTCGCCGGCCCCGACGGCCAGGACGGCTACGCCGTGGGCGCCCCGGCCGCCGCCGGCCCCATGGAGGCGCCGGTCTCGCGGGAGGGCCTACGGGTCGGCTGGCTCGTACGGCCCGGCTTCGGCCCGGTGGACCCCGCGGTGGCGGCGACGGTGACCGCCGCCGCGGAAGCGCTCGCTGACGCCGGCTGCAACGTGGAGGAAGCGCGCGTGCCGGCGCTGGAAGTCCACGACAGCATGCAACTGAGCGCCACTCTCTTCGTGCCGGAGATCCTGCCGTACTTCAAGGAGCACACGGCGGGCCGGGAGGACGAGCTGCACGCGGTGCTCACACACACCCTGTCGCTGCCCGACGTCCCGCTCGGCGAGTACGTGACCGCGCAACGCACCGTCGAAGAACTCAAGTCGGCGTTCTCGGCCTACTTCGCACGCTACGACGCCCTGTTGTGCCCCGTAGTGACCATGGCCGCGCCCCCACACGGCCAGGCCGAGTACGTCGTCGACGGGGTGACGGTGCCCGCCTGGAACGTCATGCGCGCCACCGTCCCGTTCAACCTGACCGGCCTGCCGGCACTCTCCGTACCCTTCGGCACAAGCCCCCACGGACTGCCGATCGGCGTCCAACTGGTGACGAAGTGGCACGCCGAGGACGCTCTGCTCCGCCTCGGCACCCTTCTGGAGTCCGCAAGCCCGGTCCGCGAACGACACCCGGCACTGTGAACGCCGCGCCGGCTGGTCAGCTGGGCAGTAGGGCAAGGGCGGTTGACGGGGCTTCAGGGGCGGTTGTCCGGCCGCCGTCTGGTCGGCAGCCCATGGACCGGCTGCTCAAGAGGCGCCCCGGTCGTGAGTGACCGCCGCCGCTGAGGCCAGATCTGGATGCCAGAAGGGCACCACCTACGAAAATCCGTAGATGGTGCCCTTCTGCGCCGGTGCCCCCGGCAGGATTCGAACCTGCGACACCCGCTTTAGGAGAGCGGTGCTCTATCCCCTGAGCTACGGAGGCATGGGTGGGACCCCATGGGACCCCTGACAGGGTAGCTGATGCGTTCGCCGGAGATTGCTTGTGTGGGGGATAGGCGTGGCCCCGGGGGTGGGGCTGTGCGAGCGGGGATGGCCGTGGTTGGGGGAGGGGCGCCGCCGTTGGGGTCAGCCGCCGATGTGCCAGCTGAGTGTGCCGTCCGTGGTGGTGAGGAGGGCGAGGATGAGGAGGTCGGTGGCGCCGAGGGTGAGGCCCAGGAGGGCGCGGCCGCGGCGGGTGGTGCCGCGGGCCAGAGCCAGGGTGCCGAGGACCAGGGCGCAGGGGCCGAGGAGGAGGTTGAGGACCAGGGTGCCGAGCAGGCCGAGGATGAAGGAGGCCACGGCCATGCCGTCCGCGTGGCGGCGGAGGCGGGAGGTGGCTGGGTCGGCGGGCTGGGCCCCATCGGCGTGCTGGGCCGACTGGGCCCCCTCGGCCCCCTCGGCGTGCTGGGTCGGCTGGACCCCCTCGCCCGGCTGGGCCGCCTCGGCGGGCTGGGCCGGAGTTGGTCGGATGGCTTCGCTGAGCGTGGTCATCGGGAGGTCACCTCGTCGTTGTGGCGGCGTTCGCGGAGGAAGAAGACGAGCAGCCAGCCGGCGATGACGGCGGCCGCGACGAGGGTGACCGGGACGGGGAGGTGTGCCGCGGTGCCCAGCAGGATCCCCATCAGGAGGAGGGCTGCGACGAGGAAGAGCATGATCTTCCTTTCCGATTCCAGAGGACAGTTGTTCACTCAGTTCCTTCAGTCTACGACCGCCGCCGGGTGGAGTAGTTCGGAGAACGGTTGTTTACTGGATGACATGAGTCACAGTCTTGGAGTCCGGCAGGCCCAGAAGCAGAAGACCCGTCAGGCGTTGCTCGACGCGGCGCTCGGGCTGCTGGAGGAGCAGAGCCTGAGCAGCCTGGGATTGCGGGAGGTCACGCGGGTGGTGGGGGTCGCCCCGACCGCGTTCTACCGGCACTTCCGGGACATGGGCGAGCTGGGTGTCGCCCTGGTCGAGGAGGCGCTGGGGAGTCTGCATGTGATGGTGCGGGCGATCCTCGCCGAGCAGGACGGGGCCGAGGAGCGGATCGACCGTACGGTCGCGGTCGTACAGCAGCATGTGCGCCACCATCCGCTGCACATCCGGTTCGTGGCGCGTGAGCGGCACGGCGGGGTGCGGGATGTGCGGCTGGCCATCGCGGGGGAGCTGGACCGGTTCGCGGAGGAGGTCGCGGCGGCGCTCAAGTCCCAGCCGGTGTCGGAGGGCTGGCGCGATGACGATGTGCGGATGCTGGCCGAGCTGTATGTGGACCGCTTGGTGACGACGGCCGCGGCGCTGCTCGATGCCGAGGCGGACGGTGCGGAGGGGGCGGCCGAGCAGGTCGTACGGGTGGCACGGCGTCAGCTGCGGCTGATCAGCGTCGGACGGCGGCACTGGCTGGCGGAGGGGAGGGGGAAGGGGGAGGGAGAGGGGACGGGGGAGTGAGGCGGGGGTTTTCGGACACGCCCTAGGCGCGTGCCGGGGTTACGCGTACGCGGTAGGTGCCGTCCGGGTTTTCCGTCAGGACCGTGATGGCTGCGCCGGTGGTGCGGTCGGTGTAGGTGTCGCCGGGGCGGAAGGTGGCGTCGGTCAGTTCCGGGTCGACGTATTTGTTGTCGCGGTAGCAGCCGCCGCTGTGCGGGGTGGCGTCCACGATGCGGAGGGGGCCGCGGCCCGAGGGCACGTGGGTGGCGACGCGGTAGATGAGAATGCCGGGGCGGCAGACCGTCGGGTCCAATAGGCCGCGGGTGCGGGCCTCGGCCACCAGGGCGGTGTGCGGGGAGGTCGGGATGACGACGATCTTTGTGCCGCCGCGGGCGGAGACCGGGGTGAGGGTGTGCTCGCCGGGTGTGCCGCGGCGGGGGACGCAGTGCACCTGACCGGCGGAGAGCCAGCCGAGTTTCCACTTGTGCCAGCCGACGAAGTCATTGCTCGGCCCCCAGTCCTCGTCCATCGGGTCCCAGTGCCCTGCCGGGGGCGGGGCGTCGCGGCCGTCCGTGAAGTAGAGGTCGGGCAGGCCGAAGCTGTGGGCGTTCTCGTGGTTGAGGACGCGGAAGGCGCTCTTCCCCGTTTGCCGGCTCCAGATGAACGACGCGTTCCGGAACGGCACCCCGTCGGCGGTCCGCAGCCCCATGTCGCCACCGCTGAAGGTCACCGAAAGGACCGTACGGGTGGCGGGCGGCCCCGCGTTGGGGGTGGCGATGATGTTGATGACGTCGTAGTCGCGGAAGTCGACGAGGGGGTCGACGGCGCGTACGACTTCCCGGGAGAGGGCGTGGTAGCCGCCGTCCGAGGCCGGGTCGAAGCCGGCGCCGCGCTGGATACCGTACGCCGCGAGCGGCCGGGACATCCGGATCCACCGGAGCAGGGGCCTGGGGCGGTACGTCAGCCTGCCGTACGAGCTGGTGCGGAAGTAGTCCGTCGCGGCCGGGAAGAACTCGGCGAAGCGGTCGCCGGGGGACATCGTGGCGTGGGCGTCCGGGAAGTCGATGAAGAGGGTGAGCGCCTCCACGGTGCCGGACGAGCGGGAGAAGCCGGCGGGGGTCTCGGCGGATTCGGCGACGTCGTCGCTGATGCCGCGCAGCGCACACGGGCCGCTCGGCGGGGCGCCGGGCGCCGAGGGTATGGCCACGGCGCTGGGCGGTGAACCCAGGGCTATCGCCGCGGCTGCGGTGGCCGCGCCTGCGGCCAGGACCGCGGAGACCTTGTGCTTCATATCGATCACCTTGGGTCGGCGGGTGATCGCTCGCGCGCGGGATTACGTCAACTGGAGTCATGGCGGGGTGGGGTGGAGTGGGGGCGAGTGAGGCGCGGCACACGGCACGCGGTCGCGGCCGGGGCGGGCGGCCGGGGCGGGGACCGGCGCGGGCCCCCGTGTGAGCGGAGCGGAGGGGGGCCGGGCGAGGGGCGGATATGCCCGCCCGCCGAGGGTGTGGTTCAGGTCACATGCGGGCACGGAAATATCCGGGGACGGTGTCCCCGTTTAACCAGGCGTCCGGGTGAAACGGGGAGTCCGTCCCCGGTTCGTACGGGTCCTCCGGGCGCCGCACCGGGACCCAGCCATCGGATGCGCCGACACAGGATCGGACGCACCGACACACGAGAGGAGTGAGCCGCCGTGAGCGCCGTCGCCGCAGGTGTGAAGTCCGGGAAGCAGGAGCAGCAGCCCCGGCTGCGGGCCGATGCGCTGCGCAACCGGGAGCGGATCATCGCGGCCGCCCGCGAGACGATGGTCGAGTTCGGGGCCGAGGTGCCGCTCGATGAGATCGCCCGGCGCGCGGGTGTCGGTAATGCGACGCTCTATCGTCACTTCGCGGATCGCCTGGAGTTGATCCACCACGTCACGCTGTCCGTCATGTCCCGTACGGCGGACCGCGCGGAGAGCGCCCTAGCCGAGGAGCCCGATGCCTTCCAGGCGCTGAGGCGCTTCGTCCACGCCGCGGTGGAGGAGCGGATCGGGGCGCTGTGCCCGCTGCTCTCCGACGGCGTCGACCGGGACCACCCCGATCTGTGCGCGGCGCGGGACCGTCTGGAGGCGGCCGTCGAGGCCGTCATGGCCGCCGCGCGCGACAGTGGTCAGCTGCGCACCGACATCGCCGTCGGTGACCTGATGGTCGCGATCACCCAGCTCACCCGCCCGCTGCCGGGCAGCCGCTGCCCGGACTTCGACCGGTTCGTGCACCGGCATCTGCAACTGTTCCTGGACGGTCTCCAGACACCCGCCCGATCCGAACTCCCCGGCGCCGCCGCCACGTTGGATGACTTGAGGCGCCGCTCGTAAACCGGCGGGCGCTGCTCCGCCGACCGTCACCCCCTCCCCGTCCGTCCTTCACTCCCCTCCCCGTCCGTCCTTCGCTCTCGTTCGCTCACGCACCAGTAGGTGGATCCCGCCATGCCTGAAACAGTCCCGTCCGTCGATCCCCGGCGCTGGAAAGCGCTGATATTCATCGCTCTCGCCCAGCTGATGGTCGTGCTCGACGCGACCATCGTGAACATCGCGCTGCCCTCCGCCCAGCAGGATCTCGGCATCAGCGACGCCAACCGGCAGTGGGTGATCACCGCCTACGCACTGGCCTTCGGCGGGCTGCTGCTCTTCGGCGGACGCGTCGCCGACCTGTGGGGACGGAAGCGGACCTTCATCGTCGGGCTGGTCGGATTCGCGGTCGCCTCCGCGCTCGGCGGGGCCGCGGGCAGCCAGGGGATGCTGCTGGGCGCGCGTGCCCTCCAGGGCGTCTTCGGTGCGCTGCTGGCGCCGGCCGCGCTGTCGCTGCTGGCGGTGACCTTCACCGAGGCCAGGGAGCGGGCCAAGGCGTTCGGCATCTTCGGTGCGATCGCCGGTGGCGGCGGCGCCGTGGGGCTGATCCTCGGCGGGGTGCTGACCGAGTACATGAACTGGCGCTGGACCTTCTTCGTCAACATCCCGTTCGCCGTGGTTGCCGCGACCGGCGCCTTCCTGGTCATCCGCGAGCCCGCGGAGGGCCGTAACCCGTCCCGGCTGGACATCCCCGGCGTCATCCTGGCCACCCTCGGCCTGGTCTCGCTGGTCTACGGGTTCACCCGCGCCGAGTCGGACGGCTGGCTGGCCGGGCCGACGCTCGGCCTGTTCGCCGCCGCGGCCGTGCTGCTGCTGGCGTTCGTGCTGGTCGAGGCCAGGGTGAAGGCCCCGCTGCTGCCGCTGCGGGTGCTCACCGACCGGAACCGCGCCGGTGTCTACGCCTCGCTGGGCCTGGCCGTGATCGGCATGTTCGGTCTCTTCCTCTTCCTGACCTACTACCTCCAGATCGTGAAGGGCTACACACCGGTCACCACCGGTCTGGCCTTCCTCCCGATGATCGTCGGCATGGTCACCGGCTCCACGCAGATCGGCGCCCGGCTGATGACCCGCGTCCGCCCGCGGCTGCTGATGGCGCCCGGCTTCACGGCCGCCGCGCTCGGCATGCTGGTGCTGACCCAGATCGATCTGGACACGTCCTACCCCGCGCTGATCCTGCCCGGCTTCCTGCTGATGGGCCTGGGCATGGGTACGGCGTTCATGCCGGCCATGTCGCTGGCCACGCACGGTGTCCAGCCGCGCGACGCCGGTGTCGCCTCCGCGATGGTCAACACCTCGCAGCAGGTGGGCGGCGCGATCGGTACGGCCCTGCTGAACACCATCGCGGCCAGCGCCACCACCGCGTACGCCACCTCGCACGCGGCCGGTGCGCGCTCGGCCGACCTGCTCAAGCTCCAGTCGATGGTGCACGGCTACAGCACCGCCATCTGGTGGGCGGTCGGCATCCTGGCCCTGGCGGGCGTGATCGCCTTCACCTTCATCAACACCGGGCGGCCGGGCGCCGGTTCGCCGGCGGCCTCCTCCGCCGACGGCGAGAACACGGTCCTGGGCTCGTCGGAGGGCGACGGTCAGGTCCAGGTGCCGGTGATGGCGCACTGAGCGGGCGGCCACGGGCCGTACGGCGTCCCGCTGGGGCGCCGTACGGCCCGTGGCTCATACGGGCGTCGGCCGCTCCCGGTTCCGCTGATCCGTCAGCGCAGCCAGGGGAGGTCGGCGCCTTTCGGTTGCAGCCCTTCGGTCATCACTTGGCAGATCTCGGCGAGTTGGCCGACCTGCTCCGGGGAGAGACGGTCGAAGATCGCGGAGCGTACGGCGGCGACATGTCCGGGGGCGGCCTTCTCCAGGACCCGCATCCCCTCGTCCGTGAGCAGGGCGTTCTGGCCCCGCTTGTCGGAAGGGCAATTCTCGCGCCGTACCCAGCCGTTCCTCTCCAGGCGCGCGACCGCATGCGAGAGCCGGGAGCGGGTGATCTTGGCGTTCTGAGCCAGCTCGGTCATCCGCATCCGGCGCCGCGGTGCCCGGGAGAGCTGGACGAGCAGGCCGTAATAGACGTGCGGCATCCCCGCGTCCCGTTGCAGCTGGCGGTCGAGGTGGTCCTCCAGGAGCGTGGTGGCGTGGAGGTAGCACTGCCAAGCGAATTGCTCCTCGTCGCTGAGCCAGCGCGGCTCGGCTGCGGGTTCGTTGCTCATACCATCCACTCTCTCACCACTCGGAGAGTTATTTAAGTTTTAACAACGTCTAATTATGCCCAAATCCTGACACTTGAAAATTCAAGTATGTCGTCCTGTTGATGCCGCGGTCATCGCTGCGGTAATCGCTGCGGTCATCCGCACCAACTACTGCCAAGTGTGACGCCGTGGAGCGGTGATGTCCGTAAAGGGCGGCCCACGATCTGTCCGGCACATGCGGTCCGTCGGTCGGCCTTCCGGTGTCCCGCGGCCATACCGGACAGGAGGTGTCGGGTATCGGCGGGAGGGTGCTGCCATGACGCGTGAGAGCAGGGGCGGGGAAGGCATCGGGAGCGGTGCGGGCGGTGTGGGCGATGCGGTCGGCTGGTCGGTGGTGGAGGCGGCGGTTCCGGAGCTCGCCCGGCGGGTGCGGGAGCGGTTCGGGGTGCACCGGCACCACGTCCTGGCGACCGTACGGAAGGACGGCGCACCGCGGCTGACCGGTCTGGAGGCGGACTTCCGCCACGGGGAACTGTGGCTGGGCATGATGACCGGCTCGCGGAAGGCGGCCGATCTGCGGCGTGATCCCCGGTTCTCGCTGCATGCCAATCCGGGGCCGGGCACCGATCTGGCGGGCGGGGATGTACGGGTGTCCGGGCGGGCCGTGGAGGTGACCGATCCTGATCAAGTCGCGCGCTATGCGGCGGCGGTGAAGCCGCCGGAGTCGTTCCATCTCTTCCGCGCGGAGCTGACGGAGGTGGTGCGGACGTCCACCGAGCCCCCGTATCTGGTGGTGGAGACCTGGGCGCCGGGCCGGGGGCCGCGCACCATCCGGCGGACCTCCAACGACCCGGCGCGGCAGGGGGATTGAGGCGGCGGGCGGCCGGGCTCAGCGGACGTCGCGAGCCCGGGAGCGGCCGTCGTCGGGTTCGAGGTGCCAGCTGATGACGCGGCGTGGATGGACGCGGATCACGTCGTTGCTGAAGAAGTCGGGGGCCATCGGCGGCGCGTCGAGGGTCAGCAGTTCGGCCCGGCCGCGGATCTCCACACCGCGGCCCCAGCCGGGCGCGACCGGGTCGTCGGCCGGTGCCATGTCGTCGATGAGCAGGGAGACTTCGGGGCGGGCCTGGGCGTTGCGGTACTTCTGGCTGCGCCGCAGTGCGGGCCCGCCGATGTCGAGGGTGTCGTCGTCGTTCAGTACGAAGCCGACCGGGCGCACCTGGGGCCCGCCGTCCGGCCCGACGGTCGCCAGACGGGCCAGCGGCTGGCCGGCGAGGTAGGCGCGCTCCGTGGGAGTGAAGACCTTCCCGGTGGTGCCGGGGGAGGACGCCGTCGCTGCGGGCGGGGCGGCGGCGTCCGGGGTGTCCGAGGTGTGCGGCGTCGTGCCGTGGGAGGGCGTGGTCATGTCGCCGACGCTAGGACCTCAAGCGCAGTTGAGGTCAAGAGGTGTGCGCCCCTCAGTGGGTGGCCACCGGCAATCGGCGGGCCCGGTCGCGCTTGTGAAGGTGGTGCTCGTGTGGCCGGTGGAGGCCGTGGGGCTCGCGGACGCGGTGGGTGCGGAAGACGTAGAGGGCGGCCACGAACATCACGGCGCCCATGGTGAGGCCGAAGGCGCACGACTTGAGGATCGCTTCGCCGCCGAGGCTGTAGACCCAGCCCATCGAGCAGCCGAAGAGCGCGCCGTAGGCGGCCGCCCGGGTCTCGGTGATCAGGGTCGACTGGAAGTGGGCCACCAACAGGCCCAGTACGCCCGAGACCACCGCCCCGGCCAGCCCGTACAGCATGGCCGGACCGCCCTTGATGCCGGCGGTGTGCGTGCGGAAGATGATGAAGCAGCCGAAGGCGAGCGCCGCGATGATCGGCAGGGTCACCGTCGGCGGGATATGCCCGGCCCGCTCCTTCATGCCGGCCATTCCCGAGGCCCGCGGCAGCGCACGGGCGTCGGTCGTCGCGCCGTGTTCGGGTTCGACGGTGCCGTGGGAGCGGGCGGCCCTCGCGCCGTGCCGCTGGGCGTGCTGGTCCATGGCGGGCTCCTCTCGGTTTCCCCCGCTGCCCCTCCTGTCCAGGCGACACCCGGGCGCCGCCCGCGGCAACCGGAACGGCGGGCGGCGAGGCCCGGGGTGGGAGCCGGTGACCGGCGGATTCAGCTCAGATCCTTCTGTCTCAGCCCAGATCCTTCTGGTACCAGGCCACGTCCCAGTAGCGGTCGAATTTGCGGCCCACCTCCGTGTACGTACCGATGTGCCGGAAGCCGAAGCGGGTGTGGAGGCGGGTGGAGGGCTCGTTCGGCTGGGTGATCCCGGCGTAGGCGCGGTGCACGTCCTCGTCGGCCAGCGCCTCGAAGAGGGCCCTGTACAGGAGCGTGCCGATGCCGCGGCCTGCGGCGTCCGGGGCGCAGTAGACGGTGACCTCGACGGACGGGGCGTAGGCGGCCTTCGGACGGAACGCGCTGCTGGTGGCGTAGCCGAGCAGTGCACCGGCCGGGTGCCCGGGCCCGGGGGCCGCCGGGCCTGCGGAGGGGCCGTGCACCGGCGCGGAGGGACCGTGCACCGGCCCGTTGTGCGGGTTTTTCATCCGTTCTGTCGCCTCTTGGGCAACCAGAAGGCGGTGCGGGCCGTCTTGGGGGTGGGAGAGCAACCACGGGCGGCGCTGGTCCGGAGTGAAGGGCTCCAGGTCGAACGTGATGGAGGTCTCACGGATGTAGTGATTGTAAAGATCGGTAAGAGCTGGAAGGTCCGCTTCGACGCCCGCTCTGACCTGCACTTCCCCGTGCTGTTGCAGCATGTGGCCTCCTGAATGGGGCCGCAGGGTACTGCATGATCAGAAAAATAGCGGGGCCTCCTGGGAATTCTGTCCGGATTCCAGCCGTTGTTTCCTTCGGACGGGCCTCGCGGCGAGCATCGGTTTTCGATGCCACCCTCCGGCCCGCCCACCGTCCCGCGACCGACTCATCGCAAAGGGAGCACACGCATGGCAACCCGTGCCGTCGCCCGCCGTCAGGAAAGCAGCAGCGGTTCTGACGGGGCCCACAGTGTTCGCGCCGTAGGCGGGGAGATCGCCGACCGCGACCTGGTCGGCATGTACCTCGACGAGATCGCGCGTACGCCACTGCTCGACGCGGCCAAGGAGGTGGAGCTGTCCCAGACCATCGAGGCGGGTGTCTACGCCCAGCAGATCCTGGACGGCGAGGTCTCCGACGGCAATGCCGCAGGCGCCGGCCGCGAGGAGCTGGCGGCGCTGGTCGAGGAGAGCGCCAAGGCCAAGGACGTCTTCATCCGTTCCAACCTCCGCCTGGTGGTGGCCGTCGCCCGCCGCTACCCGCGCGCCGGTCTTCCCCTGCTGGACCTGATCCAGGAGGGCAACGCCGGTCTGGTGCGTGCCGTGGAGAAGTTCGACTACACCAAGGGCTTCAAGTTCTCGACGTATGCGACGTGGTGGATCCGTCAGGCCATCACCCGCTCCATCGCCGACCAGTCGCGCACGATCCGGCTGCCCGTGCACCTCGTCGAGGAGCTGGGCCGAATACGCCGGGTACAGCGCGAGTTCAACCGCGAGAACGGCCGGGACCCGGAGCCGGCGGAGGTCGCCGGCGAGCTGGGCTCCACGCCCGCCCGCGTCACCGACGTACTCGACTGGGCGCGCGACCCGGTCAGCCTCAACATGTCCGTGGACGACGACGGCGACACCCAGTTCGGCGATCTGCTGGAGGACACCTCCGCGGCCTCGCCCGAGCAGTCCGTGCTCACGCTGCTGCGCAGCGAGGAGCTGGAGGACCTGATCGACCGTCTCGACCGCCGCACCGCCTCGATCATCAAGGCCCGCTACGGCATCGAGGACGGCCGCGAGCGCACGCTGACCGAGGTCGGCAAGCAGCACGGCCTGACCCGTGAGCGGATCCGCCAGATCGAGAAGCATGCGCTGCTGGAGCTGAAGCGGATGGCGCATGACACGGGATTCGACGCGGCCGCGTAGCCAGCGCGCGGGTGCGTGCGCGCACCGACAGCCGAGGTCTGGTCTGTGACGGACGAGCCCCGATGCCCTCAAGGCGTCGGGGCTCCGTTGCGTCCGGAGCCGCGGAGAGCATCGACACCTCCTCCCCGAGCAGATGTCCGTTTGAGTCCGCCTGACGCCCGGGTCTGTTTACTTCGCGAGAATCCGGGCGTAGTCTCGCGCTGGAACCACAGGCTCGGGCATGAACGGACTCACGCTGATGTACGCACCGGAGCGCCAGCAGGAGATTCTGCGGCTCGCCCGTGAGGGCGGCCGGGTCGATGTGCTCTCCCTCGCGGAGGAGTTCCAGGTCACCGCCGAGACCGTGCGGCGCGATCTGAAGGCCCTGGACCGGGCCGGCCTGGTGCGCAGGGTGCACGGCGGAGCCATCCCGGCCGGCCGGCTGGACTTCGAGCCCGACCTCGCCGAACGGGACGCCGTCGCCGCCGACGAGAAACAGCGCATCGCACGGGCCGCGCTCGCCGAGCTCCCCGGCGGCGAGGGCGGCATCGGCGGCTCCGGCAGCGTGATCCTGGACGCCGGCACCACCGCCGCCCGGCTTGCCGCCGAGATCCCGCTGGAGGCCGAGCTGACCGTCGTCACCCACGGTCTGCCGGTCGCCGCGCGGCTGGCCGACCACCCGGGGCTCACCCTCCACCTCGTGGGCGGCCGCATCCGGCGCCGTACGCGGGCCGCGGTCGACGACTGGGCGCTGCGCGCCTACCGCGAGATCAACGCCGATGTGCTGTTCCTCGCGACCAACGGCTTCTCCCCCGACGGCGGACTGACCACCCCCGACCTCGCGGAGGCCGCCGTCAAGCGGACGCTGATCACCGCCGCCCGCCGGGTGGTCCTCCTCGCCGACTCCGCCAAGTTCGGGCAGCAGCACTTCGCCCGCTTCGGCGAGCTGTCGGACGTGGACCTGCTCATCACCGACACCGGTCTGAGCCCCGACGACGCCCTCGCCATCGAGCGCGCGGGCACGGAAGTAGTACGCGCATGATCCTCACCGTCACCCCCAACCCCAGCCTGGACCGTACGTACGAGGTCCCGGCGCTGGACCGCGGGGCCGTGCTCCGGGCCACCGGCGACCGGATCGACCCCGGCGGCAAGGGTGTCAATGTCTCGCGCGCGGTCGCCGCCGCCGGGCACCGCACCCTCGCCGTACTCCCGGTCGGCGGACCCGCCGGCGCGGCGCTGGCCGGGCTGCTGAGCGCCGAGGGCATCGAGGTGGCGGGGGTGCCGGTGGCCGGCCAGACCCGCTCCAACATCTCCGTCGCCGAACCCGACGGCACCCTCACCAAGATCAACGCGACCGGCCCCGAGCTGACCGACGAGGAGTCAAAGGAGCTGCTCGCCACGGTCGGCGAGCGGTCCGTGGGCGCCGACTGGATCGCCTGCTGCGGCAGCCTCCCGCGCGGCCTGGCCCCCGAGTGGTACGCGGAACTGGTCGCCCGCACCCACCGGGTCGGCGCCCGGATCGCCCTGGACACCTCGGGCCCCTCGCTGACCGCGGCGCTGCGCGAACGCCCCGACGTCGTCAAGCCGAATGCCGAGGAGCTCGCCCAGGCCGTCGGCCGCCCGCTCACCACCCTCGGCGACGTGGTCAAGGCCGCCGAGGAACTGCGCGCCCGGGGCGCCCGCTCCGTACTGGCCTCCCTGGGAGCCGACGGCCAGCTCCTGGTCGACGACGAAGGCGCCTACTACGGCAACGCCCCGGTCGCCGCCGTCCGCAGCAACGTCGGTGCGGGCGACGCCTCCCTGGCGGGCTTCCTCACGGCGGGCGGCACGGGCCCGAGGGCGCTGGCCGTCGCCCTGGCCCACGGCGCGGCCGCCGTCCAACTCCCCGGCAGCCAGATGCCGGTTCCGGACGACCTGGACACCGCCGCGGTCCGTACTACCGACGCGATCCCGTTCGACCGCCCGCTCATGGAGCCGGTGCCATGAGGAGCGCGTGCCGGGCCGGTGCCGTGACCGCCGCGTACGGAGCAGGGGCTGCCGGGTCTGGGGCGCATCCCTGCATCCCCTCCGCCGTTCCCCCGGCCCGCACCGGGCGCCACCTCAGCCACCCCCCGTCCCGTCCCCACCGCCCGAACGGCGGTACCGCGTGCAAGGGAGCCCGCGATGAGTGAGCTGATCACCGCGGAACTGGTCGACCTCGACCTGTCCGCAGAAACGAAGGAAGCCGCCGCCCGGTCCCTGGCCGAGCGGATGGCCGCCTCCGGTCGCGTCACCGATCTGGAGGGCTTCCTCGCGGATGTCGCCGCACGCGAGGCCCAGATGCCGACCGGTCTGGACGGCGGGATCGGCATTCCGCACTGCCGCAGCGAGCACGTCACGGAGCCGACGCTGGCCTTCGGACGCAGCGCCTCCGGTATCGACTTCGGCGCGCCGGACGGCCCCGCCGACCTGGTCTTCCTGATCGCGGCCCCAGCGGGCGGCGACGCCGACCATCTGTCGATCCTCTCGACCCTCGCCCGCCATCTGATGGACGAGAGCTTCACGGGCGCGCTGCGGTCCGCCGCTGAACCGGAGCGTGCGGCGGGGCTGATTCGGGGGGACGAACCGGGGGCGGCCGAGGGGGAGGCGGAGCCGGCCGCGACCGTGGCGGTGGCCGACGAGACCTCTACCGCGGCGGCCGACGAGACGCCCACTGCGGCGGCCGCCGAGCCGGCCGCTGAGCTGGGCGCCGAGCCCGCACCCACCCAGCCCGCCACCGAGACCCCTCCCACCCCCTTCCGCATCGTCGCCATCACCTCCTGCCCCACCGGCATCGCGCACACCTACATGGCCGCCGAGTCACTGGAGAAGGCCGGACAGGCCGCCGGTGTCGAGGTGTTCGTCGAGACCCAGGGCTCGGCAGGCTTCCAGCGGCTCGACCCGCAGCTGGTCGCGGACGCGGACGGCGTGATCTTCGCGCATGACGTCGAGGTGAGGGAGAAGGAACGCTTCGCCGGGAAGCCGACCGTCGACGTCGGAGTGAAGGCGGGCATCAACCGCCCCGCCGAACTCATCGCCGAAGTACGGCAGAAGGCCGCACACGGCGAGACCAGCGCCCCGGCGCGGGCCACCGCCCCCATGGACAAGGCAGCCGAGCCGGGCGACAACTTCGCCACCCGGCTGCGCAAGTGGCTGATGACCGGCGTCAGTTACATGGTGCCGTTCGTCGCCGCGGGTGGCCTGCTCATCGCGCTCGCCTTCGCCATCGGCGGCTACACGATCAACAAGGCGCCGTCCGTCGCCGAGCACTTCCTCTGGACCGAGTCCGCCAGCTGGGCGGCGCTGCTCTTCCAGATAGGCAGCGTCGCGTTCGGCTTCCTCGTCCCGGTCCTGGCCGGCTTCATCGCGTACGGCATGGCGGACCGGCCGGGCCTGGTCCCGGGCTTCGTCGGCGGCGCCATCGCGCTCACCATCAACGCGGGCTTCCTCGGCGGCCTGATCGCCGGCCTGCTCGCGGGCGCCGTGGTGATGGCGATTCAGCGGGTCCGCATCCCACCGGTGCTGCGCGGCATCATGCCGGTGGTGGTCATCCCGCTGATCTCCGCGGCGATCGTCGGCTTCCTGATGTTCCTCGTGATCGGCAAGCCGATCGCCGCGCTGCAAAAGGGGCTGACGGACTGGCTGTCCGGCCTCACCGGCGCCAACGCGATCATCCTGGGCGTGATCCTCGGCCTGATGATGTGCTTCGACCTCGGCGGCCCGCTCAACAAGGTGGCGTACGCCTTCGCGGTCGGCGGCCTCGCCAACCCCAACGAGGGCAGCCTCAAGGTCATGGCCGCGGTGATGGCGGCCGGGATGGTCCCGCCGCTGGCGATGGCGCTGGCCACGACCGTCCGGGGCCGGCTCTTCACCAAGGCCGAACGGGAGAACGGCAAGGCGGCCTGGGTGCTCGGCGCCTCCTTCATCACCGAGGGCGCGATCCCCTTCGCGGCCGCCGACCCGCTGCGCGTCATCCCCTCCGCGATGGCCGGCGGCGCGGTCACCGGCGCCCTCTCGATGGCCTTCGGCTGCACCCTCCGTGCCCCGCACGGCGGCATCTTCGTCGTCCCCCTGATCGGCCAGCCCCTCCTCTACCTCCTCGCCATCGCCGCGGGCACGGGCGTCAGCACCGCCCTGGTCATCCTCCTCAAGGGCCTGCGCAAGCCGTCCCCCACCCACCCGGCGCCCCTCCCGGCCGACACCCCGAACGAGGTACCGGCGGCCGCCTGATCCCCGCCGCCTCTGTCTGCCGTTTCCCTGCCCGAGCCCCTGGCGGACCACTACCGTGCGTATTCCGGCCCTTACGTGAATGGGCCCGGAATTGGGCGCGAATGCCGCTTGTCCGCGGTAATTCGTCGCCACGCACCGTTAGTTCCACACCTTCCACGGAGGAGGTCGCCATGCCGCCGAGGCGAGCGGTCACCGGTCGCAGTCAGGAGCCCCGCCAACGGTTCATGGAGGAGCTGCGATTACTACGGGCCCAAAAGGGCGACAGCCTCCGGCAGCTCGGTGAAGCGCTGGGGTGGGACTGGTCGCTGTTCGGGAAGATGGAGAGCGGCCAGACACTGGGCGGCCCGGAGGTGGCGCAGGCCCTGGACCAGTACTACGGGACAGCTGGACTGCTGCTGACGCTCTGGGAGTTGGCGGCGGGGGATCCTACGCAGTTCCGGGAGCAGTATCGGCGGTACATGACTCTTGAAGCCGAAGCGACAGGCATTCTGTGGTACTCGCCGTGTGTGTTGCCGGGCCTGCTACAGACGGAGGCGTACGCCCGCAGGCTGCTGCTTCGTGGCAGCCTAGGGCCGGGCGCCAAACTCGACCAGCAGGTGGCGGCGCGGATGACTCGCCGCGAGATCCTGTCCGAGGACGGGGCGCCGCCATTCCGCGCGATCCTCGACGAGAACGTGCTGCGTCGCACGCTGCTGGACCGCGAGGAGTGGCAGGAGCAGCTGAAGCTCCTCAACGAGATCGCCGGGCAGACCAATGTGACGCTCCAGATCCTCCTGTTCGCCGCTGGGCCGTGCGAGCTGATCAACACGGATACCGCACTTCTGCGACTGCCGGAGGGCAGAACAGTCGCCTGGGTGGAGACTGGGTACGACGGGCAACTGGTCGAGGAAAACGCCGGAGTTGAGCAGCTTCAGTTCAGCTACGATCGGCTGCGCGACCACGCGCTGTCCCCGCGTGAGTCCGCGGTGTTCATCCAGCGTCTCCTGGAGGAAGTCCCATGTCTGCTCCCCGATTCGAAGTGAGTACCGCTCGATGGCGTAAGTCCAGCTACAGCAACCAAGAAGGCGGCGCGTGCGTCGAGGTGGCCGACGGCTTCCCCGCCCTTGTTCCTGTCCGTGACAGCAAGGCCCCCCATGGCCCCGCCCTCCTCTTCGGGGCGCCCGCCTGGGCATCCTTCGTCACCGCCGTGAAGAGCGACGGGCTTCCCCGCGCCTGACCCCACACCCTGGTCCCAGGGGATCGGCCCGAAGGCACGGAGAAGATGACGGAATCCCCGGACACGGACAAGCTCGGAGCGTTCGGATGACGGGCGAGCAGCCGTCCGAAGTGACCTTGTCCAAGCCGGTCCGGCCAGGCGGCCAGGAGCAGTCGGTTCCGGCCGGTGTACGCAGTGGCCGGTGGGTGACCGTGGCCGCGCCGCTCGCGCTGGTGGTGCTCACCGCGGCATGGCTGTTTCTCGGGGCCGGGGCACCGGGAGGCGACCGCTCCGCCGGCCTCGCGGAACGGCTGCACGGCACGCCCTGGCCGTCGCTCCGTGCCGTCGGTCTGCTCGCCGGCCTGCCGACGCTGGTGTGCCTGTGGATCGTGCTCGCGGTGGCGGAACCGGACTCCGGAGGCCGGGCGGCGGCGTTGCGCGAGGCCGGAGCGGTGACGGGCAAACTCCGTATCACCGCCATCGAGCACGAGGTGACCGAGGGGCGCGGGCGGCAGGCGGACGCCACGGCCCAGTACACCGTCCTCCTTCCGCCGGCGAACGGGCAGTGGGGTGGCCGCGGGGTTCCGGCGAGCTTCACGGCGGACACCGAACGGCGCCAGGAGGTCGGCGGTGAGATGTATGTCGGCTACGTCCCGGCGCACCCCGAGCTGGGGGCCGTGGGTGACGATCAACAGGCCGAGGTGGAACGAAAGTTGGCCGGGCGGACGGTGGAAGCCGCCACGTTCTGGGTGGCCGCCGGTTTCTGGATCCTGGTGACCTTGGCACTCTGCGCAGGCTGGTGGCGGGAGGGCGTCACGCGTCGGGGTGCGTGCAGCACCGGCGAGGGCTGGGTCGCCCTGCGGGTCCGCGTCACGGGCGGCGGAAAGCATACCGACGCCCCGCCGGCCGAGGGCACGGATCGGATGACCGCGCGCGAACGCCGGGACAGCACCCGGCAGCTGAAGTGTCTGCTGCTCGCCGTCGACGGCACGGACCGGACCGTCCCCTTCCACGGTGAGCTGTCCAGCACCGTCGCGGGGACCGTCCTGGCAGGAGCTTCAGGGCGGCTGATGTGGCATCCGCAGCGGCGTCGGGGCAAGGACATGCTCGCCGAGCTGATCGGCGACGACGGCTGGCAGTTGCCGGGTGCGGTGCCGGCCCGTGTGGCGCATCACATGGGGGCGGCCACGCCGGGCCCGGACCGCAGGGCGCTTCCCGGGGCCGGGCGGCAGGTCCGGCTGCTGGACCTCGGCGCCGGTTGGTCCGCCACCGTCCCGAAGCCGTTGCTGGCCTGCCTGGTCTGCTCGTTGGTGAGCATGGGGGCGCTGCTGGCCGTGCCGGACAACGGTGCGTGGCGGCTGTGGGCCGGTGCGGCCGGTCTGCTGGCACCGCTCGCCGCCCTGTTGGTGCGGACGTCCCGGGCAGCCCCCGACAGCGATTGACGGGTCGCACCGGGCAGCGACCGAACGGGCCGTCGCAGCAGCGGCTGACGGCCCGCCCCGGCGGCCACTGACCGACACCGGACGGGCCGTCCCTCCTGCGCGAGGGGCGGCCCTTCGCCATGTCGACGGCGATCCAGCGATGCGGTCCTCTCCCCCACGGCCCTGCACGGCCACGCACCCAAAGGTAAGTACGCACCAAAAAGTAGGTACTTGTCCCCTGTCGCGCTCCGGCCAAGACTGAGGAGGCGGCCTCCGGAACCCTCGGGCGGCCGTTGAATCATGCGCAATGAGTGAGGCGGGAGTTCGGTTCGTGACGACGGTGAAGAAGCGTGTGGCGGTTCTTGGGCTGGGGAGCATGGGGGCGGCGTTGGCGGAGGCGCTGCTGGGGGCCGGGCATGACGTGACCGTGTGGAACAGGACGCCCGGTCGGGCCGAGGGGCTTGTGGCGCGTGGGGCGCGGCGGGCCGGGTCGGTGGCCGAGGCGGTCGGGGCCGGTGAGATCGTGCTCGTCTGCATCCTTGATTACGGCGATATCGGACCACTGCTGGAGCAACAGGGCGGCGGGCGGGCGGCGTTGCAGGGGCGGGTGGTGGTCAATGTGACCAACGGGTCGCCCGAGGAGGCCCGTGCGATGGCGGAGCGGGTGACGGCTCTCGGGGCCGACTACCTCGACGGCGGGATCATGGCCGTGCCCGAGATCATCGCGAGCCCGGAGGCTTTCGTGCTCTACAGCGGCTCGCGGGAGGCATTCGCGGCGCACCGGGAGGTGCTGGACGCGTTCGCCCGCAGCGTCTACCTGGGTGAGGACCCAGGGCTCGCGCCGCTGCACGACCTTGCGCTGCTGAGCGGCATGTACGGCATGTTCGGCGGCTTTCTGCACGCGGCCGCGCTGGTGCGCTCGGCGGGCGGCCCGGTGGCGGAGTTCACCACGACGCTGCTTCAGCCGTGGTTGGCGGCGATGGCCGGTGGCCTGCCCGCGATGGCGGCACAGATCGACTCGGGTGACTACACCGTCACCGGGTCCCCCCTCGCCATGCAGGTCGCACACGACAGCATCGGGGAGGTCAGCCGCGCCCAGGGCGTCAGCCCGGAACTGTTCGCGCCGCTGTTCGCCCTGATGGAGCGGCGGGTGGCGGACGGCCATGGCAGGGAGGGGCTGGCGGGCCTGGTGGAGCTGGTACACCCGCGCTGAGGCGCACGGAGCGGTCCCGTACGGGCAATGGGGGGCGGTCCCGTACGGGCAAGGCGGTGGCCGGCCCCCTGCCAGGGGACCGGCCACCGCCTTCAGATGTGCCTCGCGAGCGCCGTCCGTCAGGCCGCGCTGCCCGCCTTCCACTCGGACCAGGACATGTTCCAGCCGTTGAGGCCGTTGTCGGGCTTGACGGTCTCGTCCTTCGAGTTCTTGACGATGACGACATCGCCGATCAGGGACTGGTTGAAGAACCACTTGCCCGGGGTGTCGCCCCCGCCGCCCTTGTTGTCCCGCAGGCCGACGCAGCCGTGGCTGGTGCCGGCCTGGCCGAAGATGGACGGGGAGCCCCAGTAGTTGCCGTGCAGGAACGTGCCGGAGGCCGAGAGCCGCATGGCGTGTGGGACGTCAGGGATGTCGTACTCGCCCTTGCCGTCCTTGTTCTTGAAGCCGACCGTGGAGCCGTCCATACGGGTCTGCTCGAACTTCTCCGAGATCACCATCTGGCCGTTGTAGGTGGGGTTCTCGGGGCTGCCGCCGGAGATCGGGACGGACTTGAGGGTCTTGCCGTCGCGCTTGACCGTCATGGTCTGGGTGTTCATGTCGACGGTGGAGACCTGCGAGCGCCCGATGGTGAAGGTCACCGTCTTGGACTGGACGCCGGTGATGCCCTGGCCGCCCTTGACCCCGTCCAGGTCGATCTTCATCGTGATCTTGGAGCCGGCCTTCCAGTAGTCCTCGGGCCGGAAGTCGAGGCGCTGGGTGCTGAACCAGTGGCCGACGACCTGCTGGCCGCTGCTGGAGGTCACCGTGATGTGGGACTGGACGTCCTTCTTGTTGGTGATCGCCTTGTCGAAGTTGAAGGACACCGGCATGCCGACGCCGACGGTCTTGCCGTCGTCGGGGGTGTAGCTGCCGATGAAGCTGTTCGCGGAGGACACCGTCGTGAAGGAGGCGTTCTCGGTGGCGGCCCGGCCCTTGGCGTCCTTGGCCTTCGCCACGATCCGGTACTTGGTGCCGCGCTCCAGCTGGACGCCCGGCTTCCAGGACGTGCCGTCCGGCGATATGGCGCCGGCGACGTCCTTGCCGCTGGCGTCGGTGAGCTTCACCTCGGTCAACTTGCCGTCGGTGACCTTCACACCGGTGTCGTTGATGCTGGCGTTGGTGGCGCCGTCGTCCGAGGAGACCTTGATCTTGACGTCGGAGGCGTTCTTGGCGGCCGCGGCGTCCGCGCCGGCCTGGCCGTTCTTGCCATCGTCGTTGCCACCGGCCGAGGCGTCCCCGCCACAGGCGGACAGGGTCAGCGCGCCGGCGGCGAACAGGGCCGTCACGGCGAGCGTGCGGCGCATCCGCCGGTTGCGGCGCGGCGTGCCCGGCGCCGGCTGCTCGACTGACGGGAGCAGCTGGTGCGGGGTGCGGGACCGAGCGGGCGCGGGGTTGTCCGGCGTTGTCACGAGCTGCTCCATAACAGGGGTGTTGTGATCCGTGCTGGTAAACAGCACGAGCGGGCGGATTTGGTTGCGGGTACGGCTCTCTTGTGATGAAGGTCACATGCGCGGTGGCAAGGGGTCGTCGGACGACCCTGACAGCCAGGTTCGCAGTGCCGTGCCGTGTTCGTCCAGGCGGGGTGGAGCGAAGGGTTGGGTCACCGGGGTACCCGAAAGGCGGAGTGGGCTGGTGACTTGGGGGACGCGCCCCTCCCCAACCGGTGTCACCGGATCGAGACCGAGGCGCGCCGCCAACTCCAGGGCCTCGGAGACGGTATTGACCGGACCGCACGGCACGGACACGGCGGTCAGTCGCTCGGTCCAGCCGCGCGGGGTATCGGAGGCCAGCCGCGCCTCCAGCGCTTTGATGAGATCTGTACGGTTTTGCACCCGGTCCTCGTTGCGGGCGAACCGGACGTCCCCGGCGAGTTCCGGCGCGCCCAGTGCCCGCGCCAGCTCCCGGAACTGACGGTCATTGCCCACCGCCACCGCCAGCAGCTGCCCGTCGCGGCAGGCCAGCGTCTCGTACGGGGCGATGCTCGGATGTCGATTGCCCATCGGGCCCGGGTCGAGCCCGGTGGCCAGATGACCGGACGCCTGATTGACCAGCGAGCCCAGCAGCGACGAGAGCAGATTGACCTCGACCAGCTGGCCGCGGCCGGTGCGGTCGCGGTGGCGCAGCGCCGCGAGGATGCCCGTGGTGGCGTCCTTCGCGGTCAGTACGTCCACCAGCGCGACGCCCGCCTTCAGAGCGGTGCCGCCGGGCTCCCCGGTGATGCTCATCAGCCCTCCGACGGCCTGCACGACGAAGTCGTAGCCGGGCAGCCGGGCGCCCGCGCCGGAGCCGAAGCCGGTGATCGTGCAGTGCACCAGGCCCGGGTTGGCGGCGCGGGTGGCCGTGTGGTCCAGGCCGATGGGGGTCCCCCCTGGACGGAGCTTGTCGGGTCCTTGGGGGAGGGCCAGCGCGCCGGGGCGGAAGTTCTCGATCAGTACGTCGGCCCGGCGCGCCAACTCGCGGGCCGCGGCCGCGTCGTCCGGGTCGGCGAGGTCCAGGGCCAGGCCGCGCTTGGAGCGGTTTGCGGCGTCGAAGTAGGCGGCCGTGCCGCGGTGCGGGGTGCTGTCCTTGTGTGGCGGGCCGTCCTCGGGCGGGGTGCTGTTCTTGGGCCGTGCCCGCCTCGCGCCGGATGGGGTGTCCGTGCCGGACGGGGGCTCTGCGGCGAACGGGGGGTCTGCGACGAACGGTGGGCCCCAGGCGCGGGTGTCGTCTCCGGTGCCGGGCCGTTCGACCTTGATCACCTCGGCGCCGAGGTCGGCGAGCGTCGCGGCGGCCAGCGGTCCCGCCAGTACCCGGCTGAAGTCCGCGACGAGGATGCCGTCCAGGGCGCGGGCGGGCGGTGCACCGGGCGGAGTGGCGTCGGCGGACGCGGGGGTGGCGCCGGCGGGCGGCCGGGGCTGCGGCCGGTGCGGCTGCGGCACGTGCGTACTCCTCACGTCGCGGACGGGTGACGTCATCGTCCGGGACGATCTTCGCCGGGCGGAAGCCTCCGGGGTGTCCAACGGGGCGGGGGCAATCCTGCCGGGGCGGCCTCATGGGGTGGCGCCTTCATGGGGCGTGCCGGGAATGTAGCGATATGTCATAGGAGATGTGTCACTTCGGGACGTACGGCCCAAGATCTCCTGTCCGAACCCCCGGGGAGTGGTGTCTACTGGCCTCCGGGCTGTTTCTTTCGGATCGGCCCGGATCAGTCCGCGGCGTCCACTGACAAGTCCTGGCCCAGCGCCTCACCCCTCCGGGAGGACCACATGCTTCCCTCCGCTCCAATTCTTCAGCAGATCAGCTTCGGCGTCCTTGTCGCCGTGGGCGTCATCTGGGCCATCGGGATCACCAGACTGCTGCGACGGGGCCGGTACGAGGCCGCCCTGCGGCGGGACCAGCGGGAGATGCGGGCACGGTATTCGTCGCGGGGACGCTTCGCACCGGGTGGCTCGTTCGCCGCACCCGGGCCGGAGGGGCTGCCCGGGACGGAGCTGCCCGCACAGCCGGAACTGCTCGGATCGGTGCCGCGGCAGACCGGGCCGGGCGGGCCGCCCTCGGAGTGCGTGGAGCTGAGCGCCGCCGAGCGGGCGGCCTTCGAGGGGCTCGTACGGCAGCTGAGCAGCCGTAGTTGAGCGGGTCATAGCCCTTGGCCCGTCGTGGCCGACCGGGCGTAGGGACCGGCCGCGTGGGCCGGCCCCGGATTCAGCGGACCGGGCCCAGCCGCAGCAGGGCCAGTGCGGCCAGCATCTGTACGGAGACCGCGGCCGCCGACTTCCACGTCGACAGGTGGTGCTGGCCCCGTATGAGCAATATGGCGAGGACATAGCCGAAGCCCCAGGTCGTCCAGGTCGCGGCCTGGACGAAGGTGGCGTCGGTCGGCAGCCAGGCGGCGATCGCCAGCCGCGGCAGATCCGTCACCCAGAAGAGCACGATGAACAGGCTCGCGGTCGGCGCGAAGCGGCCTATGCCGCCGAGCGTGCGGGCGATCGCATGGGCGACCGCGCCCAGCACGAAGCTGGCGGCCAGCACCCCCGCCTCGGCCAGCCCGATGAGCTGGAGGCCCGCGATGCGGTCGACGGCCCACTGGGTGTGGAACGCGTCCACCGACAGCACCCCGATGGCACCGCTGATCAGCGACAGCAGCACCGCCGCGCTCCAGGCACTGCGGTCCCGCGCCTCGTCCAGCACCTCCACCGGGCGGTACCAGAGCCCGAATATCAGCCGGTGCCACCACAGTCGGCGACGAGGAGCCGGCTTGCCGGGGGCCGGCTGGACGAGCGTGGGCGGTGGAGGCTGAGGGGGCGGTGCGGACATAAGCCGTTTCTACCACCGGCCATTCCGGGGCGGCGCGGGGGCGTCGAGCGGGGCACGGCCGGTACGGGTGAGACGCTCGGCCGATGACCTTGCAGACACCGGACCACGACGAGGCGCACGGCGGCGGGCTCGGTAGCCGGCTCAACTGGCTGCGGGCGGCGGTCCTCGGGGCCAACGACGGCATCGTGTCCACCGCCGGGCTCGTCGTCGGGGTCGCCGGAGCCACCGACTCACGGGGCGTGTTGTTGACGGCGGGGCTGGCGGGGCTGCTGGCCGGTTCCCTGTCGATGGCGGCCGGTGAGTATGTATCGGTTTCCACTCAGCGCGATTCGGAGAAGGCCGCGCTGGCGCAGGAGAAGCGGGAGCTGGCGACCGAGCCGCAGGCGGAACTCATCGAGCTGACGGGGATGTTGGAAGGGAAGGGGCTGGACGCGCAGCTGGCCCTGGAGGTGGCCGAGCAACTCACCGAGCACGATGCGCTGCGGGCCCATGCCGAGGTGGAGTTGGGCATCGATCCCGACCAACTCACCAATCCGTGGCATGCGGCGGGGGCGAGCTTTCTCGCGTTCACGGTGGGGGCGTTGCTGCCGTTGCTGGCGATTGTGCTGCCGCCGGCCGCGTATCGGTTGTGGATCACGGTGGGGGCCGTGGTGGTGGCGCTGGCGTTGTGTGGGTGGAGCAGTGCGCGGTTGGGGAGTGCGCCGGTGGGGCGGGCGGTGTTGCGGAATGTGGGGGGTGGGGTGGTGGCTATGGGGGTTACGTATGGGGCGGGGTCGGTTTTGGGGGCGGTGGGGGTTTGAGGGGGTGGGGTTTGGGGGCGTGGGGGGCTGACGTGGGTGGGTGGCTCTCCCACCGTGGCGTCCGTCGGTACGGCGGGCGGGCGGGCAGGCGCGGGCGTGGGTGGGGCCTGTTCCGCCGCCCTCAGGCCGTCCCATACAGGTCGCGGTAGGACGGGAAGATGCCGCCGGGGCCGCGCACCGTTTCTGCGGTGAGGGTGGCGTTGACCACGGCGCGGGTCAGGACGTCTGCGCCGGCGGCGAGGAGGTCGTTCAGGGCGCCGGCTTCGGTGTGGATGCCGAAGGCGGGGTCGGTGGGCGAGTCGTCGGGGGTGAGGGGGCGGGTGGCGGTGGACAGGGCGAAGACCGTGTCGCCGTCGGAGAGGAGATGGACGGGGCGGAGGGCACGGGCCAGGCCGTCGTGGGCGGTGCCGGCGAGTTTGTGGGCCTGGGCGCGGGTGAGGGTGGCGTCGGTGGCGACCACGGCGAGGGTGGTGTTGAGCGGGGGGACGACGGACGCGGCCGAACGGGTCAGGGAGGTTTCCCGGGCCTCGGCCAGGCGGCGCAGGGCTGCGGCGTGCACCTCAGGGGACGGCAGGGCGGTGGGGTCCTCGTACAGATGGCCGTAGAGGGCGCCGGTGCGCGGGTCGGTGACGGAGCCCGCGGCGTTGACGGCGGCCAGGGCGGCGACGGTGGCGCCCGAGGGGAGGACGGTGCTCGCGGTGCCGGTGCCGCCCTTGAGGCCGCCGGCCACCGCGCCCGTGCCGGCGCCCGTGTTGCCCCGGGCGACGGGAGCGCCGGGCTCGGTGGCCGCTGCGGCGGCGGCCGCCTCCCGGCCCAGGGCGGAGTCGGGGCGGGCCCGCCAGTTGCCGCCGCGGCCCAGGTCGAAGAGGGCCGCGGCCGGGACGACCGGGACGACCTGGGCGGGGTCGGGGCCGACGCGGAAGCCCCGGCCCTGGTCCTCCAGCCAGGCGGCGACACCGGACGCGGCGTCAAGACCGAAGGCGCTGCCGCCGGTCAGCACCAGCGCCTCGACACGCTGGACGAGGTTGCGCGGGTCCAGCGCGTCGGTCTCCCGGGTGCCGGGGCCGCCACCGCGTACGTCGACCGCCGCGACGGCACCGCCCTCGGGGGCCAGGACGACGGTGGTGCCGGTCAGATAGCCGTCACCGATGCGCTGGGCGTGGCCGACCCGGAGGCCGAGGACGTCGGTGAGGGCGTCCTGCGGCCCCGTGGGGTGCGGCCGGCCCGTCGGCTGCTCAGTAATCGGCCGGTCCCATCACGATGACCGGGTGCAGGTCGGGGTCGAGGGTGCGCAGCAGCTCCCGTATCACCGCGGGCCGGAGGCTGATGCAGCCCTGGGTGGGGCCGTCGTGGTCGACGTGCAGCCAGACGCCGCCGCCCTTGGCGGCGCCCCACGGACGCCGCTGGTTCAGGGGGGAGGTCCCCGGCTCGCGGTTGTAGTTGATGGCGATGACGTAGTCGAAGGCGCCGGCCAGCGGCTCACCCTCGACGCCGGTGCCGTCGGCGACGAAGCTGCCGTTGCGGTCGTAGGGGAGCTTGGTGCCCTCGGGCGGGGGCAGCAGGCCGCCCGCGTCGGTGAGGGAGTAGACCCCGATGGGCGAGCGCAGATCGCCGTAGCGGTGGTCGTCGGTCCAGCCGCGGGCGGCGTTGTGCGCGTACCAGGTGGGGCCCGGCTCCCAGTCGTCCGAGCCCTCCTCGCGGGTGTAGAGGACGACACGGGACTTGATCGAGTTCATGTCCTGGCCCGTGACGACCAGTACCTGGCGGGAGTCGGCAGGTAGGCGCTTCCTGGCCGCGTCGCTGAGGCCCGGGATCGGCCGTCCGACCGGGGCGTTCGGTGCGGCGTTCGGGGCGGTTTTCGGCGCGGACACGGGTGTACGTGGCGTGTCCGGGCCGGAAGCCGTCGTCAGCATGGTGCTCTTGGCGTCGGTCCCGCTGTTGTGGTCGTCGCCCGAGGCAGGCCACGCCCACAGGGCGGTGCCGACCAGGGTGGAGAGGGCAAGACCGCCCACGGCCTTGCTGCGCCGGGACAGTCTCGTCCGCGGGGCGCGGGACTGAGCGTGGCGGGCCATGGCTGGCGTCTCCTCAGGTACGGACGGCGGTCGGTCCCGGGGCTTTCTGTGGGTCTCCCACAAGGACACCCCTGTCATAAAAAGGGCAATCTGCACCCTACCGGTTCTGCGTCCCCGCGCCTCCGCTGGACGGTGTGGACAAGGGGGAACAAGCGCCCGAAGTGGCGGGAAGTGGGCTCCATTGGTGGGTAATTGACGGGCAATGGGGTGGGGTGTGGCCGTGTCCGTGCTGCTGACGGGCCCTCATCCGGCGGAGGGGTGAAGATGGCCGAATCTGATGCGGGATCAGGGCGGCGGCAGGGCCGGACGGGGCGTCAGGTCCGTCGGTCGGGGGAGGGGCCGGAGGGGCGCGGGGGCGGGTGGCCGCACCTTCGGCGAGATCGGTGCCGGGGGATCGTCGAGATGGGTGACGGGGGCCTTCACTCCACCAGGGCGGTGCCCTGACGGGAGGTGAGGGTGACGCCGGCCGCCACGGTGGCGGAGGCCACCAGTCCGGTCGCCAGGACCGCGCCGTGCCCGGCGAAGGTGCACGCCAGGACCAGCAGCGCCGACACCGGCAGCACCAGCTGCTGGGCCGGGCCGCGCTTCTGGTGCCGGGAGTGGATCAGCCACACCGTGAGCAGGAACAGCGCCGCCGGCACCGTGACACAGGCGGCCGCCGCGAACGCCGACAGATGCGCCCGGCCGAAGGACTCCGCCACCGCGACCTCGATGCCCGCGCCGACCGCGGCCACCGAGCCGAACACGAGGTAATGCCCATAGCCCCACAGGAACGCCTGACGGTTCGAGCGGAGATGCAGGTGGATGGGCGCCGCGAAATAGATCCAGTACGCGGCGAAGACCAGCAGCAGCCCGCCGCCCGCGATCGGCAGCAGCGTGTCGAGCGCGTCGTTCCTGTCCAGCGCCGCCTGCACGGCCAGAGTGGCCGCCGCGATCGTCTCGCCCAGCACGATGATGGTGAACAGGCCGTAGCGCTCCGCGATGTGATGCGGATGCCAGGCCGTCTGCCGCTCCCGTTCGGCCAGCGCGGGGACCGCCAGCTCCAGTAGGCCCACGACCACGAACACATAGGGGATGTCGTGCTCGGGCAGCACCAGCAGACCCAGCCAGCCGATCTGGCACACCGTCACCCCCAGGGCGTAGCGCAGCGCGGTGCGCCGTTCGGCGCCCGCGCTCCCGTGGGCGGCCCGCAGCCACTGGGTGACCATGGCCAGCCGCATCACCAGGTACCCGAACCAGATGACGGTGAAATCGCTGTGCTCGAAGGCCCGTGGCACGCCCGCGGCCAGAATCAGCACCCCCGCCATCTGGACGAGCGTCACCACGCGATAGAGCGCGTCGTCGGTGTCGTACGCCGAGGCGAACCAGCTGAAGTTCATCCAGGCCCACCAGACGGCGAAGAAGAGCATCAGATAGCCGGAGACGCCGTGCCCCGGGTGCCCCTCGGTGAGCGCGTGCGCCAGCTGGCGGCCGGCCTGGGCGACCGCCACCACGAAGCACAGGTCGAAGAGGAGCTCCAGCGGCGTGGCGGCGCGGTGCCGCTCGTCGCGGCTGCGCGCCCGCATGAGGACCGGCACCTCAGCTCCTCTCGTCGGGCGGGGGCGGCCGCCCTCAGTAGAGCGCGGGCCGGCCATACCGCCAACGAGGGGAGCGGGGCGCGGCGTGTCGCCCGGGGCCGGCGGCTACTCGGCGACCGCCTCCACGATCGAGGGAAACGCCGGGGTGGGCAGCACCCGCGTCAGCCGGAATCCGCCGGCCGACAGCAGCGTCGCGAACTCCTCCGCGGTGCGCTCCCGCCCGTCGAGCACCGCCATCATCGCGACGTCCATGGTCTTGCCGAAGTGCGGGGCGTTGCCCGGCGGCAGCACCGATTCGATGACCAGCAGCCGGCTGCCGGCCGCCATCGCCCGGTGGCAGCTGCGCAGGATGCGCCGGCACGGTTCGTCCGCCCAGTCGTGCAGCACGTGCTTGAGGACGTAGAGGTCACCGCCCTCCGGTACGGACTCGAAGAAGTCGCCCTCCTGGGTGCGCCAGCGGCCCTTCAACTCGTCGCCGTCCAGGAGGTGGTGGGCCAGCGGCGGCGCCTGGTCGAAGAGCACACCGGACAGCTGCGGATGGCGGCGCAGCGCGGCGCGCAGCAGCCCGCCGCGGCCGCCGCCGATGTCCACGACCGTGCCGGTCGCGGGGAAGGGGTAGGCGGCGCCCACCGCCTCGTCCACCGGGGCGGACACCGACGACATCCCGTCGTCGAAGAGCCGGCGGGCGGCCGGATCCGACAGCAGATGCGCGAAGAGCGGCGCCCCGAAGATCCGCTCGAAGGACGCGCCGCCGTGCACCACGGCCTCCGGCAGGGCGGCCGACGTCCGCAGGAACAGCTCGTCGGTCGCCATCAGCACGGCGGCGTGCAGCGAGTCGGGGACATCCGTACGCAGCGGCTGGGCGGCCGGCGTCAGCTGGTAGGCGCCCGCGGCGTCCTCCCGGAAGATGCCGCGGGTGGCGAGATAGCGCAGCACACGGCGCAGATGCGGGGCGTGGGTGCCGGTCTTCGCGGCCAGCTGCTCGGCGGTGCGCGGCCCCTCGGCGAGATGGTCGGCGAGGCGGAGCTGCGCCGCCGTGCGCAGCGCGGCGGAGAAGAGATGGCCCAGCGCCAGATCCATCAGATGAGCCGTGAGGTCGCGGGGCTCGCCGGTCGGTCGGTTGGGGGAAGTGGCCAACGTCAGCCTCCAGTCATCGGCTCGGGCTCGCTGATCCCGGTCGCAGGCGTGATCCACGGTTGCAGCCGCGGGCTCCGGTGTCACGGGCGGAGGGAACGGCAACCGCGAAGTCCGGCCAGGGCGGGCGGCCAGCGGTGGCCGGCCGCGCGGGCCCTTAGGGGCCGGCTCCGGGGAATGCCGGGGCCACCGGCACGGTGCCGGCGGGCGGTTCCATGGTCGAATGCCGGTATGAGCGAAAGCGACACGACAGGCACGACCGCTGACGCCGGCCACCGCGGCAGCTCCGCCCCCGCCACCGTCCTGGCCCCGCTCGACGACCGTCTCGCGGACCTCGTGGCCCTCTACGAAGACCTGCACCGCCACCCCGAACTCGGCTTCCAGGAGACCCGTACGGCCGCCGAGGCCGCCCGCCGGCTGACCGCCTGCGGCTATGACGTCACCACCGGCATCGCCGAAACCGGCGTCGTCGGCGTACTGCGCAACGGCCCCGGCCCCGTGGCCCTGCTGCGCGCCGACATGGACGCACTGCCCGTCACCGAGAACTCCGGCCTGGACTACGCCTCCACGGTCCCCGGCCGGATGCACGCCTGTGGGCACGACGTCCATGTGACCTGCCTGCTGGGAGCCGCCGACCTGCTCGCGGCGGGCCGCGACCACTGGTCCGGAACCCTGATCGCGCTCTTCCAGCCCGCCGAGGAGGTCGGCAGCGGCGCCCGCGCCATGCTCGACGCCGGCCTCTACAGCGCCGGCCTGGTCCCCACCCCCGATGTCGTGCTGGCCCAGCATGTCGCCCCGTTCGGCGCCGGGCTGATCGCCTACTGCCCCGGCCCCTGCATGGCGGCCGCCGACAGCCTGGAGATCACCTTCCACGGCACCGGCGGCCATGGCTCGCGCCCCGAGACCACCACCGACCCGATCCTGATGGCGGCGTCCTTCGTCCAGCGGGTGCAGTCCGTAGTGGCCCGCGAGGTCGCCCCGAAGGACCAGGCGGTGGTCACGGTCGGCTCCTTCCACGCCGGGGACACCGCCAATGTGATCCCCGACCGCGCCGTCATACGCCTCAGCGTCCGCACCTTCGACGAAACGGTCCGCACCGCCGTGCTCGCCGCCATCGACCGCATCGCGCGCGCCGAGGCCGCCGCCTCCGGCGCGGACCGCATACCCGACACCGAGGTCCTGGACTCCTTCCCCGTCACCGTCAACGACCCCACGACCCTGCGGGAGGTCAACGAGCAGTTCACCGAACTCTTCGGCGCCCAGCGGCTGTTCGCCTACGACCCGGCCACCGGCAGTGAGGACGCCGGCCTGCTGGCGACCGCCGCCGGGGCCCCGCTCTACTACTGGTGGCTGGGCGGCTGGGACCCGGAGGAGTTCCGGACAGCACTGGCAGCCGGCCGGCTCGCCCAGGACATCCCGTCGAACCATTCCCCGCAGTTCGTCCCCGTGGTCCGGCCGACCCTCAGCATGGGCGTGGAGGCGATGACGGCGGCCGCGCTCAGTCGGCTGGGAGCTGGGGCGAAGGGGTGAGGGGGCGGTGAGGCGGCGGGCGTGAGGCGGCGGGCGTGAGGGGGCGGCGGGGCCGGGGGTTCGGGCGGGTCAACGGCCGTGTTTGACCTTGCCCTTGGGGCAGGCCCCAGCATCGGGCGTGCCGGGCGAGGTGCCCGGTACGAGGAGGACGGACGGGTGGACGCAGACGGGCGCACGGCGCCGTACGACGACGGTGCGCTGCTGACCATCGGGGCGTTCGCCCGGGCCTCCCGGCTCTCGCCGAAGGCGCTGCGCCTCTACGACGAGCTCGGCCTGCTGCCCCCGGCCCATGTCGACCCGCACAGCGGCTACCGCCACTACGCCCCCGCCCAGTTGGAGCGGGCCCGGCTGGTGGCCTGGCTGCGCCGGCTCGGGATGCCGCTGGCCCGCATCCGCGAGGTGTGCGAGCTGGCACCGGACGCGGCGGCCGTAGCGGTCGCCGCGTACTGGGCGCAGGTCGAGGCCGACACCGCGGCCCGCCGGGACCTCGCCGCCTTCCTCGTCGACCAGCTGGAGAGGAAGAACACCGCCATGACCACACCACACACTCCCTTGACGATGCGCTACGCCGCCCTGACCGACCAGGGGCTGGTACGCCCGGCGCACCAGGACGCCGCGCACGCCGGACCCCGGCTACTGGCCGTGGCCGACGGCTACGGCCCGGACGGCGGCCCGGCCGCGACCGCCGCCATCGACGCACTCAAGGACCTGGAAGACCAGGACCTGACCTCGGCGGACCTGCTGGGCGCCCTGGAGGAGGCGGCCCACCGCGCCCACCGCGCCGCCCCGGTGGCGAACGACGCGACCGGCAGTACGACCGGCAGCACCCTCACCGCGCTGCTCCGCTCCGGCACACAGCTGGCGCTGCTGCACATCGGGGACTCCCGCGCCTACGTCCTGCGCGACTCCGGCCTCTTCCAGATCACCCACGACCACAGCCTGGTCCAGTCACTGATCGACGAGGGCCGGCTCACCCCCGAGGAGGCGGCCTCGCATCCGCAGCGCGCCCAGCTGCTGCGGTCCCTCGACGCGGCCACCGAGTTCGCCCCCGATCTGCAACTCCTGGAGGCCCTGCCCGGAGAGCGCTACCTGCTGTGCACCGACGGCCTGGCCGGGGTGCTGCCGGCCGCGACCATCCAGCAGGTGCTGACCGCGGCCGACGACCCCGACCAGGCCGTACGCGAACTCATCCGGCTGGCCCGCGAGGCGGGGGCGCCGGACAACGTGGGGTGTGCGGTGGGGGAGGTGACGGGGGGATAGGGCGGGGTCGGGGGCGGTCCCTTAGGGGGTAGGCGGGCCCCTTGCATGAGCCCTGCCCGGTGGGGGGTGTGGTTACGCCAGGCCCTTGAGCATGCCCTTGAAGTAGAGCTGCGGCAGGCCGTAGCGCTTGAGGAACCACATGTCGGTGCGTTCCCGGGTGGTGTCGAGGAAGGGGATCGAAGGGGTGGGCTGAAGGTCGTAGTCGAACTCGGCGAGCAGCATCTTGTGCCGGGCGGTGACCAGGGGACAGGAGGTGTAGCCGTCGTAGCGGGCGGTGGCGGGACGGCCGCGCAGCCCGGCGAGGAGATTGGCGACCGCGACCGGAGCCTGCTTGCGGATCGCGGCGCCCGTCTTGGACGTCGGCAGATTGGCGACATCGCCGAGCACGAACACATTCGGGAAATCCGGGTGTTGGAGTGTTTCCCGGTCGGCCTTGACGTACCCGTAAGGGGAGTCGGGGTCGGCGAGCGGGCCGTCCGCCAGCCACTGGGGGGCGCGCTGCGGCGGTACCGCGTGCAGCAGGTCGTAGCGGACGGTCTCGGCCGTGCCCGTGGTGTGATCGGTGATCACCGCCTCGCGCGCCGCACCGTCGAGGCGGGTCATCTCCGAACTCAGCCGCACCTCGATCCCGTACCGCCGGGCCGTCTCCGTCAGCGCACGGGAGAACACCGGCACCTTGAACATCGCGGGCTCCGGGAGCACCAGAATCGTGCGGATCGCCCCCAGCACCCCGCGCTTACGCCAGTGATCCGCCGCCAGATACGCGATCTTCTGCGGGGCGCCGCCGCACTTCACCGGCCCGGACGGCATGGTGAACACCGCCGTCCCGCTCCGCATCCGGCGGATCAAATCCCAGGTCAGCGGCGCGAGATCGGGCCGGTAATTGCTGCTCACCCCGCCGTGGCCGAGCGCCGCGGCGAGACCGGGCACGCCGTCCCAGTCGAGCTGGAGACCCGGCGCGAGCACCAGCCGCCCATAGGAGAGGACCCGGCCCGAGGCGGTGGTCACCGTCCGCGCGGTCGGGTCCACGGCGGTGGCGCGCTCCCGCAGCCAGCGCACCCCCGGCGGCATGACGTCCGCCTCGGTGCGCAGCGACGCGCGCAGCGGCGCCTGACCGCCGCCGACCAGCGTCCACAACGGCTGGTACCAGTGCGTCTCGGACGGCTCCAGCAGCGCGATGTCCCGCACACCGGCACGGCGTAACCGGGCGGCGACGGTGATGCCTGCGGTGCCGCCGCCGACGATGAGGACCTGGTGATGGGACGGGGCGGCGGGTGCGGGGGCCATGTGCTCCTCCTGGAGGTGGTGGGAATCGGGTGGTCGGTGAACGGGGCGTGGGGTGTCGGGAGTGGAGCTACCAGAGACGGGGCAGCGCGGTGGCCGCCATGACGACGGCGAGGACGGTGACCAGACAGGCGAAGGCCGTGGCCAGCACCTGAGGGCGCAGCCGGGTGGTCAGACGGTTGCCGAGATTGCTGCCGAGCGCCGCACAGGCCGCGAAGGCGGCCAGCAGCGGCCAGTCCAGGGCCCCGGTGCCCGCCCGGGTGGCCAGCGCCGTAAGGGAGTTGATGAGGATGACGAGAAGCGAGGTACCGATCGCGACCGGCATCTCCAGCCCCAGCACCAGAGTGAGCGCCGGCACGACGACGAAGCCGCCACCGACCCCGAAGACCCCGGTGAGCAGCCCGACGGCGGAGGCCGTCACGGCAAAACGAACCGGCCGCGGGGGCACGGGGCGGGCCGAGCCGCGCACCTTGCCGGAGGGCGCCGGGGCCGCGTTGTCCCGTAAGGGTGAGGTCTCCGCGGGCTCCTGTGCGGAGAGCGTCTCTGCGGGCTCTTGGGGGGAGGGCGACTCCGCGGGCGCCGGCAGGGACACCGGTTCCGCTGACTCCTCCGGGGCTGACTCCTCCGCGGTCTCCTGCGAGGCCCGCGACTCCGCCGGTTCCCGTAAGGACGGCAACTCCCCGGGCTCCCCCAAGGAATCCGCCCCCGCCGCCCCCCGTAAGGGCACAGCCTCCGGCGCGTCCCGTAACGGCGTGCCCTCCCCGGGGTCCCGTAAGGGACGGCTGCCCGCAGCCGCCCGCCGCTCGCCCCGCCCCCGTAACACCAGCATCGCCGCCACCACGAGCAGCAGCCCGGCGAACGCCGCCATCAACACCGTGGGGTCCAGCGCCGCGCTCCACCGGGAGCCGAGGTAGCTGCCCGCCGTCCCCAGGGCCCCGAACACCGCACCGGCCGCCCACCGGACCCGCCCGGCCCGGCCGTGACACAGCAGCCCGGTCACCGCGCCGACCGTGACGACGACCAGCGCCCCCGCGGTCGCCTCGTGCGGCGACTGCCCCAGCAGATAGACCAGCGCCGGCACCGCCAGCACCGAACCACCGCCGCCGAGCGCACCCAGCAGCAGACCGATCAGCAACCCGCACGGCAGCGCCGCCAGGGCTACGAGGACGGACACGAGGCCCGCGGCGCAAGGGCGACGGCCCGGCTGTCACCGGACCACTCCGCGACGAACGTGAACCGGTCGCCGCGCACCACCGTCTCCCGCCACTCCACCGGCCGCTCCCCGGCCTGCCCGAGCCGCTCGATGGCGAACGCCGCCTCCCGATCGGCCAGCCCCAGCAGCCACGCCTGCCGGATGTCCGGCAGGAACGGCTGGATCCGCTCCCGCCCACCGGTGACCTTCACCCCGCAGCGCCGCGTCAGCTCGCCGTAGAGCGAGGTGTGCCCGAAGTCGGCCTCCAGCAACGGCTCGGCAACCTCGGCGGGCACATACGCGGTGTCGTGCGCGAGCGGCTCGCCGTCCGCCAGCCGCAGCCGCTCCAGCACGACCAGCGGCGCCTCCGGGACCAGCCCCAGATGCCCCGCGACCGTCCCTTCCACGGTCCGCTCCAGCCGCAGCACCTCGCTGCGCTGCTCCACCCCCTGGCCCTCCAGCTCACGGAAGAGGCTGTAGAGCGAGCCCAGCGGCTGTTGTATGCGACGGGTGTCCAGCCGGCTCGCCCGGCCGCGCTCGGCGATCACCAGGCCCTCGGCACGCAGTTTGCGCAGCGACTCCCGGACGGTGTGCCGGCTGACCTCGTACTCGACGGTGAGCCGGTGCTCGGCCGGGAACTCCGCATGGAACGCTCCGGATTCCATCCGGCGGCGCAGATCGGCGGAGAGCTGCGCCCACAGGGGCAGCGGCGAGCGCCGGTCCAGGGGACGCGGGCCGTGCGCACCGTGCGGCGGCTCGGTCGTCATGGTGGATTCCTCCGCGGGCGTACGGGGGTTGCAGGGTGCTGCCGGAGCGCTGGACGCCGAGCGCAAGCCTCGATCGGCCAGTTGGTGGCCCATCAATTGCTGTCGGATCCATACGGGGTGACGGGTCATTCACACCTGCGCGGCTTGTCGCCCGCCCTCCGGCTACCTAATGTACGTACATCCGTGCATCCGCACAACGCACCCTGCCCGAACGGGCCCCGGCCGCCGCGCACGGGCCCCGCGCACCCCTGGAGGCCGACCGTGCACTTCGCGCAGTACTACCTCGACTGCCTCTCCCAGGCGTCGTATCTGATCGGCGACAAGACCACCGGACGCGCCGTCCTCGTCGACCCGCGCCGCGACATCGACGACTACCTGCACGACGCCGAAGCCGCCGGCCTGCGGATCGAACTCGTCATCGAAACGCACATTCACGCCGACTTCCTCTCCGGCCACCTCGAACTCGCGCGGGCCACCGGCGCCACCATCGCCTTCGGGGAAGCCGCCGAAACCGGCTTCCCCATACGGCGGTTACGGGACGGCGAGCGCCTCTCGCTCGGCGCGGACGACGGCCAGGGCGTCACCCTCACCGTGCTCGCCACCCCCGGCCACACCCTCGAATCCATCTGCCTGGTCCTGCACGAACACCCCGACGACGACGTGCCGTTCGGCGTGCTCACCGGCGACACCCTCTTCGTCGGCGACGTCGGCCGCCCCGACCTGCTCTCCGCCGCCGGCCACACCCCGCAGGACATGGCCGCCCGTCTGCACCGCTCCCTGCACACCAAACTCCTCACCCTCCCGGACGCCACCCGGGTCTTTCCCGCACACGGCGCCGGCTCCGCCTGCGGCCGCAGCCTCTCCAGCGAAACCAGCTCCACCATCGGCGACCAGCGCCGGTACAACTACGCCCTCCAGCCCATGCCGGTGGACGACTTCATCCGCCTGGTCACCGCAGGACAGCCCGCCACCCCCGGCTACTTCGCCCACGACGCGGCCCTCAACCGCGACGGCCACCCCCTCCTGGAGCCCGGCCCGCCGCCCGCCCTCACCCTCGACGAGGCCCTCGCCGCCCGCGACCGGCAAGGCGCCGTCCTCCTCGACTGCCGCCCGCTGGCCGCCTACACCCGCGCCCACCTGACCGGCTCACTCCACACGAGCCTCGACACCCGCTTCGCCGAATACGCCGGCAGCGTGGTCACCCCGGGCACCCCCATCGTGCTGCTCGCCGACCCCGGAACCGAACAGGAAGCCCGCCTCCGCCTCGCCCGCATCGGCTACGACCACGTCCTCGGCCACCTCCCCGACCCCACCGCCGTACTGGCCCGCACACCCGCCCTCAGCAGCAGTAGCCGGCGCATCCGCCATGAGGAACTGGACCTGGGGGAGCCCCGGTTGGCGGGGGCGGGGGCGGGGGCGGCGGAGGCCGAGGGAGACCGGACGGGCGGCACGGAGTCGACCGCCGCGCAGTCGGGCGACGCCGTACCGATGGACGCCATACCGTTGGGCTCCCCACCGGCCAATGCGCAGCCGACGGACATCCAGCTGATCGATGTGCGCAACCCGTCCGAGTACGAGGCGGGAGCCCTCCCCGGCGCCCGTAACCTCCCCCTGGCCGGCCTGTCCCACCGCATCACCGAACTGGACCCGTCCCGCCCGGTGGTCCTGTACTGCCGCAGCGGCAACCGCTCGGTGATCGCCGCAGCACTGCTGGAGGCACACGGGTTCTCCGAGGTCTGCGATGTCATCGGGGGGTACGAGGCGGTGGGTGCGGGCGCGCAGTAAAGCCGCGCGCTCGCGGAGGAAAACGAGAAAAGGGACGAGAAAAGGGCGGGGAGAGGGGGATGAAGTGCACCGGAAGGGGGCAGGAACGCGGAAGCGGATTGCGCGCACGGCCGGGTCAACCGGAGAGATGAGCCGGGACGTCTGGTGCGGCGACTACGGCGACCGAAAGAAACCGGGCCCGCAGCGCTCTGCTGCGCGTGGTACGGGAAGGGGCGGCGTCAACCCCGTACAACGGACGTTCAGCGAACGTTGATCGGTGATCTCCATGCTGAACCGCATGTTGAGCCGTGTGACTTCAGAGCATGCAGACGACGCCCGGGAAGTGCAAGAGCCGGAGGCGTCGCGGATCGCCCTCACCTGGAGTGGGGAGCCCGGACGCCAGGAGGAGCTGACGCACGGCATGCTCCTCGACCAGGCCGAGCGCGCCGCCGCCGTCCTCAAGCGGCTCGGCGTACGGGCCGGTGACCGGGTCGCGGTGCATCTGCCACTGGTGCCCGAGTCGGTGATCGCCACCCTCGCCTGCGGGCGACTGGACGCGATACGCGCCACGCTGCCGGTCTCCCTGACGGTGCCCGAACTGGTCGCGCGGACCCGTGAGTCCTCGGCCCGGGTACTGATCACGGCCGACGCAGCGTTCTGGGACGGCGCCGTACGCCCGGTGAAGCCCCTCCTCGACCACGCCCTGGCCCGGAGCACGGCCGCGGACGGCGCCCTGGACCGAACCGTCCTGGTGGTGAACCGCTGCTCCCGCCCCGTCTCCTGGAAACCGGGCCGCGACATGTGGTGGCACGAGGCACTGGGCGTACCGTCCGCGGCCCACTGACGGCGTCCTTGCGGCAAGCGGGCGGCGGCCCGCTTCCCGAGCAACGCGTCCTGGCGTCACGGGGGCTGCCAGGAGCGGTCGAGGCCCATCGAGGGGGCTCGTGGGGAGTGGCCTCCGGGGAAGTCGGTTCAAGGGGTGGGGCCCCTCGGCGGAGTTCTTCGGGGGAGCGCGGCGCGGGGGAGCGCGGGCCTTTCGGGGAGTACGCCCCTTGGGGAGGGCCGGAGCGAGGGGACCCCGAGGGCTGGGGGCGAGGCGGGGCGTGGCGCTTGGGGGAGCGTGGCACGCGGGGGCGCGACGCTTCGGGGGAGCGCGGCGCGGGGAAACCTCGTGGTTCTGGGGCGGGGCGGGGCGTAGTCCTGGAGGCGCGGCGCTTGGGGGAGCGCGGCGCCTCGAAGGGCGGGGTGGTCGGGGGGGCGGTGGGGCAGGCCCGGTGCTTCGGGGCGCGGCACGGGTGCGGGGCTCAGTGGAAGCGCGGCGGGGGCGCGGCGCTTCGTGAGAGTGCGGCGTGGGGCCTGGCGGTTCGGGTGTGCGGTGGGGGCCAAGCCCTTGGAGGCGCGGCGCTTGGGGAGCCTGGCTTTCCCGGAGGGCTCAGCCCGGCCCCCGTACCCCTGAAGAGGCGCGGACTCGCTCACTGAAGAGACTCGGGCCCCACCGACTGACGAGCTTCACGACGTCACCCACCGGCGAGGCGCAGCCCGCGGAGCCCGTACAGCCCTCACCCACTCAGGTCACCAAACGGGCCATTCGCCTCACCCGCGCCTAGCGTGGAGCACGTGTGAAGCGCCGGCCCCAAGCATCCGGCCGAGCTCCGGCCCGACCATCGGCCCAAGCGCTGGTCCCCACACCACTCCGATCAGCGTCCCATCCCCCGGGCCCTCCCCCCGCCACCACCCCCACCCCACCCCCACTCCGTCCCCCACCGGAAAGGTCGCCGGCCCATGGCTCGTCATGAGTACGCGCACCCCCGCCATCCCCTGCCCGGCAGTGATCGCAGGTGGCCCCTCAGGCGTAGCCGCGCGTCACAGGGGCCGCCGACCCGGCCCCATGACGGACATCGCCCGCACCCCATACCCACCCACGACAAGGGCCGCTGAGGCAGGGGGTGTTCGCCTCGCCTCCACCCGGCTCACGTCGCTCGCTGGGCGGTCACGTCCTTGCCCGTGACGGTGTGCGGGCACTCCGGCGCGGGGGCATTCCGACGAACCTTTAGAGGTCGTTTCGTTTGGTAGCCGCACCGCGGGGCGCCCTCGGCTGCCCTTACCATCCGCCGTGAAAACCGGTATGCCCGTCCCGCAGGTATGTCCGGCGGGTGGCAATGACACGATGGGGGAATGGTGACAAAGCCCGAAGAATCCTTGGAGTGCCGGTCCATGGTTCCCGAGCCCTGGCCGGATGGGGAATCCCTGCATGCTGAGCTCCTCGCGGCAAAGGAGAGGGTTTACGACCCCTGTGGGTTCACCTGTTCTCGGCCAGTTCCCGAAGCGGAGAGTGCTGAGTACGCGGCACATGAATTCACGCTCGACGGCTCCTCCGTCCGGTTCCGGGTTGCCAAGACCACCCCGACGAAGGTCGGTCAGTTCGTCACGGTGTGGAAGCGGAGCCCCGGCGGGCCGATTCAGCCGTTCGACTCCGGGGATCCGGTGGATCTTTTCGTCATCAGCACTCGCGAGGGCGGTCACTTCGGGCACTTCGTCTTTCCGCGCGAGGTGCTGTGTGAGCGCGGCATCGTTTCCCGGAACGGCGCCGGCGGAAAGCGGGCGTTTCGCGTCTACCCGCCGTGGGTGGAGACCACCAATCGGCAGGCCCGCACCACCCAGACGTGGCAGGTGAACCACTACCTCCAGATCCCTGAGAACGGGCCCCTCGATCTGGCCCGCGCCCAGGCGCTCCATCACCCCTGACCGACAGGCCCTGTCGCCCCGTGGGAAGGCGCGTCCCCCACTCATGCCCAGCCGCCCCGGCACCGGACGGGCCTCAGCGCCAAGCCGCCCGCCCCCCTCCCGCCCCGCCCGTACCCTGGACACGTGAGCACCACCCCCGAACCCGAGCCGACGCCCGCGCCCCACGACGGCTCCGACGCCGAGCAGGCCCCCTCCGACGCCGAGCAGGCGCCGTCCGCCACAGAGCCGACGCCCGCGCCCTCCGACGCCGAGCAGCCGCCCCCCGCCACCGAGCGCACCACCCCCGCGCCCTCGCCCACCGTCCGCCCGGCGGCCCCCCGGTCCGCCGCGAAGCTGATCTTTGACGACCCGTTGAACCAGCAGTCCTCGGACGACACCGACCGTGGCTGGGGCGAGCGTCCGGCCGGGGGCGACAGTGCTGCCGATCTGGCCCGTTTTCTGGACGAGAAGCCGCCGCACCACCTCTGAGCGAAGTGCGCGGGCGGCGTGCGCCGGGCGTGGGGGTCTGCTAGTCGCGGGTCTTCTGGGTGCCGATGGTGCCCGTGGTGGGTGCGGGCGCGGACGGTGAAGCGGTGCGCTGGGCGAGCAGGGCATCGCGGATTTCGGTGAGCAGTTCGATCTCGGTGGGGTCGGCGGGGGCCGCCTCCAGTGCCTGACGGGCCGCCTGGCGTTCCTTCCACTTGTTGATCGGAAGGATCATGAGGAAGTAGACGACCCCGGCGGTGATCAGGAACGTCAGGGCGGCGCTGAGCACCGAGCCCCAGAGGATGTAGATCCCGTCGGTGAATGCGCCCGTCTTGGGATCCTTGGCGCAGACCGCGGTGAGGCACGCCTGGTAGTGATCGAGGTTCTGCGAGCCGAGCGCGCCCACGATGGGGTTGATGATGCCCTTCACCACCGCGTTGACGATGTTCGTGAAGGCCGCACCGACGACGACCGCGACCGCGAGTTCGATGACGTTGCCGCGCATCAGGAATTCCTTGAATCCCTGAAGGACGCCCTTGCTCTCGCTCACCTGACAGCCTCTTTCCATGCTCACTACGGACGGTGCACCAACAATCCGCACCGCAACTTACGGCAGGGCAGGGGAGAGGTGTCCAGTCGTGTGACATGAACCATCCAGCGGCCGGTGCGTCGGCACGGAATCGGTGGTTCCGGGAGAAGGGGCCGAGCGTGCGGGCCGTAGGGACGGAAGCCGCGGTACCGGTGCGGTGGGCGCGCCCCCATTGGCGCGCGGCGGGTGCCCCGCCATGCGCAGCAGTCTCGCGTGGGGTGGGCGCGGAGGCCACTCGATCTTGGAGCATGGTCACCGCCCTCCCGGGGCCGTCGCCGACGGGCAGCCGGGGGCCGGGACGTCTCGTACGGCGCCGTACGACGCGCCGCCGGCCAGTGCTGCGGCGGTCAGCGCCAGGCCGGCCGCCAGTAGGCGCTGTCGCGCGGGCCGCCCGCCTCGGCGCCGCCCGCCGCCTGCCCGGACCGGTGCGAAGTGCGGCACTTCACACGGCGGGGGAGCGGGCAGCGGCGGGGAGAGGGCATCGGGGACGGCCAGGGGAGGGGGCGCGTGAGTGGTCCGGAGCATGGGGCACCGCCAGGGGGTGAGGGGTCGGGTGAACCGCTGATCACCACCGTGCCGGAAGACTCCGTCCGCCCGCTCCGGGCTGTGGACGGCCCCGCTCCTGTGGACAACTCGGCCACCCGGGAGGGGGAGGCCGAGCGCTCCGCGGGGCGTTACGGCAGCTCGATGCCCAGGTCCCAGCCGGTGTGGGCGCCGGTGCACAGGCAGTCGCGGGCCGCGTTGCCGGGCAGGCCGGCGATCGCGTCGAAGAGGACCTCACGCAGCCGGCCGACGTTCTCGGCGAAGACCCTGAAGACTTCGTCGTGGGAGACGCCCTCACCGGTCTCGGTGCCCGCGTCCAGGTCGGTGACCAGGGTCAACGAGGTGTAGCAGAGGCCCAGTTCGCGGGCCAGGACGGCTTCGGGATGGCCGGTCATGCCGACCACCGACCAGCCCTGTGCGGCATGCCAGCGGGATTCGGCGCGGGTCGAGAAGCGGGGGCCCTCGATGACGACGAGGGTGCCGCCGTCGACCGGCTCCCAGTCGCGGCCGCGGGCCGCGGTGAGGGCGGCCCGGCGCCCGGTGGGGCAGTACGGGTCGGCGAAGGTCAGATGGACGACGTTGGGGGTGCTGCCGTCGGGGAGCGGCTCGCCGTCGAAGTAGGTCTGGGCACGGGCCTTGGTGCGGTCGACGAGCTGGTCGGGGACCATCAGCGTGCCGGGGCCGTACTCGGGGCGCAGCCCGCCGACCGCGCACGGGCCGAGGACCTGGCGTACGCCGAGCGAGCGCAGGGCCCACAGGTTGGCGCGGTAGTTGATGCGGTGCGGCGGCAGGTGGTGGCCGCGGCCGTGCCGGGGCAGGAACGCGACCTGGCGGCCGGCGATCTCTCCCAGGAACAGCGAATCGCTCGGGCGCCCGTAGGGGGTGTCTACCGTGATCTCGGTCACGTCGTCGAGGAAGGAGTAGAAACCCGATCCGCCGATAACGCCAATCTCCGCGTCAGCCATGCCGATCACACTATCGGGGCGCGGCGGAGGGGGAAGGCCGGTCGCGGGGACGAAAGGAAGCCGTAAGACGACGGACCCCGCCGTCGGTGACGGCGGGGTCCGGTGACGTGCGGGGTCAGGCGGCGGAGCTGGTGCCCGAGCTGCTGCCGGTGGACGAAGCGGCGGCCGGGGCGGAGGACTTGCTGTCGGAGCTGCCGGACGAGGAGCTCGACGCGTCCGAGGAGGACGTCGTGCCCGACGTGGAGGTGCTCTTGGCGGGGCTGCTGCTGGACGATGAGCCGCGGCTGTCGTTGCGGTAGAAGCCGGAGCCCTTGAAGACGATGCCGACCGCGGAGAACACCTTCTTGAGGCGTCCGTTGCAGGCGGGGCACTCCGTGAGCGCGTCGTCGGTGAACTTCTGCACCGCCTCGAGGCCCTCGCCGCACTCGGTGCACTGGTACTGGTAGGTCGGCACTTGTCTTCCTCCTGGCACTCTCACTCGATGAGTGCTAACGACGCTCCATATTGCAGTATTCCCGCCCGCCAGTCCACCGTGACCGGCGGACGGTGACCCACTCCACGCTCGGTCAGGCGCGCGCCAGCTCCCGTTCGCGGTCCTCGGAAACGGCCGGGACCCGGTCGCCGGCGCCGTCCGCCGGGGAGCCGGCGACCACGGTCGAGGAGCGCGGCAGCAGGTGGGCGCGGAGCGCCAGCAGCACCGTCAGGGCCAGCGCCGTACCTGCCAGCGGCACCAGGAAGCCCATGCTCGGGCCGAAGCGGTCCGCCAGCTGGCCGGACGAGGTGGCCGCGGCCGCCTGGCCCAGCGCGACCGCGCCGGTCAGCCAGGTGAACGCCTCGGTGCGGGCGGCGGCCGGCACCAGCGACTCCACGAGGGTGTAGCCGGTGATCAGGGCCGGGGCGATGCACAGGCCGACGACCAGGCCGACGGCGCCCAGCAGCGGCACCGCGGTGACCGCCCACAGCGGCGTGGTGGCCAGCGCCAGCAGCCCGTAGGCGACCAGCAGCCGGCGCCGCGGGCCGACCTTCCAGGCGAGGGCGCCGCAGGCGATACCGGCGAGCATGTTGCCGCCCGCGAAGATCCCGTAGAGCACGCCGTTGATGCCGGGCTGGCCGATGTGCTCGGTGAAGGCCGTCAGCGAGACCTGCATCCCGCCGAAGACGGCACCGATGCCGAGGAACGCCACGATCAGGACGCGTACGCCGGGCACCGACAGCGCCGAGACGCGCGGCCGGTCGCCGGACTGCGCCCGGTGCACCGCCGGCTGGCTGCGCCGCTGCGCGGCGAACAGCAGCCCGCCGGCCAGGGTCAGCGCGGCCTCGGCGACCAGCCCGGCCGCCGGGTGGACACCGGTGCACAGCGCGGTCGCCAGTACGGGGCCGACCACGAAGGTGAACTCGTCGGTCACCGACTCGAAGGCGGCGGCCGTCGGCATCAGCGGACTGCCGCCGAGCCGGGCGGCCCAGCGGGCCCGCACCATCGGGCCGACCTGCGGCGTCGAGGCGCCCGTGGGGACCGCCACCGCGAACAGCGTCCACAGGGGGGCGTGGGCCAGGGCGAGGATGATCAGGGCCACGACACCGGCGGCATGCACCAGGACGCCGGGAATCAGCACCGCGCGCTGCCCGAAGCGGTCGGCGAGCTTGCCGCTCTGCGGGGCGAACAGGGCCATCGCGACACCGGTCGTGGCGGACACCGCGCCCGCGGTGCCGTACGAGCCGGTGGTGGACTGGACGAGCAGCACGATGCCGATCGTCAGCATGGCGAAGGGCTGCCGGGCCAGGAAGCCGGGCAGCAGGAATGTCCATGCACCAGGGGTGCGGAGCAGCGGTCCGTATCCGGAACGGGAGTCCTTGACCGCGGATGCCACGGCCGGGCCTTTCTGCCGCCTGGTAGCGCGCCACCCGCGAGGTCGTCACGGGAACGCGCCGAGAGCTGTCCTCTCGCGCAGGACCGAGTGATACCGCGTGGTCCGCACCGGGAGAGGTGGCTGCGTAAGGCAGGGGGACCGCGGCCGCCGAGCGGTCGCGCCAGCTCTGCATCAGGCAGAGTTGGTTCGTCGATGTGCCTCTTCATACTACAGGCCGCGGGGCGTAAAGCCCTGGGATCGGACAGGGCATCACGCAGATTCCCTTGGGATCCGTGGAGAGATGCAGCACATTCCCGCTCGGGGGGCCGGACCTCAGCGGTGGCGGTGCCGCGTCCGTCCCGTGGGGCCGCCGGTCCCCAGCCAGCCGGCCAGTTTGCCGCCCTGGGAGACCGCCTGGAGCCGCCGCTCCGCCGCGTCCCGGACCGGATCGGTGGCGACCACCAGCAGCTCGTCGCCGCGCCGCAGCACCGTGGAGGGCGAGGGCACGAAGCTGGAGCCGTCCCGGACGACGAGGGTGACCGCGGCGCCCGCGGGCATCCGGAGCTCGCCGACCTCGACGCCGTGCATACGGGACGCCGGGCCGATGGACGTGGACAGCAGATGGCCGCGCAGCCGCTCCAGGGGCGCCGACTCGATGCCCAGGTCGGCGGCCTCCTCGCCGTCGCCCAGCCGCAGCCGCCGGGCCAGCCAGGGCAGCGTCGGCCCCTGGATGAGGGTGTAGACCACGACCAGCACGAAGACGATGTTGAAGACCCGTTCGCTGCCCGGGACATCGCTCACCATCGGGATGGTGGCCAGCACAATCGGTACCGCACCGCGCAGCCCGGCCCACGACAGCAGGGTCTTCTCCGCCCACGGCACCTTGAACGGCATCAGCGCCACGAACACCGAGGTCGGCCGGGCCACCAGCGTCAGGATCATGCCGATCACCAGCGCCGGGACGATGTCGTCGATCAGGTTGTGCGGGGTCACCAACAGGCCCAGCAGGACGAACATGCCGATCTGGCCGAGCCAGCCGAGGCCCTCGGCGAAGCCGCGGGTGGCCGGGGCGTGCGGCAGTTTGGCGTTGCCGAGGATCACCGCGGCCAGGTAGACGGCGAGGAAGCCGGAGCCGTGCGCCAGGGCGCCGGCCGCGTAGGCGGAGACCGCGATGGCCATGACGGCGATCGGGTACAGACCGGACGCGGGCAGCGCCACATGCCGCATGGCGTACGCGCCCAGCCAGCCGATGGCCAGACCGATGGCGGCGCCGATCGTCAGCTCCAGGGCGATCTCACCGAGCAGGGTGTACCAGTGCTCGACCGGCCCCGCGGTGGAGAAGGCGACGACGAGGATGACCACCGGGGCGTCGTTGAAGCCGGATTCGGCTTCCAGTACGCCGGTCAGGCGGGCCGGCAGCGGCACACTGCGCAGCACGGAGAAGACGGCCGCGGCGTCCGTGGAGGAGACCACGGCGCCGATCAGCAGCGCCTGGCGCCAGTCGAGTCCGGCCAGGGAGTGCGCGCCGGCCGCGGTGACCCCCACGCTCACCGCGACGCCGACCGTCGAGAGCGCGGCCGCCCTGGGCAGCGCCGGCCTGATCTCTTTCCACTTGGTGCCCAGGCCGCCCTCGGCGAGGATCACGACCAGCGCCGTATAGCCCAGGAGTTGGGTCAGCTCGGCGTTGTCGAAGATGACGCCACCGGGCCCGTCCTGTCCGATGGCGACGCCTATCCCCAGGTAGATGAGCAGGCTGGGGAGCCCGCTGCGCGAGGAGAGCCGTACCGCGGCGACCGCGATGAGCAGTACGAGCGAGCAGACCAGCAGGAGTTCATTGAGGTGGTCGACAGACAGGAGCTGATCCTTCCTCGCACGGGTTCCGGCGGCTTTCCTTACCGTATCTAGTTACTGAGGCTAACAATTTACCATTACTTGAATGTTGGCTGCGCTGGCGGTGACTCCGCGTAGGGGTCTTTGAACCCGTGCGCCTATGGTTGCTCCAGCACTCCCACCCTGCCCCTCGAAGGACAGAGATGCCCGCCAACAAGTCCGGCCCGGTCCCCAGGAAGAAGAAGGGGCGGCGCGGCCGCCTCGTCGCGATTACGGTCGTGCTGCTGCTCGTGGCGGGCATCGGCTTCGGCGCGTTCTGGGGCGTCAGTACCGTCCGTGCGTCGTTCCCGCAGACCACGGGCTCGCTCAAACTCCCGGGACTGACCAACCCGGTGGACGTCACCCGCGACGCCCACGGCATCCCGCAGATCTACGCCGACACCGACGAAGACCTCTTCCGCGCCCAGGGGTACGTCCAGGCCCAGGACCGCTTCTGGGAGATGGACGTGCGGCGGCACATGACCGCCGGCCGGCTCTCGGAGATGTTCGGCAAGAGTCAGGTCAAGACCGACTCGTTCCTGCGCACCCTCGGCTGGCACGAGGTGGCGCAGAAGGAGTACGACACCAAGCTGTCGCCCAGCACCAAGAAGTACCTCCAGTCCTACTCGGCGGGCGTCAACGCCTACCTCAAGGACCACCAGGGATCCGCGCTGTCCCTGGAGTACGCGGCGCTGGACTTCGAGAACGACTACAAGCCCGAGAAGTGGACCCCGGTCGACTCGGTGGCCTGGCTCAAGGCGATGGCCTGGGACCTGCGCGGCAACATGCAGGAGGAGATCGACCGGTCCCTGCTGACCAGCCGCTTCACCCCCGCGCAGATCGCCCAGCTCTACCCGGCATACCCGTACAAGCGGAACAAGCCGATCGTTGAGGGCGGCGCGGTCGACCCCGCCTCCAAGCGGTTCACGCCCAGTGGTTCGGTGAACGCCGCCCCGGCCGGCCCCGGCGGGGTCACCGCCGGCCTCCAGACGCAGCTGTCCTCGCTGTCCAAGACGATGAACGAGATCCCGGCGCTGCTCGGCCCCAACGGCAACGGCATCGGCTCCAACTCCTGGGTCGTCTCCGGCGCCCACACCACCACCGGCAAACCGCTGCTCGCCAACGACCCGCACCTGGCACCCCAGATGCCGTCGCTCTGGTACCAGATGGGCCTGCACTGCCGCAGCACGAGCGCCAAGTGCAACTACGACGCCTCCGGATTCACCTTCTCCGGGATGCCCGGCGTCGTCATCGGCCACAACCAGGACATCTCCTGGGGCATGACCAACCTCGGCGCCGACGTCACCGACCTGTATCTGGAGAAGGTCAATGCCGACGGCTACTTCTTCGACAACAAGCAGCAGCCCTTCATAACCCGCAAGGAGACCATCAAGGTCGCCGGCGGCGAGAGCCGCGAGATCACCGTCCGGTCCACCAGGAACGGGCCGATCGTCTCCGACCGCGACAGCGAACTGGTCAACGTCGGCAAGGACGCCCCCGTCGGCAACGCCGCCCCGGACCGCGGTGACGGCTACGCCGTATCGCTGCGCTGGACCGCGCTGGACCCCGGCAAGTCCATGGACGCCGTCTTCGAGATCAACCGCGCCAAGGACTGGAACGACTTCCGCAAGGGCGCCGCGCACTTCGAGGTCCCGTCCCAGAACCTGATCTACGCCGACACCAAGGGCAACATCGGCTACCAGGCTCCCGGCCGGATCCCGGTCCGCGGCAAGGGGGAGGGCCAGTTCGACGGCACCTACCCGGCGCCCGGCTGGAACCCGAAGTACCAGTGGACCGGCTACATCCCGCAGAAGGCCCTGCCGTACGAGTACAACCCCCGGCGCGGCTACATCGTGACCGCCAACCAGGCCGTCACCGACGAGAAGTACCCCTACCTCCTCACCAAGGACTGGGGCTACGGCTCCCGCAGCCAGCGGATCAACGACCTGATCGAGTCGAAGATCAAGGACGGCGGCAAGGTCTCCACCGACGACATGCAGACCTTCCAGAAGGACAACAGCAGCGAGATCGCCCGGCTGCTGACGCCCTACCTGACGAAGATCGACATCAAGGACAAGTACGTCCGCGACGCCCAGCAGCTGCTGGAGGGCTGGGACTTCACCCAGGAGCCCGACTCCGCCGCGGCCGCCTACTTCAACGCCGTCTGGCGCAACACCCTCAAGCTCGCCTTCGGCAACAAGATGCCCAAGGAGGTGCGCCCCGACGGGCAGTGCCTCACCGTCCGCCCGGCCGACGAGACCGGCCCCGCCGACGAGAACGACAAGTACCTCCGCGAATGCGGCGAGCGGGCCGGGGACACCGCCCAGCCCGACGGCGGCGACCGCTGGTACGAGGTCGTCCGCGGCATCCTCGACGACCCGGACAACGCCTGGTGGAAGACCGAGGACCGGCCCAACCGCCCCGGTGACAAGAACCGCGACCAGCTCCTGGCACACGCCATGAAGGACGCGCGCTACGAGCTGACCTCCAAGCTGGGCAAGAACATCGACAACTGGAGCTGGGGACGGCTGCACCAGATGTTCCTGACGAACCAGACCCTGGGCACCGACGGACCCGGCATGCTCCAGGGCCTGTTCAACCGCGGCCCCTGGAACCTCGGCGGCGGTGAGGCCGCGGTCGACGCCACCGGCTGGAACGCCGCCGGCGGCTACGGGGTCACCTGGGTCCCGTCGATGCGGATGGTGGTCAACCTCGCCGACCTCGACAAGTCCCGCTGGATCAACCTCACCGGCGCCTCCGGGCACGCCTACGACGCGCACTACTACGACCAGACCGACAAGTGGGCCAAGGGCGACCTGCTGCCCTGGGCGTACAGCGAGAAGGCCGTGAAGAACGCGGGCAAGGACACGCTGACGCTGTCCCCGTAGGGGCGGGCGGCGGGCACACCGCCACCTGGTGAGCGCCGAGCCGTCGGGCGGGCCGGAGGAATCCGGTCCGCCCGACGGCTTTCCGGTTCTCGCGACGGCTTTCCGGTTCCTCCCCACGGCTTTCCGGTTCCTCCCCGGCCGCCGCCTGCCCGGCTGCGCCGCCCGCCCTTATACGGCCCGCCTCAGCCCTCCGCGGACTCACCCGGCTCCGTGAACCGGTGCACCCCCGACGGGGTCACCGCGGCATGCACATGCCGGTCGTGCGGCTCGCCCGGCACCTCCGCCAGCACCTCCGCGTCGTACAGCAGCACCACCAGCGACGCCCGCGCCCCGGCCCGCTCCAGCCGCGCCAGTACCCGGTCGTAGGAGCCGCCGCCGCGCCCCAGCCGCAGCCCGCGGCGGTCCACCGCGAGCCCCGGCAGCAGCACCACGTCCGCCTCCGTGACGGCCTCCGGGCCCAGCCGCTGCCCGTCCGGCTCCAGCAGCCCGCGGCCCGCCCGTACGAGGCCCCCGGCGCCCTCGTAGAGCGCCCAGTCCAGGTCGTTGTCGGGCAGCAGCACGGGCAGCAGCACCTGCACCCCTTCCGCCCGCAGCAGATCGAGCAGCGCGCGGGTGGACGGTTCACCGCCTATCGAGACATACGCGGCGACCGTCGGCAGCGCCCCGGGGCGCGGCGCGACCGGCCACACCAACTCGTCCAGCTCCAGAGCACGTCGGGCCAGCGCCTCGCCCGTCGCCGCGACGACATCCGGCGGCAACGCTCTCCTCACCTCCAGGAGATCCCGCCGCAACCTGCGCTTCCTATCGTGATCGATGCTCACTGTGCGCCCTTGCTCCCGCTCTCGTGCTCTATTCACCAGACCCTCATCATCGTGCCGATAGGGCCGGTTATGGTGTCGCGCATGACCCCATCGCACACACGGATCAGCAAGGCTGTCATCCCCGCAGCCGGCCTCGGCACCAGGTTTCTCCCCGCCACAAAGGCCACACCCAAGGAGATGCTCCCGGTAGTCGACAAGCCCGCCATCCAGTACGTGGTGGAGGAGGCCGCCGCCGCCGGGCTCTCCGACGTCCTGATGGTGACCGGCCGCAACAAGCGCCCCCTTGAGGACCACTTCGACCGTAATTACGAGCTCGAAGAGGCCCTGCACCGCAAGGGCGACGAGTCCCGCCTGGCCAAGGTGCAGGAGTCCAGCGACCTGGCGACCATGCACTACGTGCGCCAGGGCGACCCCAGGGGCCTGGGCCACGCGGTGCTGTGTGCCGCACCACACGTGGGTGACCAGCCCTTCGCGGTCCTCCTCGGTGACGACCTGATCGACCCCCGCGACCCGCTGCTGGCGCGCATGGTCGAGATACAGGAGCAGCACGGCGGCTCCGTCATCGCCCTCATGGAGGTCGACCCCGCGCAGATCCACCTCTACGGCTGCGCGGCCGCCGCCCCCACCGGCGACGACGATGTCGTGGTCGTCTCCGACCTGGTCGAGAAGCCCGACCCGGCCGAGGCCCCCAGCAACCTCGCCATCATCGGCCGCTACGTCCTCGACCCGGCCGTCTTCGAGGTGCTGCGCAAGACCGCCCCGGGCCGCGGCGGCGAGATCCAGCTCACCGACGCCCTCCAGGCGCTGGCCGCCGACCCCGCCCTCGGCGGCCCGGTGCACGGCGTGATCTTCAAGGGCCGCCGCTATGACACCGGCGACCGCGGCGACTATCTGCGTGCCATTGTCCGACTGGCATGCGAACGTGAAGACCTGGGCCCGGACTTCCGGACCTGGCTTCGCAGTTACGTCACCGAGGAGATGTAAGACGTTGAACCACGCCACCGGCCGGACCAGCCACCAGGACCGCGTCTGGTCGGTGGCCGAGCATCTCGACGACGTCCTGTCGAAGATCGCTCCGCTCGACCCGATCGAGCTGCAACTCCTCGACGCCCAGGGCTGCGTGCTGGTCGAGGACATCACGGTCCCGGTCGCCCTGCCGCCCTTCGACAACAGCTCCATGGACGGCTACGCGGTCCGGGCCGCCGATGTCGCGGACGCCACGGAGAGCGCCCCGGTCACCCTCACCGTCATCGGCGATGTCGCGGCGGGCAGCGGCGAGCTGCCCCGGATCGGGCCCGGCCAGGCCGTCCGCATCATGACCGGCGCCCCGGTACCGCCCGGCGCCGGGGCCGTCGTCCCCGTCGAGTGGACCGACGGCGGCACGGGCCAGGGGCCGGCCGACACGATGCGCGCCCACAGCGCCGCCCCCCAGGACGCCGGCGGCGAGGTCCGTGTCCACCGCCCGGCCGCCACCGGCGCCCATATCCGCACCCGCGGCAGCGATGTCACCGAAGGTGAGCCGGCCCTGTCGGCGGGCACGGTCCTCGGCCCCTCCCAGATCGGCCTGCTCGCCGCCATCGGCCGCGGCACGGTCCGGGTCCGCCCCCGCCCCCGCGTCGTGGTGCTGTCGACCGGCAGTGAACTGGTCCAGCCCGGCGAGGCGTTGGGCCCCGGCCAGATCCACGACTCCAACAGCTTCCAGCTCACCGCCGCCGCCCGGGCCGCCGGCGCCATCGCCTACCGCGTCGGCGCCGTCGCCGACGACGCCGACACCCTCCGCTCCACCCTGGAGGACCAGCTCATCCGGGCCGACATCCTGGTCACCAGCGGCGGTGTCAGCGTCGGCGCGTACGACGTCGTCAAGGAGACCCTGACCGCCCTCTCCGAGGACGACGGCACGGTCGAGTTCCGCCGGCTCGCCATGCAGCCCGGCAAGCCCCAGGGCTTCGGCCTCATCGGCCCCGACCGCATCCCGCTGCTCGCCCTGCCCGGCAACCCCGTCAGCTCGTATGTCTCCTTCGAGCTGTTCGTCCGCCCGGCCATCCGCGCCCTCATGGGCCTGCCCGAGGTCCACCGCCCCACCACTCCCGCCCGGTGCACCGAGGCCGTTGCCTCCTCGCCCAAGGGGAAGCGCCAGTTCCTGCGCGGCTCCTACGACGCCGGGGCCGGCACGGTCACCCCCGTCGGCGGCGCCGGCTCCCACCTGATCAAAGCCATGGCGCACGCCAACGCGCTGATCATCGTCCCCGAGGACACCACCGAGGTCCCCGCGGGCGCGGACGTGGACGTCGTCCTGCTCGGATAGCCCGCTGCCGCCGGGGGTACGGTGTCGTCCCACAGGCGGCAGTTTGGTACCGGGAGAACGATGAGCAGCGGCCAGCAACACCTCACCCATCTCGACGCGGCGGGCGCGGCGCGGATGGTCGACGTCTCCGGGAAGGACGTCACCGCCCGCACCGCTCGCGCCCGCGGCCGCGTCCTGGTGTCATCGCAGGTCATCGAGCTGCTGCGGGGCGAGGGCATGCCCAAGGGCGATGCCCTCGCGACCGCCCGGATCGCCGGCATCATGGGCGCCAAGCGCACCCCCGACCTGATCCCGCTCTGCCACCCGCTGGCCGTCTCCGGCGTCAAGGTCGACCTCTCCGTCACCGACGACGCCGTCGAGATCACGGCCACGGTCAAGACCACCGACCGCACCGGCGTCGAAATGGAGGCGCTGACCGCCGTCTCCGTCGCCGCGCTCACCGTCGTCGACATGATCAAGGCCGTCGACAAGGCCGCGGTGATCTCCGACATCCGCGTGGAGGAGAAGACCGGCGGCAAGTCCGGCGACTGGAGCCGGTCATGACACCCGCCCGCGCCCTCGTCGTCACCGCCTCCAACCGCGCCGCGGCCGGCCTCTACCCCGACAAGAGCGGCCCGCTGCTCGCCGAGGGCCTGGCGGCCATGGGCTTCGAGGTCGAGGGCCCGCAGGTGGTGCCCGACGGCGAGCCGGTGGAGGCCGCCCTGCGCGGCGCCGTCTCCGCCGACCGGTACGCCGTCATCCTCACCACCGGCGGCACGGGCCTGTCACCCACCGACCGCACCCCCGAGGCCACCCGCCGGGTCCTGGACTACGAGATCCCCGGCATCCCCGAGGCGATCCGCGCCGCCGGCCGCACGAAGGTCCCCACCGCCGCGCTCTCCCGCGGCCTGGCGGGCGTCGCCGGTACGACCCTGATCGTCAACCTCCCCGGCTCCTCCGGCGGGGTCCGCGACGGCCTCGCCGTCCTCACCGACCTGCTGCCGCACGCCGTCGACCAGATCCGCGGCGGCGACCACCCCAGACCCTCCGGGAGCCCGAGCTGAACGCGCCCTGGCCGGTCATCCTGACGGACGGTGAGGTCACCCTCCGCCCGATAAGGGTGCGCGACCAACGGGCCTGGCGTGAGGTCAACCGCCGTAACCGCGACTGGCTGCGCCCCTGGGAAGCGACCATCCCGCCGCCCCCGCCCGGCCTCGCGCCGCCGCACCGCCCCACGTTCCGTCAGATGGTCCGCCATCTCCGCGGCGAGGCGCACGCCGGCCGGATGCTGCCGTTCGTCGTCGAATACCGCGGCCGGCTCGTCGGCCAGCTGACGGTCGCGGGTATCACCTGGGGCTCGATGTGTTCCGCCCATATCGGCTACTGGGTCGACCAGGAAGTCGCCGGCCGCGGGGTCATCCCGACGGCCGTGGCGCTCGCCGTCGACCACTGCTTCCGGGCCGTGGGCCTGCACCGCATCGAGATCTGCATTCGCCCGGAGAACACCCCCAGTCGCCGGGTGGTCGAAAAGCTCGGGTTCCGCGAAGAAGGCATCCGCCCGCGCTACCTTCACATCGACGGCGCCTGGCGCGACCACGCCGTTTTCGTCCTCACCGCGGAAGAGGTGCCCGAAGGTCTGCTCAACCGCTGGCGGCGGGGGAAACCCCGGACGCCCGGCGCACCCCACAAATAAAATAAATGTTCGAATGTATTCGCCGAATGACCGGATCGGCGGAGGAGCTGATCTCTACGATCACAAAAAAGTTCGAGATATCAGCCAGATCGTGCGACACACCGGCGCAATTGGCGGATGGCCCCATGCAAACCCCTCTACCGTGTGAGTTGTGAGAAGCAGCGGCCTCATCTACGCAGTCATCGTCGGGGCCTGGGCTGCCTATTTGGTGCCGATGTGGCTCCGTAGGCAGGACGAGCTCAACGAGGCCCGTCCGACCGAGCGCTTCAGCACCGCCATCCGGCTGCTGTCCGGACGCGCGGCGATGCAGCGCCGCTACGACAAGCGGCAGGGGGAGCACCCCGCCGACGATGCGGGCGACGAAGCGGACCCGGACGCTCCGGCCGACGAGGCCGCCGCCCGGGCCTTCGGGGACCCCGCTGCGAACCCGGTCGAGGCCGGCCACACCCGGGTGCAGACCGCCCCGCCGCGCGTCTCCGCCGCCGAGCGGACCAAGCGCGCCAAGGTCCTCGCCCGCCGCCGTCGCACCATCACCATCCTGTTCCTCACCTTCACCATCGGCGCCGTCGTCGCCGCGGTCGGCGGCCTCCCCTTCCTCTGGGCCCCCGCCCTCCCCGCCCTGCTCCTGACCGCGTACATCATTTACCTGCGCGCCCAGGAGCGGCGGCGCTTCACCTTCACCATGGACCGGCGCAAGGCGGAGGCGGCGGCCCAGCGACTGCGGGAGGGCCGACGCCGCCCTGCGCAGGCGGCCGACCAGCCGCCCGCCGACGAGCACCCCGCCGAGCCCGGCATGGACACCCCGGCCGAGGCCGCCCCGGAACCGCCCCGCCCCGCGACCCCCGCCCACACCGCGGGCCGCCGCGCCCTGGTGGAGGAGACCGACCACGCCGAGTGGGTCGACCAGCAGCGCGAACGCGAGCGTCCCGCCGCCGGCAGCTGGGAGCCGGTCCCGGTCCCCCTCCCCACCTACGTCACGGCCCCGGTCGCCCCGCGCGCCACCAGCCATGTCGATCTGGACGCCGACGACGCCTGGAGCTCCGCCCGCTCCAGCGCCGCCGCCGACCGCCCCCACCACGACCCCCCAGCGGACCGCCCCACCCACCCCGGCCGCCGCACCCGCGGCCGCACCCCCCTCTTCGACCAGTACGAGGACGAGGACCGCCCACGCGCGGCGAACGAGTGACGGCCCTCCGCTGACCAGCACCGGAAGCGATTTCCGAGCACCGCGACCGAGATGCTAGAGTTTCACTCGTCGCAAGGGCCTGTGGCGCAGCTGGTAGCGCACCTCGTTCGCAACGAGGGGGTCAGGGGTTCGAATCCCCTCAGGTCCACAGCACGTCAAAGCCCCCGCCGGGGATATCCGGTGGGGGCTTTTTCGTGCGTTCTGCCGCTCGCGTCCATGGTGTCGGGGCGCCAACCGCCGCTCCCGGGGCTGCCGCTCGGCCTTGCGGGTCCCGGGGAGGGAAGAGCCAGGTCGATGGTCAACCCCGGTGCGGGCTGAGGGGGGCTCAGAGGGGGTGGGGTGGGGGCCCGTCGGTGGTGGGGTTAGCGGTGGTGGCGGTGAGGGTGGTGGTGGTGAGAGTGGTGGTGGTGACGGCCGTGGCTGTGGCCGTGGCTGTGGCCGTAGCGGTGGCCGTGGCGGTGGCGGTGGTGGTGCTTGGGCTTGTGGCTGTGGTGGTGGAGGGAGCGTGAGGTGGGGAGGGGATGGGTGAGGAGGATGCCGCGTTTGGCCAGGTAGGGGAGGGGGTTGATGTCCGAGCCGTAGTGGCGGCTGGTGCGGACCTCGAAGTGGAGGTGGGGGCCGGTGGCGCGGCCGGTGGCGCCGCTGTAGCCGAGGTGGGTGCGGGCGCGGACCTGCTGGCCGGGGCGGACCGTGATGCGGGAGAGGTGGCCGAAGAGGGTGTAGTGGCCGTCCTTCATCCGGATCGTCACGGCCTTCCCGTAGGCGCCCGACCGTTTGGCGAGGACTACGGTGCCGGAGCCCACGGACCTGACCTTGGTCCCGGCGCGGACGGCGAGGTCGATGCCCGTGTGGTGACCGGCCTGCCAGCTGCCGCGGACGCCGTAGGGCGAGCTGATGCGGTGGCGGGCCTTCGTGGGGTGGCCCCAGGTGCCGGCCGGGGCGGCGAGGGCCACCTGGGAGGCCGCCAGGGCGAGGACGCAGCTCGTGGCCGTCGGGGCTATGGCGAGCAGCAGCATTCTGCGCAGCGGGGTGCTTTTGCGGAACGTGGTCATAGTTGCGAGCCCACGCCTGGTGACGGGCGCGCGCATCCCGGGGCGGGGCACCGGGCCGCCGAACGGGTGGCGGAGCGTCCGCCGGGCGGGTCCTCTTCGGGCGGGCGGCGGGAGACGAGTTCGGGCGGGGGACGGGCCGGGGCGAGTTCGGGTGGGCGGCGGGGGCGAGCTCGGCAGGTGCCGGACGGGCGGGGGCGAGCTCGGGTAGGTGCCGGACGGGCGGGGCGGTGGTGGCTGTGGTGGCTCAGTTCGCCGGGTGGGCGGCTGCTGTGAGGTGTTCGACGGTCTTGAGGACCTCGGCGGCGCCGTCCTCGGTGGCGAGGCGGTGGGCGGCGGCGCGGGCGTGGTCGCGGCGGGCCGGTGCCTCGGTGGCCTGGGTGATGGCGTGGGAGAGGCGGGCGACGGCGCGGTCCCCGGAGAGTTCCCTGAAGGGGATCGGGGCGGTGGCGACGCCCAGGGAGGCCAGGCGGGCGGCCCAGAAGGGCTGGTCGGCGGTGACCGGGACCGGGATGGTGGGGATGCCGGCGCGTACGCCCGCGGCGGCGGTGCCGGCGCCGCAGTGGTGCACCACCGCGGCCATCCGGGGGAAGAGGAGGGCGTGCGGGACCTCGCCGATGGTGAGGAGGTCGGCGTCCGCGGAGGTGTGCCCGGCGGACAGGCCGGCCCAGCCGGACTGGAGGATGCCGCGGACCTTGGCACGGCGCAGCGCGGCCGCCGCGAGCGCGCTCAGCCGCTCGCCCGCACCGCCCGCCATACTGCCGAAGCCGAGGAACACCGGGGGCGGGCCCGCGGCGAGGAAGTCCTCGACAACGGACGGGAGTTGGGCGTCCGGGGCATGCCAGGGCCACCAGTTCCCCACGACGTCGAGGCCGGGGCGCCAGTCCGTGGGGCGGGGCAGCAGGACCTCGCTGAAGCCGTGCAGGACCGGCCGGCCGGTGGCTTCGGCGCGGCGGCGGACCGTACGGGGGGTGGCGGGCGGCAGTCCGAGGCGGGCGCGCAGCTCGCGGGTCGCGTCGGAGTAGAGGCGGTCGATGACGCGGAGCGAGAGCCGGCCGGCGGCGCGGTTGCCCCAGCGGCCCAGTGAGCGGCCGCCGCTGACCACCGGGGCGAAGTCGCCGGTGGGGGCGCCGGGCACGAGGGGCAGGTCCAGGAACGGGATGCCCCGCGCCTCCGCGAGGTGGTGGCCGAGCGGTGCGGTGGTCGCGGAGAGCAGGAGCAGGCCGGTGTCCTCGCGGGCGGCGTCGGCGAGGCCGCCGCCCAGCTCCTTGATGAAGGCGGCGGCCTGGCGCATCAGGTCGCGGTTGCCGCCGGGACTAGAGGGCCGGCCCGGCTCGGTGGCGTCCGCGATGGCGGTGCGGCGGGTGCGGGGGTCGGCCGGCAGCGGGCGGAACTCCAGGCCGGCGGCCCGTACGAGCGTGGCGTAGCCGTCGTGGGTGGCGAGGGCGACCTCGTGGCCGGCCGCGCGGAGCCGGGCGCCGAGGCCGGTGTACGGGGCGATGTCACCGTACGATCCGGCGGCCGTGATGAGGATCTTTGTCATGGAGCGGTCAACTTTCTGCGGGTCGGGTCGGGTCGGGTGGGGTGGGAGCGTGTTCGGTCGGGTGGGTGGGGCGCGCTGAAGGGCGGGCAGTTGCCCGGCACCCCCGTGACCGGGCAGCTGCCCGCCCTTCAGCTCGCGCCTCAGCCCCCTCGGCCCGTACCGCCAGCAGCCCGCCCCTCGCCCCGTACGGACAGCCCCCCTCAGCCCTCATCCCCCGGCGACCGCCGCACCGCGTTGGCATGTACGGCGGTGTGCAGATACGGGGCGAGGCCGGGGCGTTGTTCGGTGGGAGGGACGAGCAGGGCGAAGGCGCGGGGGTCGGTGGTGAAGTCGTCGGCGATGCGGGTGTGCATGTCGGTGGGGCACGGGGTGAACCAGCGGGCGATGTGCCGGCGGTGTTCCTCGGCGAGGTCCATGGCGGGGGTGCCGTCCGGCGGTTCCCCGGCGTCGAAGGCGGCGCGGAGGCGCCGGCGCCAGTCGGCGGCCTCGGTCATGATCGTCGCCCAGTCCTCCTTGGAGTGTGCGGCGGCCCGCGCCATCGAGCGCTGATGGCCCTCGCGGTGCTGCCACTTGATATGGGCCTGGGTGGCGTAGGTGAGGTCGAAGGTCACCTCGCCGAAGACCTCGAACCGCTCCTCGGGGGTCAGCTCCACGCCGGTCTGCTGGACCTCCATGGCGTGTTCGGCGACCTCGACCAGTCGTCGCAGCTTGGTGATCTGGTCGTTGAGGAGGCGGTGCCGGGCGCGGAGATGGTCCAGGGCGTTGGCCTGGGGGTCCTCCAGGATGGTGGCGATCTCGTCTAGGGGGAAGCCGAGTTCCCGGTAGAAGAGGATCTGCTGGAGCCGTGCGAGGTCGGCATCGCTGTAGAGGCGATAGCCGGCGGGGCTGCGGTCGCTGGGGGAGAGCAGGCCGGATGTGTCGTAGTGGTGCAGGGTCCGCACCGTGATCCCCGCGAAGCCGGAGACCTGTCCGACCGAGTAGCTCATCGCAGCGCCTTTCGTCCCGTCATGTCCGGCCGGACCGCCGTCTTCCGGTGGTGAGGTCACCGGTTGCCCCAGGGCCGTGCCGTGGCTTCAGCGTGGGGCCTGACGTCGCGTGAGGGTCAAGCGGGGCGGGGACGGGGCG
>NZ_JBYISA010000019.1:0-158618 GCF_057708345.1 Streptomyces sp. bgisy130
AAGTCTCACCCCCTCGCCAGCGTGATCTCGTAGACAAGGAATCGACATGATCGACCGTCGCAACGTCCTCAGAGCCGGAGGCGCCGCTGCCCTGGGCGCCCTCGCCATCACCGCGGTGGCCAGCGGAACCGACCTGGCAGCCGCAGCCACGGGCGACCGGGAACTGCTCGGCGACCCGGCCTCCACCCCGCAGGCCGAGTCGCTCTGGCCGACCCACCTGACCGATACGGAGCGCAAGCACCTCAAGGTCTTCGACGAGCTGGACTTCGTCGTCTACTCCGGCCAGCAGTGGGACCGGATCAGGGAGAGCCACACACAGAACATCCGCGTCCACTGGCCCGACGGCCACTACACGGACGGCATAGACCGGCACATCGCCGACATGAAGAGCCAGTTCGTCTGGGCGCCGGACACGCGCATCACCGAGCACCCGATCCGCATCGCCAAGGACAACCTGACCTCGGTGACCGGCGTCATGCAGGGCACCTTCACACGCCCCATGCCCGACGGCAAGGGCGGCACCATCCAGCCGACGGGCAAGAAGTTCTCCATCAACATGGCCACGGTCGGCATCTGGAACAAGCAAGCAGTGATGGAGGAGGAGTTCCTCTTCTGGGACAACCTCACCTTCTACCAGCAGATCGGCCTCGCCTGACCCGTGCATGGCCCGGCGGTGCGGGATCCGCTGAGCCATGCACGTCCAGGTCCTCGATGTCCCTCGGGCGAGGCCGGCGGGTTGGCCAGTAGCCGGGCGTTCCGTTCTTCCCGCGCTTGTCCTGTGGGTACGGCTACTGGATCCCCGGGGTCGCGGCCGCACTGCATGGCGCAGATTTCGCGGACTACGTCGCGCTCCTGGTCTTTGTGATGTTCTATTCGTCTTTGCGGCTTTTGGTGCATACCGCCGGTAGGGCCGAGACGGCGGGGCCGGGGCAGTTGGGCGGCATGGGTTCTGCCGCGTGGCTGGTGGTGCGGCGCAAGGAGCGCAGTCCCTTTTACCCAGCGGATCGTGGGGCAAACCGGGGGCGATTTCCGATTGGTGGCAGCGGATACGGGCACGCGATTGTCTTGAGGATGACAACTGTGGTTCCCCTTCTTCTGATGCTGCCGCACTGATCATTTCCGGTGCCGGAATCGCAGGGAAGACCTGATGGCCGTGGCGCGGTCACCGAGCTCGCCGTGCGACTTCCGGTCCGACGAGGTGTTCCGCGGCGCTCCGCTTGCCCGGTGTCGGTTCGGGCAGGCCGGGGTTCGATCATTCCGAGGTTGCGAAGAGTAAACATTTTCGCTCGAACTCGGAAATGTGTGGTTGACACCTCGGGGAGGGGGCACGCTCTCCGGCCTGAAGGCAAGTCGATGCGATACGAGGTGAGCTTTATTATGAGCACCGCCGAGGCTCCGCGCACGGTCACGGCGTCGCCGGTGCTGGAGCTTGAACTGGACTGCTATTCCGAAGTTGTCGGTCCCGCCCGGCACATTGCGGCCACGTTTCTGGAGCGCCTGGAACCCGCCCTGGAAAAGGATGCCAGGGACGCGGTGATCCTGGTCGTCTCCGAACTGGTCACCAACGCCGTACGTCACGCCGGCGGCAAGCTCTGCACCATGCGACTGACGGCTGACCCGGAGTCGGTCGTGATCATCGTGGGCGACTCCAGCCCCGTTCTCCCGCGCCCCCGTACGCCGGACGTCACCGGAGAGGGCGGCGGCTTCGGATGGTCGATGGTGTGCCGCCTCTCGGAATCCGTAGAGGTCCACAGCAAGCCGACCGGCAAAACCGTGACGGCGGTCATCTCCCGCCAGGGCGCCCCGGACAGTGGCCGCTCGGGCCGTGACTCACGAGCCACGGCCTGAAAGCGAACCGTCCGCCGCGCAATTCTCCGTACGCCCCGTGAGCCCTGTCGGTGCGGGTGTCATGTTCGGCACGATGGGAATGCGATGGGGAGGGTTCAGAGCCCTCGTTCACATTCCTTGACGTGTAATTGACATCTAAATGCGCTGTGTCGTCTCGTCGCAGGCAGTGCCGTCGAATCGAATCTATCGCGCCGTCAACTGTCCGGCCCAATCGTCGAGTTAGTCGAAAAAACGGCGGGGGCGGAAGTACGATGACGCCCGGCGATGTTCCCTCACCTCCCTGTCTTTTCCGTAACTCCCGGGCGTTTGAGCGGCATTCTTCCCGGAGTCAACGGAGTTAGGGAGTCATCGGAGTCGCCGGAGCCGCCCGAGTCAGGAGGCTGCGTCCGGCCAAGGGACCTGGGTGGCGGTCGGGGCCGAGTAGTCGATTCCCGGTACCGCGAAGCCGTAGAGCCGCTGGACCTCGGAGTGGAACCAGTCGATGTCGGCGAGGCGGGTGATGCTCTCGGTGGTGGCCGTGTCCCACCGCTCGGTGACGGCGGCCTGGACCGCGCTGTTGAGTTCCCACGAGTCGAGACGGACCCGGCCGTCGTCGTCGACATCGAGCGGCCGGCCATCGGTGAGCTGGTCCCACAGACTGGTCAGCTGGGCGATCGGCGGCACCATGGCGTCGCCGAGGACACCGCGCAGCAGGCCCACATAGAGCGCGATCCCGGGGATGGCGGTGGAGGACTGGGTGACCGCCGCCCCGTTGACCGAGGTCACCGCGCGGCCGCCGACCAGCTTCGCCAAGCGCTCGTTGAGCGTACGGGCGGTCGCTTCGAGATGGCACTTCGCGGCGCCGATGGTGCCCTGCCGGTAGATCCCGTCCGTCAGCGGCGAGCCGATGTAGGACAGGGCGGCGGTGCTGAAGCCGTCGGCGAGCAGCTCACGGTCGGCGAGATGGTCGATCCACCGCTCCCAGTCCGTGCCGCCCATCACGGCGACGGTCTGCTCGATGTCGTCCTCCGTGGCCGGCGCCGTCTCCACCTCCTTGACCTCCGGCGTCCCCTCGCTGTCGAAGGCGAGGGTCTTGGTGCGGTACGACTCGCCGATCGGCTTGAGGGCGGAGGCGTAGGTGGCACCGGTGTCCGGGTCGGTGCGGCGCGGTGCGGCGACCGAGTAGATCAGATGGTCCAGGCGGCCGAAGCGCTCCCGGAGCAACTCCGCGACCCGGTCCTTCATCGCGTCGGAGAAGGCGTCGCCGTTGAGGAAGACCATCTCGTGGCCGTTCCGGCGGGCGAGTTCGGCGGTGGCGGCGGTGCGGTACCAGCCGGCCGTGGCGGTACGCCGCTCGGTGGGTGCCTTCTCGAAGCAGACGCCGATGCCGCGGATTCCCACCCGCGCGAGGCCGGCGATCGTCGCGGCCAGCCCGTAGCCCGCCGAGGAGCCGAGGATGAGCGCCACCGGTGCGTCGCTCGGGGCCTCGCTGGGCGCGGGGACGGCCTGCCACATCTCCTGCACCTGGCGTGCGCAGCCGGCCGGATGGGAGTCGAGGAAGAGGAAGCCACGGCTGCGCGGGGTGATGACTCGTTCGCTCATGAGGCACGTCCTTCGGGTCGTCGCGGTGGCTGCGGCCCGCACCGGAGCACGCACCGCACCCTGCAAGTCTGCGACCACGCAGCATTTCATGATCAGTTGGGCGGTCACAGTAATGTGGGGGCCGTTTTGGAGGATTTCCCTCACTTCGGGCAGTGGGCGGGGTCGGCCAATGTGCTGACAAGCTGCCGCCCCTCAGCCCGTCGCATGACCCCTCGCCGTCGGAAGCCGGCGCAACCAGTGCTCCCCGGTGCTCCAGCAGAGGAAGCGGCAGGCCCGGCCGCAAACTGATCGTCTAGTGGTCTGTGATGGCCTTTCCCAGGAGGCCGGTGAGACTCACCCACTGCTGGGGGCCACGTCCCCGGTAGCCGGTGTGAGGCGTGCGGTGATCAGAGGTGCGAGGAAGTGGCCGAGGAGGGTGGCGGTGGTGATCGCGCCCAGGGCGATGCCCCAGGCGACGGGCCCCAGCGGGGTGCAGCCGAAGAACTGGCTGATACCGGGGGTCTGGATGATGGCGGCGAGGACGGCCGCGGAGCCGAGGCCGGCCACCAGGACGTTGCGGTCGGTGCCGCCAGTGGTGAGGGTCTGGGCGAGTTGGGTGCCGACGACGGCGGCGAGGGCGACGGTCGACGCGCGCCGGCCGCGGCCCGTGAGGCGGGCCGCGGTCCAGGCCAGGCCGGCGCCGAGGGCGGTGATGATGCCTCGCAGCAGCATCTCTTGGGTGAGGGCGGCGCCAAGTGAGCGGTGGGGGCCCTCCGCGAGGAGGCGCTCGCCGGTTTGGCCGGACGGCTCGCGGACCGCGATGGCGAGGGAGGGGGCGAGGTCGGTGAGGAGATTGACGAGCATGATCTGACGTGCGTTCAGCGGGGTGGTGCCGGTAAGTGCGGAGGCGAGGACGCTGAAGGTGACCTCGCCGAGGTTTCCGCCGATGAGGATGGCGAGTGCCGCGCGGACGGTGGTCCACATGGCGCGGCCTTCCATGAGGGCGGAGACGATGGTCTCCAGCCGGTCGTCGGTAACGACCAGGTCCGCGGCCGCGGTCGCGGCAGGGGTGCCGCGGCGCCCGAGTGCGATCCCGACGTCGGCGAGTCGGATGGCGGGAGCGTCGTTGGCTCCGTCGCCGGTCATGGCCACCACGCGGCCGATGCGCTGGTAGGCCTGGACGATCCTGACCTTGTGACTGGGGCTACAGCGGGCGATGACATCGACGGTCGGCAGCAGTTCGTCCAGTGCGTCGTCGTCGAGTACGTCAATCTCCGTCCCGGTGCACACCTTGGGCTCTGCGACCTCTTCGCTGATGGCGGAGGCGATGGCGTCGGCGGTGGCGGGGTGGTCGCCGGTCAGCATCACGGTGTGCACGCCGGCCTCGCGCAGCCGGGCCGTCGCGGGCGCGGCGCTGTCGCGTACCGGGTCGCCCAGCGTGAGGAACCCTAGGAAGTCCAGCGCCTGTACGCCTTCGTCGGTGAGCTCCTCGCCGGTTTTCATGCTGCGTTCCGCCACGGCCAGGACCCTTCGCCCGGCCGCGGCGAGTTCCTCGGCCGCTTCGGCAAGGGCCCGCCTGGCTGATGCGTCGAGAGTCACCGGCCCGTCCGGCTGCCGACGCCTGGTACATCGGCTGATGACGTTCTCGGGTGCTCCCTTGACGCTGAGCAGGACACCGCGTCCGGTGTGGCCGACGGTGGCGTGGTAGGCCCGGGCCGGCTCGAAGGCAAGGGCGTCCGTGCGCCGCCAACGGGGCGCGCCGGTGCGGGTGGTGATCCTTGCGCGGTGGGCGCCGTCGACGATCGCCCGGTCGGTCTGGTGGGCCATCGGTTCGGACTGGCGGGCCGGCGGCGTGGCGCGCAGTGCGGCGGCGAGGACTTCCTTGCGGGGCGTGTCGAGCCGGTCGAGGGCGGCGGCGCGCTCGCCATCGCTGACGCCGGAGAGCTCCAGGGTGCCTTCGGTGAGTGTGCCGGTCTTGTCGAAGCAGAGGACGTCGGCGCGGCCGAGTGCCTCGATGGTGCGGGGGTTGCGTACGAGGGCACCTCGGGTCGCCAGGCGGCGCGCGGCGGCGAGCTGGGCGGCGTTGACGAGGAAGGGGAGGCCCTCGGGTACGGAGGCGACGGCCAGGTTGACCGCCGAGGCCAGATTGTCGGTCAGGGGGTGGCCGTGCAGGAGCCCGGAGAGGGCGACCGCGGCGGCGGACCCCAGGGCGATGGGCATGCTGGCGCGGGTGAGTGAGGAAAGCCGGGCCTCCACGCCGGTCTCCGGTGCGGCCTGGCGCGCGGTGGCGAGGCTGCGTCCGGCTTCCGTGGCCGAGCCGGTCGCCACGACGACGGCGACGGCCCGTCCGGCGGAGACGGTCGTGCCCTCATAGAGCATCGAGCGGCGCCCGGTGAGGTGTCCGGCGACCACCGGCGCGGGATCCTTGCTCACGGCCAGGGATTCCCCCGTGAGGGAGGACTCGTCGACCTCAAAGCCCTCCGCCTCCAGCAGACGGCAGTCCGCAGGCACGACATCCTCGGGCCCCAGAGAGACGACATCGCCGGGGACCAGATCGCCCGAGGTGACAAGACGCTCCCGTCCCTCGCGCCGCACGCAGGCACCGATGGCCGACTGGGCGAAGAGCTCAGCAAGCGCGCGATCGGTCCGCACCCGCTGGAAGCCTCCGACCAGCGCAGACACACCGGTGATGGCGGCGACCAGGCCGGCGTCGGTCCGGGACCCCACCGCCGCGGCGAGAGCGGCGCCGGCGGCGAGGATCGGGGTCAGGGGATTGGAGAGCTCTTCGATGAAGGCGTACGGCAGGGTCAGCTTCGTCGGCTCCCCTGCGTGCGTCTCGGCGCCGCGAGCGGTCGCTTCTTGCGCGGAAAGGCCCTCGGGTCGGGTCCGCAGCCGCTCCATGACGCGGTCGACGGGCATGAGGTGCCAGGGTGTCTGGGCCACGGGCGGTGTGAGGGGGCGGCTCAGGAGCTGCCGGGCGCGCCAGGCGCCGATGCAGAAGGCCACCGCCCCGGCGGTGTTGCTCACCGCAAGCACCCGCGCGGTCGCTTGGCGGGCCGGGCCCTGGAGGGCGGCCACAGCGCCGATCCCGCTGCCGCCCGCGGCCACGTAATGGCTGTCGCGGTCGACCACCGCGGCCACTCCCACGGCGTCGACGATCAAGCCCGCTGCCTCAAGATCCGCCCCCACCAGAACGTGAGCGCCCCAGGGCGTCCGCTCCTCCTCGCGGTGCACGCCGATCGCGCAGTCGGCCGTGCCCAGCGCGCGGCGATGGGTGGCGACCAGCAGAACGACCGCGCCGTCGGCCTGGAGGCCACGGACCGAGTCCGCCAGGCGATCGCCCGCGGGCAGCACGGCGTCGGCGAATCCGAAGCCGGGGGCGTCCCGGTCGGACGCCACCACGACCCGTGCGCCGGCCCGTCGTGCTGCCGCGGCGACCGCCTCGGCTCCCGGGGCCGACTGGGTGGCCAGCCCTACCACCGCCTGGAGCTGATGGCCCCGGGCCAGCCCGAGGATCTTCTCGCTGCCGCTCCGGCGCAGACCATTCGCCGCCTTGCGACCGGTCCGCCCCTTCAGGTCCAGCTCGTCCAGCGGGCCCAGCACCCAGCCGCCCGCGTTACGGACAGCCAGCGGCACGTCGGAGTCGAAGAGCGAGAACAGCCGCTCGGAGACCTGCTCCGGATCAGTGCCTGCCAGCAGCTCCAGGTCCACCGGCTCGTACCGGTCCCCACGAAGCGACTCTTCCTCCAGGAGAATGGTGTCCACCTGGCCCAGGCGCCGCAGCGCGGTACGGTCCATCGTCACCACACCGCGCAGCGCCAGATGCCGCCCCAGCGCCGTGGCGAAGCCCTCCCGCCCCGCGCCGGGCGGCTTCGGCACCGAGGCCACTCCGATCGCGATCGCCTTGCGGATCCCGGCGAACGGCAGGGCGGCCAGGCCGGCGGCGAGGCCCGCCATCATCGAACGCTCCGCGTACCGGTCGGCCCCGTCCTGCGGCGGCGGAGCCGTCCGCCCGGCCGTGACCGCGTCAGCAGCGGCTTCGTCCGGTCCACGGACAAGTCCGGCCTCGCGCTCGCGCCACGCGGCGCGTTCGTCGCTCGCTTCCCGCCACGCTGCCACGCGTTGCAGCACGTCCAGGGCAAGCCCGCCACCGCCCGTGGCCACGCCCTGCACCAGTGCGCCGATCACCGGGAGCAGGGAGTCGGCCCGCTCACTCGGGCTGATGTCCTCGACCAGGTGACGAAGGCGCGGATGATAGCGAACGGCATCGAGGCCACCGGCGACCTCCGGCGGCAGGCCGAACCACGGAGCGAGCCGCCGGAACGTCACCAGAGCCAGCCCCAGCGTGTCCGCCACCAGTGCCGGCACCGCCGGGAAGGGCGGACCCTCCGCAGGGTGGCGGGGCTCCGGTTGCCACTCGTCGAACGCTTCCGCATCCGCGGCATGGTCGCCTTCAGCCCGCTTCACCAGCGCGACCAGCTCACTTGTGCCGGGAGCAGGCGAGCCCACGGCAACGATGACCCGTTCCATGGGCGCGTTCACCCGCGCCCACAGCACCCCCGGATGCTTCTCCACGGCCCGCTCCACACGACGGGCGACGGCCTCGCCTCTCGGGCCGTGGACACCGGAGACAGCGAGGTAACAGCGCTCGGACGACCACCACACCTCACGGTCCGTGCCCTCCAGGAGTCTCTCCGCCACCCCCCAGGCCGCCCGGACACCGGACGCCGTGTGTGAGGCAACGGCGGAGACGATCGAACCCAGGAACGGCGGCATTCCGAGGGCCGAGGCATGCTCCGGCGCCATGAAGCATGCCTCCTCGGATCAGAGCGTTGGTGCACAGAGACCTTCAGAGGCAGTCTCACCGAGCTCGATGAAAGGGGCGATACGGGGTAGACCTACTGATAAGGGGGTGGGTCTGCACGTTCATGATCGAACAGGCGAGGCGATATTCGTGACCTCCACACCCGGAACGCACTCCCCGTCCAGCGCCGAAACCGACACCCCAGGTGAGCCCCTGGCCGAGCCCCCTCCCAAGGCCACCCCGCCACCGTCGGCCGCGAAGCGCACGGTCACCCTGACCATGCCCTCGCCCGGCCGGATAGCAAGCGGCGTCATGGACGCCGCCATGGCGCCCATCGCCGTCGCCCGGCGGGTCCTGCCCGCCAAGAAGGGCCTCCCGCTCTACCTGGGCCTCGGCGTCCTCGGTGCCGCAGAAGTGCTCGAATGGCCCGTCGCCATCGGCATAGGGGTCGGCTACGCCGTCCTGCGCCGCGATGACGGTGTGCTCGGCGCCCCCGAAGGCACCGCCACGACCGAGGAAGCGGAGGAGTCCGCCACGACCGCACGCGCGATCATGACCCCGGACGCCACCTGTGTCGCGGCCGACGAGACCGTCCTGGACGCGGCGAAGGAGATGACCGAACTCGGCGTCGGATCCCTGCCCGTTCGCGGCGCCGACGAGCGGCTCGAAGGCATGCTCACGGACCGCGACATCGTCGTGAAGGTCCTCGGCGCGGGCAAGGATCCCGCCAAGGTGAAGGCCGGCGACCTCGCCCAGGGAGACGTGGTGACGGTCGACGCCGACGAGGAAGCCGAATCCATCCTGCACACCATGAGCCGGAACAAGGTGCGCCGCCTCCCGGTCATCGAGGACAACGCGCTGGTCGGCATCGTCACGCAGGCCGACGTCGCACGGACACTGCCCGACCCCAAGGTCGGCGACCTGCTCGAAGCCATCTCCAGCTGACTGGCCTGGTCGTCCCAGCGCTCGGGCAGCCGCGATCTGGCGGGCCAGGGCCGTCAGTTGCCGTCATCGGGTTCGCCACTGGTGGTCGGACAGGAAGCGTACGTCGTACTGCTCGGGGACGGATGTGAACTTGGCGGCCTCGGGGACTACGGGCTCGTGTGGAAGGCCGAGCCGTTCGGCCGGCGCGCCGAGGTTCTCGAAGAATCGCTCGAAGGTGCCGCCGGGGCCGGCGGCGACGCCGACGACCTGGCTGTGTTGCCGCTCCATGCGGTAGGCGTGCGGGCAGTTCAGGCGGTAGCCCCCCGCCTTTCCTGGAAGCAGCCGGAGCCGCGCCGGTGTCCCCGACGCAGGTGCAGCTCTTCGCCGCGCTGGACGACCAGGGCAGCACGGTGTCGGAGCTGGCCCGGCGCATGGGCGTCACCCGGCAGACCGCGCATCAGGCCGTCCACGGGCTGGTCGCCGCCGGCCTGCTCGAACAAGCCCCGCACCCCGCCTCCGCCCGACAGCGGCTGATCCGGCGCACCCGGGAAGGAGAGCGCGCACACCGTCAGGCCGGCGCCATCTTGGAGCAACTGGAGGAGCAGCTCGCCGGGCGGATCGGCCGGGAGCTGGTCGACGCCCTGCGTACGACGCTGGAGGCGCCGTGGGGCCGGCCGCCCGGCCCTGGCGACCTGAGTCAGAAGTGACCTGAGTCAGAAGTGACCTGAGTCAGAAGTGACCTGAGTCAGGAGTGACCTGAGTCGGAAGTTCCCCATCTGGTGCGACCGGCTCACCGGACGGCGCGCCGTTCCGCTGCTGTTCCTGCCATACGACGAAGGGCTGTTGGGGCGCGGCGTCCACACTGTCAGCCCGCCTCCTGGAGAACGGGCCCGTGCCCAGAGGCTGAGCCGGACCCTCGCCCGCGCCGGGGCGCGGAGGGCAACTCGCCAGGCGCAGACTGGGCGTTGCGGAACGGGCGGCAGCCTTGATGTGGCCGTTGCGCAAGGGGTCCTTCCTGCGGGGAAGGTGATTTGCCTCGCGTTACCTCGCGAGAAGCGGAGCGTGATGAAACCGATAGCAAGCAATTCGTGAAGGGGATGTGAGAGTTGGTGTGAGGCGTGGCACACTCCCCTCACCGGTCGCGAACGACGAGGGGGGCGAGCGGGGTGCAGCGGATTCCTGTGCGGTTCGGGGCGGAGTTACGCCGGCGGAGGATTGAAGCGGGGCTGTCGCTGGGAGAACTGGCGATCCTGATCTGTTTTTCCAAAGGGCACTTGAGCAAGATCGAGCGTGGCGTGAAGGCGCCCAGTCACGATCTTGCACAGTTATGCGACAGCGCTCTCCACGCCGGCGGGCAACTCAGCAGCCTGATTTCCGCACCCGAGCACGACACCCCCGCGGCGCCCATGACCGAGGCGGATGTCGGCACGCCCTGGACATTACGTATGCGGGCCGGCGGGGAGAGCGACTTCGTGGCATTCGACCCGGCGTCGTCCGGCGGCGGTGCCATGCCTTCCACCATTGTGAGTTGGTCTCTCGCACCGCCTCTTCTCGAAAGCGGGGAGACGAATTCGGCATTGCCGTACTTCCGCAATGTCTTCGACGAGTTCCGCCGGCTGGGACAGCTCTTCGGGCCGTCGGTGGTCGCGCAGCTGTGTATCGCGGCCACCAGCGCGCTGCGGGGCATGGCGCACCAGGCGCAGCCCGCGCACCGCGATGTGGTGCTCCGGCTCGCCTCCCGGTTCGCTGAGTACACCGGCTGGATGGCGCAGGAGGCAGGCAGCGACGCGGCCTCGCTCTGGTGGACCGAACAGGCGGTCCAGCTGGCCGCGGACGGCGGTGACGACGAACTGGCCGCCTACGCCCTGATCCGGCGCGCGGAACTGGCCCTGTACACCGGCGATTCGGTGGCCACCGTCCAACTGGCGCGACGGGCGGCGCAGCAGGCCCGCAGCGTACGCATCCGCGGACTCGCGGCGCAGCGCGAGGCACAGGGGCACGCGCTGGTGGGGGACCGTGACGCCTGTCGGCGGGCGCTCGACCGCGGTGCGGAGCTGACGGCCGGTGCGGTGACGCCGGACGGCACGGACCCGGTTCTCGGCAGTATCCATCTGCCGGATCTGACGGCCTTCGTCGCCGGCTGGTGCATGCATGATCTCGGTTCCCCGGCAGAGGCCGTTACTTTGCTCGGCGATGGTCTGGATGCCATTCCGCCGGAATCCCGCCGTGCCAGAGCCAGATATGGCGCCCGGCTGGCGCTTGCATTGGCGAACGTCGGGGAAATCGAGCAGGCCTGTGCGATCGCGGAATTGGTCGCCTCTCATGTTGCCCTCATCGACTCGGCCACCATCCGCGCCGATCTTCTGCGGCTGAGCCGCGCACTGAATCGTTGGCCAAAGAATCCCACCGTCCGTCGGACCCTTCCGCACCTCGCGATCGGACTGCACACCCACCGGACCGGTCCGGGAACTCCGGCCTGACTTCTCACCCATCGGCCCGCACCACGGAGAAGGCCGACCGAAGAACCGCACCCCGCCGCATCCGTGGTGTTCCGTTGCCCGGCCAAAAGGCCGAGGGCAACGCGTTGACCACGCCTGAAACCCCTGTGAATCTCGGCTTCATCCCCCTGTGCCCGCGACAGCCCGAGTAACCACCACAGCACCCGGCTGCCGCAATCCACCGCTGTCCTCATGAGGAAAGGCAGAACAATCATGGCCGGAGTATTCATCAACTACCGGACCGGCGACGGCGCCGAAGCGGCTGTCCTGCTCGACGAGCAATTCAAGGAGGTATTCGGGCCGGAGAATGTCTTCCGCGACCGCCGGACCACGCAGCCGGGCGTGCACTTTCCGCCCGCGCTGTGGCGCCACCTCGAAAGCTGTGCGGTCCTTCTCGTGCTGATCGGCCCGAACTGGCTCTCGCTGCGCGACACCGACGGCCGGCGCCGGATCGACGTACCGGGCGACTACGTCCACGACGAGATCCAGCGCGCCCTCCAGTGGCGCAAGACCGTCATCCCCGTGCTGATCGACTCGGCCCAGCTCCCGAAGAAGCAGCAACTGCCCGCAGACATCGCTGAACTGACGGAACGCCAGTTCATGCAGCTGCGGGTGCCATACGCGCATCTCGACCTTCCCGTCATCACGGACGCGCTGCGCAGCCACGTACCGGTGCGCAGGGCGGAGCCGCAGCCGGACCCGCGTCCGGCGCCGCCTGTTTCCGGCGCCCCGCAGCCCGGCGCGTACTCCACCTATAAGGACTGCGCCGTGGCCAACGGCAGCGGCAACGCCACCGTGAACCAGAACCGCGACGCACAGAGCGGAGACCGACAGTGAGCGAGACCGAACACGCCGGGCCGGAGGAGACGGCGGCGGAGGTGCCGGCCGAGGAGCCCGCTGCCGCCGCGGAGGAACCGGCGCCGCCCGAGGCCGTGGAGCCGAGCCCGGCCGGACCGCCGGACGGCACCGAGGCCACCGGCGCGAGCGCCCCGAACGACCTTGCCGCATCCCAGAGCGGCGACAGCCGGCCGGCGGCCCAGGACACCGCCCGGGCCGCCGCCCGCCGGGAGACCGGCGACGGCGGCGACTTCACCCGCTACCAGCAGGCCCGGCAGCAGAACGCCCTGAACAAGCTCAAGCGCAGCGCGGTCGCCAACGGCAGCGGCTCCGCCTTCTACGCCGAGCAGCTGACCATCGGCGGCGACAACGGCGTCGAGATCCAGGTGCTGAGCGTCTCCTCGCTGACCGTCGCCCAACAGCTGGACTCCCACCAGGACGTCGAGCAGCAGACCCAGATGGCCGCCCGGCTCGCCGCACAGCACGTTCTGGTGCTCGCCGGGCAGCCGGGCAGTGGCCGGCAGTCCACGGCACTGACCCTGCTCGCCGGCTGCTGCCCCGATGACCGCATCAAGATCCTGCACAGCGAGGCCCCGGGCATCCTCCAGGCGCTGTGCCGACGCGCCGACGACCTGCTCACCCCCGGTGGCTTCGTGGTGGACCTGGACGACCAGCCGCTGAAGCTGTCGACCCTGGAGACCCTCGGCCATCTCGCCCGCAAACACGGCGCCTTCCTCGTCATCATCGGTGAGCTGGGCCGGGTCGACCCCGACCTGCTGCGGCCGCACGCCTTCGCGCACCGGCGCCCGGCCCCGGGCCAGGTCCTCGCCGTACATCTGCGCCGCCTGCTCGCGGGGCACCCCGGAGCGTGCCCCGAGCAGGACTGCACCGCCGAGCACACCACGGCGTTCACCGCGCGGATGCTGGAGTCCCAGCAGGTGCAGCGCACCCTCGACGGGGCCCCGTCCGTCCGCAGCGTCGTGGAGTTCGCCGAGGTTCTGGCCCAGAGCATCCACTCCGAGGACACCAGCCTCAGCGACGTCATCGGCCAGTGGCGCGACCGGCTGCGCCGACTCGCCAAACAGCTGCTCCAGGTCCCCGCGGAGACCTCGCACGGCCCGGTGCTGGACCCGCACCGCCAGGCGTTCCGGATCGCCTACGCGTTCTTCCACGGCCACCCGCTCTCCGATGTCTTCGAGGCCGGGGAAGTCCTCAGCGCGACCGTGCTCCCGCGCTACGAGACCCGTGAGCCGGCCCCCACCAACCATGTCTTCGAGCGGGAACTGGACCAGCTGATCCCGCAGGAGATGCGCGCCTCCGGTGACGCGATGTCCGGCGGCCGCACCGACGATAACCCCCGGTGCGCCCGGCTGGTGGACGAAGAGCTGATGCACGCCGTCATCGAGGTCGTCTGGCACGACTACGACAGCCTGCGCGACCCGTTGCGCGAGTGGCTGACGGCGCTGGTCGCCGGGCCGCTGGAGCGGATCCGGGTACGGGCGGCGCACATCGCCGGGATCCTGCTCAGCCACGACTTCGACAGCGTCTACCGGGACTTGATACGGCACTGGGCCCGGAAGTCCGCGGCCTACCGGCAGTCCGCCGCGCTCGCCCTGGAGATGGCCGCCCACGACCCCCGGATGGTGGGCCGGGTGCGGGCCCAGATCCGCAGCTGGCTGAGCAGCCCCCGCTGGGAGTTCCAGGACAGCGCGGCACGGGCGTACGGAACCCTGGTCGGCGCCCAGGACGTCCCGGACACCCTCTGGGCGCTGCGCGAACTGGGTACCCGGCCGGAGCTGGCGTTCAGCAGCTCGGTGGCCTTCTCGATGTCCTGGCTCTACCTCGCCGGCGCCCCCGGCCGGACCGCCGACGCCCTGGACCGCTGGATCGCCTCGGACAACGATCATCTGGCCAAGCACGCGATCCGCACCCTGCTGATCCTCAGCCGCTACGGCGCCGGCCCGGACCGCCGCGACCGGCCCGTTCTGGCCGACACCGCGATGACCGACCCGGACCGCGCCGACGCCCTGGTCCGTCTGTGGCGCCACGCCCTGATGGGACAGGACAGCTCGACGCGCGCCTGGGACCTGCTGCGCCGCTGGCTGCTGGCAGGAGACGCGGACAAGGAGCTGGCCGCCTTCCTGGAGGCCCTCGTCCCGCGCATCTGGGCCCGGCCGCTCACCCTCCGCGCCGGGTTCTACCTCGGCATGTGGGCCGGCCGGCACCCGGACTCGCGCACCATTCGCCAGCTCCGGGACCAGCCCCCCGAGGCGGGGCCCACTCCCCGCTCCGCGTCCTGACGACACCCCGTACGAAGAGGAGACAGACATGACAGAGCGCAAAGGACTCCGCACCAGGCTGCGCAACTGGTGGCGCCGGGTGACGCGCAAGGACGGGACCGAGCCCGCCGGAGCCCCGGAGACCGCCGAGGACAAGGAGAGCCCGGACAGCCCGGCGCTCGGGCAGGCGGCCCGGAGCGAGGTGGCGGTGGAGCTGCCGCCGGTCGAGGAGACGCTGTCGGTGGCGGCCGACGGGGATGTGTTCGCCTTCGAGCTCGTCCCGCACTTCCGCTGGAGCAGCCAGGAGATGACGCTGGACGTGCTGCGCGAGCGCGCGGCGCTCCACGAGGAGGCGGCCCGCGGCAAGCTGCTGCGACGCGCCTGGTCCGTCGCCCGCGCCTGCGACCCCGGCGATCCGGTGGCCGCGGAGAAAGCCGTCAACAAGGAGCTGCGCGGCGGCTGGTGCTACCACGACGAGAAGGGCCTCATCCGCTGCCGCCCCTCGGTACGCATGCGGATAGACCCGGCGCTGCGCGAACATGTGCTGCCCTTCCACCTCGCCGAAGTACGGATGGCCAAGGAGCACCACCTCGGCAAGCTCAAGGCGGACCAGGTGCAGGAGCTGACCGAGCGCTGGCTCCAGGTCATGAGCGAACTGGAGCTCCTCGGCACCCTCGGCGCGGCCGAGCGGCGGCTCCTGGTGCCCTTCGCCGCGGCCCTCGCCGACGAGGACTTCTTCAAGGTCATGCAGGCGCTCAAGAACACCCGCCGCAACGGCGCCGAGGCGCTCGCCGATGTCCTCACGGCGGCGACCAAGCACCACGAGCAGGTGGGCCTGTTCGAGTACGCCAACGCCTACGACAAGGCCCTCAGCGAATTCTGCCGCCAGATGGGCCTCAGCCCCTTCTCCTGGGTCGACACCGTGGGCGACGTCGAGGAGCTGGCACCGTGAACACCACAGACAGCGCCGCGGTCCGGGGACCCGGGCGCCGCCGGGGCACCTCCACCATCGCCGGCGCCCTGGGAGCGGCGCTGATGGCCGGCCTCCTCGGCGCCTGCGGCGAGGAACCCCGGCTGGACCCCTGCGCCTGGATGAAGCAGCCCGCCGACACCGCCGGCCGTACGGTCGTCCTCGTCGACAGCTCCTCCTCCGTACGCGGCACGGACACCGGGCGCGACTACGCGCACAGCATCGGCGCTCTGCTCACGTCGGTGGTCGGGCGCAAGGACACGGTCTCGGTCGGCAGCTTCAGCGGCGACTCGGCGCAGATCAGCTGGATCGCCAAGGACCGCTCGACCGACTGGGTCAAGGACAACAACAACGAGATCAACCAGAAGACCCGGAAACAACAGGCGGTCAGCTGCCTGACCGGGCTGGTCGGCAAGGCCCAGCGAGCCGTTCCCCGCAGCGGCGGCAGCAACGTCCTCGGGGCCCTCACGGCCGGAGCGTCCTCGCTGGAGGGCACATCCGGCAGCCGCAGCCTGCTCGTGCTGACCGACGGGCTGTCCACCACGGGCTGCGCCGATCTGCGCGCGGCCGCCTTCCGGGACAGCAGCGAGATCAAGGCCATCACCCGGGTCTGCGCCGCCCGGGACGAGACGCCCGCCCTGACCGGAGTGCGACTCACCCTCGCCGGGCTGGGCCAGCCGGCCACCGGCCATCCCACACCCACGGCAGCCCAGCGGACCTGGCTGAGCAAGCTGTGGCGCGCGCTGTGCGGCGCCGGCCGCAAGGCCGCACACGGCACCTCCTGCACCCTCGCCCCGACCGCCATCGGCACGGCCGAGGGGCGCCGGCCGGGAAAGAAGCCACCCCAGGACCCGCCCGTCAACTACGCGCAGGACCGCCCGCAGACCTACGAACTCCCCGGCGCGGCGCTCTTCGACACCAACTCGTCCACCGTCCGCCCGCAGGCCCTGCCGCTGCTCAACGATGTCGCGGTCAGCGCCCGGACCACCCCCGGCAGCAGGGTCGTCGTCTCCGGCTATGTCGATCCGCGAGGCCGGCCGGACAACAACCACCGGCTGTCGCAGGCACGCGCGGACGCGGTGCAGGACGTGCTGACCGGACTCGGGGTGGAGCGGGTGACCGCACACGGACGCGGCCTGCCCACGGGCTGCGCGAAGCCGGAGCACACCGCGGGCGGCCGGATGAGCGCCGAGGACAAGCTCCAGTGCGACCGGCGCGTCGACATCGAAATCACCAGGAAGTGAGGGCGGCGGCAGCGATGAACACCACCAACGGAAAGAACCGGGCGGGGCCTGCCGCCCGCTATCAGTCGGCGGTCGACTGCCCCGGCAGCGACCCCGCCTTCGTCGAGCTGGACCTCAGGAAGCGGCCGTCCGCCCGGCCCGTGGACCAGACCGACAGCCGGGAACAGGCCGCCCTCATGCGGGCCTTCACCGACGCCAACACCGCGCTGACCGCGGCGCAGCCCGGGCTCGGCACCGCGGCCACCGCGGTCGCCGACACCTTCCAGCAGGCCCGGACGACCCTCGAAGCGGCCGAGCGGTTCGTCGTCGCCCGGTCGTCCCAGCAGGCCCAGGAGCGCGTCGGAGAACTGCGCGCCCGACACGCCGGGGACGGACCGGAGAGCCTCCGCCGCCGGCCGGTGCTCTGGCGACGGCTGCTGTGGCCCACCCTGGTCGCCTGCGTGGCCTTCGACACGATGTTCATCGGCACCCTGATGCAGCGGTTCTTCGGCCTGGGCGAGACCGAAGTCGGCTACTACCTCGCCTACTTGCCCGGCTTCGGCGTCGCCGTCTGTCTGCTGGCCGCGGGCAGTCTCCTGGCCGAGTCCGTCTTCCGGCGGCGCACCCGTACCGCCCGCACCCTGGAGCGGACGCGCCGCGGTCCGGTCGCGGCGCTGCGCGAAGCGCTCTGGCCCAGGAGCCCGCGTACGGAACGGCGCACGGCCGGTGAACTGCCCTGGCCCAACGCGGCCGGGCCGGTGCTCTTCACCCTGGCCATCCTCACCATGGTCGGCATATGGGCGCGGATGCGCGCGGCCGGAGCGGTGCGTGAGCATGTGGATCTGGCGCCGGACCAGAGCGCCGTCGTCATCCTCACCCTGGTGCTCAGCACCGCCGCGATCGTGGTCAAGGTGCTCGCCCACAACCCCTGCGCCGACAGCGACCGGGAGGCCCGGCGGGACGTCACGGACGCGGAGCAGCAGGGCAGGAAGCTGCTGGGCGCGGCGCGGCGCAGCCTGGTGGCGCACACCGAGTCCTGGTGGCGGCTGCGGTCCACGGTCGAGGCCGCGGCGAGCGACGCCCACCGTACGCTCGACGAGGCCTGTATCCGCATCGTCGAGGAGCGCGCCCGCACCGGCGTGGCCGGCAGCTACGACCTCCCGCTGACCGCACCCGCCTGGCCCTACCCCGCCTCCGTACGCAACGGCGCCCGCCCGCCCACCGGAGACCGGGCACCCGCCCACCCCACACCGCCCCGGGCCCGCCTCGAACTCCTCGACCACGTCTACACGGTGCTCGCACGCTACGGCCCTGATCAGCTCGAAGACCGTCTCAACGGCATCGCCGGCGACCTGAACGCACAGTTCCGCGCCTCGCCGGGGCAGCCGGTGGAGCAAGCAGGGCCGACGAGTTCCGGCGAGGACGACGAGGCCGACGAGGATCAGGCGCCCGAGGGGCCCACGGCGGATCCCCGCGACGCCGGCCCGGACAACCGGCCGTCCGAGGACGAGGGCCCGGCCTCATGACCGCGCGGCCGAGCCCCGGCCCGGAGGAGGTGAAGCATCTGGAGTTCCTCCAGGCGGTGATCGCCCGCCATGCCAACACCTCCTTCCTGGTCAAGAGTTGGGCCATGACCGTCAGCGGCGCCTTCATCGCGGTCGCCACCCGCGGGCCGAGCTGGAAGACGGCCGCGGTCGCCGTGGGACTGGCGACGGGATTCTGGCTGCTGGACAGCTACTACCTCCGTCAGGAACGGAGATTCCGCAGCCTCTACGAGAAGGTCGCCGGCTGCGTGAGCCCGGCGGTGCCGCCGTTCAGCATGGACGCCGAGCAGCACGGCGGCCCCGTGCCCTGGCGGGCGGTGGCGCTGTCCCGGACGATGCTGCTCTCCTACGGCGTCCTGGTCGCCATCGACACCATGACGGTGCTCTTCCTCGCCTGACCGCCGCCGGCGGTCCGCACCGGGGCGGCGCGCCTCATGTCTCCGCGGGCCGGGCGGCGGTCCAGGGCAGCAGCAGACCGTCACCCTCGGCGCGCGGGACGACGTGGAGATGGAGATGGCGGACGGTCTGGGTGGCCGCGGGGCCGCGTGAGGTGATCACATTGCAGTCCCCGGCCTCCGCCGCGAGTTCGGCGGCCCGCAGCATGGTGGCCGCCGACACCACCGGGTCCTCGGCGACATCGGCGACATGCACCCGGGGGATGACCAGCACATGCCCGGCGGTGACCCCGCCGTGGCGGGGCCGGATGGCGAGGGCGTCCGGCCATGCGCGCAGCACCGTGGCCGGCGCCCGGCCGCACACGATGAGGCAGAAGGGGCAGCCGGGCCGCCGGGGCGTACGGGGAGGCTGCGGGCGGGCGTCCGGTGCCTCATCGGTCACCTCGCGGAACTCCCCATAACTGACCATCGATCCTCCGCAGGGGCCGGCTGCCGGACGGGTCGGATCGTCACCGGGCCGGGCCGACGCGCACATCCGCTGCCCCCATCATCGCCCCTTCGCTCCGCTGATGCGGCACTTGGCCTTGTTCCGGCCGTTTTGCACGCCATCGCTGCCCCGGGGCAGCCGTCGTCACCAGAGTCTGTCGATCTCGCCCGGGTGCAACGCGATCCGGGAGTGCGGGAACGAGGAACGATGGTCCCGGCCCAGGGGCGAGAAGAAGTCCGCCATGGTGACCTTCTCGAAGCCCGGCCGGTCGCTGGGGAACGGGGCCCGGGGAGTACCGCCGATGAGCACCGCACCCGGCAGCCACTGCCAGCCCGCGCTCTCGTAGAACGGCTGAAGCGGCCGGTCGCAGGTGAACAGGCCGATGTCCAGATCCATGGCGGCCATCGCCGTACGGGCGGCCGTCACCAGACGGCGGCCATGGCCCTTTCCGCGGGCGGTGCCACGGGTCACGACCGTGCTCAGCCCGGCGGCCCGGTACCGCTGTCCGGCGTGGACGATCTCTTTGGAGAGGATGTCCAGCGCGGCGAGCACCGTGGCACCGTCGACGAGCAGCATCGACACCGGCCGCAGTGCCGGATCGTGGGCGAAGGTGCCGGGCGCCGAAGCGGAGTCCGGCGGCCACGCCTCGTCCCGCAGCTCCGACACCTGCGTCCGCAGTGCGGGCGGGGTCTCGGTCTCCGGGAACGTCATGATCGGCACGGGCTCATTGTGACGGCCCCGTGCGACGGGGGCCAGGGGTTTTGCCTCGGCCGGCCGGACCCGCACGGTGCCGCGCCCACAGCGCTCGTGGACCCGCGTCGTGCCTGCATGTGGCGGTGGCTCCGGGGGCAGGTGAACCTCATGGGAATATTGAGGCGTTGGGAGCGCGTGGTGGAGGACTGCGAGAGCGCACTGGTGGCCAAGATCTTCCGCACCGAACCGGTCCAGTTGCTCGATGCCCTCCGGCAGGAATGCGACGGCCACGCGCTCGTGTGCAGCCAGAGCCGAGTCCTGGTACCCAATGACTACACCGTCGAACTCGCGCAGCACGTACACGATGAACTGGCGGCCCGCGGCGGAGAGGTGGGCCGGCAACTGACCGATGTACTGGCCCGGCACGCCGTCGACCGCGGCTACGAATGGGCGGGCCCGCTCACTGTCCATGTCACCACGGCCGAGGTGCCGAACGGCCGGTACCGCGTTTCGAGCGCGGCCCTCGCCCACGTTCCCGCCGATGCGGCCGGTCCCCGGGGAGCCTGATCAGGAAGCCCGCCCGGAACGCCGGTCGGCGCCGGGTTCTCTCGCGCCGCCGCCGCTTCGCTCTTCATGACCGAGGGGACGGCCGTCCCCGCGTGACCGCGGATGTGCGCGGGGACGGGCCGCCTACTCGGGGTTGCTGCCGACGGCTACCGGTGAACTGCCGCTAGCCGTACGGGGTTTACAGCGGCCGGGCCCACAGGTCGTACTGGAGGCCCGAGCCGTCGCAGAAGGGGTCGGCCCACTTGCCGCTGCTGACGAGGTCGGTGCCGGCCTCCTGGCAGCCGCTGAGGGTCCAGAACTTCTTGCCGGTCCACACGGTTCCGGGCGGGCCGTCCATCGGCTTGACCTGGTGCTGTGTGGAGGGGGCGGCCGGCGCGGCGGCCCCGGCCCCGGTGGCGGCGTGGGCCTGGGCGGCACCACCCAGTCCGATGACTGTGAGGGCGGCAGCGGCGACCGCGGTGCTGAGAATTCGCCTGTTACGCATGTGTTGTCCTTTCCCCGTAGTCAGGGCCCCTTGCGGGCCCGTCACCCTGCACACGGACGACGCCCCCTCGATGTATGACACCCCCTCATGTGGCGTGCGTCACACTGCTGCCGGGGTTCGATGGAGGGCGCCCTTCGTGCCGCGCAGCTCCGTGAAGTGCCATGGCTGAAAAGGGATTTGACGGCTGGTCAGCGCTCTGGGACCGGCCCCTGCGCGTCTGATAGGGAAGTGTGCCGTGGTGCCCGATTTCGCCCGCCGCCTCGAAGGTGGCGTCGAGGGGGCGTCATGGCGGGGTGGCCGGCGTGTTGCGCAAGTTTCGGGAGGTATGGGTGTGATTGGGCGAGCTGCCCCTACCTGCGGATTTACCTGTTCTTTTCAGGGTGTTGGCCGGAGACGCTTGCCTTGGAAGTGCGGGCATGGATAGCGTAACCAGCACCTAAAGCTTTCTGGACAGCTTTAGTGAAAGCTAAAACATCGTTCCGTCCCGGGTGGGGGAGAAGTATGCAGATCAAGGTTGCGGTGGCGTATCACAGTGGATACGGCCACACCGCAAAGCAGGCGGCGGCCGTCGCGGCCGGCGCGGAGAAGGTCCCCGACACCCAGGTCCGCCTGGTCTCCCTCGCCGAGCTCAACGACGAGCTGTGGGAGGTCCTACAGGAGTCCGACGCCCTGATCTTCGGCACGCCGACCTACATGGGCGGCAGCAGCGCCGTCTTCCGTGCGTTCGTCGAGGCCACCAGCCAGGTCTGGGGCGACAACATGCGCTGGAAGAACAAGATCGCGGGCGGCTTCACCAACAGCGGCAACATGGCGGGGGACAAGCTCAACGCGCTGATCGACATCGCGCTGTTCGCCGCCCAGCACGGCATGGTCTGGGTCGGCCTCGCCGAGTACGGCGGCTGGAACACCTCCTCCGGCAGCCCCGAGGACCTCAACCGGCTCGGCAGCTGGCTGGGCGCCATGTCCCAGTCCAACAACGACGAGGGTGCGGACGTCACCCCCTGCGCCAGCGACCTGCGCACCGCCGAGGCACTCGGCCGCCGGATCGCCGAGACCGCCCACATCCACAAGGCGGGACGCGCGGCCGTCGGGTTCGACGAGGTGACCGCCTGACATCCGGTAAGCCGCACTGAGGCAGCTGCGAACGGGGGGGACCCGATGAACAGCCGTCAGGAGTCTGCGGTGTCTCCTGCGGACGTGCAGTCCGGGGTGCTGCACCGCGGCATGACCAGCCGTCACGAACTCATCGGGACGACGGTGGCCGGGGCCGAGGAGGCCCGCGTCGTGGGGGCGCGGGCACCATGGCCGGGATCGTTCCCGGCGCCCCTTCGGGCGACCCGGCCCGCTCCTTCCGTATCGCAGCCCTCCACCGCGGGGTCTTCGGGCTCCAGCCCGCCCGGGGCAGTTCGCCGTCCGGCGGCCCCGGAGCCCCGCACCCCGGCCCGGGGAGTGAACGGGCCGTCAGCAGCGCGCCGCCGAGGAGAGCGGCGGTCCGCGCCGCCCTCCCCGGGCCGGCCCCGGGAAGTCTCCGCCCGGCGCCCTCCGCGTCCGGCACGGCCCCCGACGCCGTGACGTCGCCGCAGGGCTCCGCGAGGTCTTCCTCGTCCGGCCCCCGACCGTCCCGTTCCCGATCCGCCGCAACACCGGCCGGGGCCCGATGAAGCCCCACGGTGCCGTGCGGTCCGGGCGGCCGGTGCCGACCTGGCGCCGCGCGGCGGGCCTCGCCCGCGGCCCGCAGCAACGCCACTTCGGGGGCCCGTCCCCCGGAGTGAGGTACCACGGCCGCCATGGCGTGGCACCCCTCCCGCTCGCCCTCGCGGCGCAGCCGGAGCCGGCGCGCCCCCGGGCGTTTCGGCTCCCACCGGTCCCGGCCGGCTGAAGCTCGTCCCCGTTCGGCAGTCCCAACACCTTTACCGTGCCCGCGGCCCTCGCGCGTACGGAATGCCCTGGCCGCGCACGGGCTGTGCGGCCGTTCCCTGCCATCCCGAGGAGATCAGCCATGTTCAAGACCACCACCGACGCCGAGCTGGCGGGCAACCCGATCGATGAGGTGATCGGCTCCACCATCCGCTACGCGGCGCTCACCTCCGCCGCCAAGCTCGGCATCTTCCGGACCCTGGAGGAAGACGGCCCCAAGACCCTCGACGAGCTGGCCGCCGCGATCGGCGCGAGCACGGACGGCACCCGCGCGGTGGCCGACGTCGCCGCCGTCCTCGGCTGGCTGACCCTGGAGGACGGGCGCTACCGCAACGGCCCGATCGCCGAGCGCTGGCTGGGCAAGAACGCCGAGTACGACTTCACCCCGGCGCTGCTGTGGGCGTACGAACTCACCAACGTGATGTGGGAACTGCCGCAGGCCGTCCGGGACGGCAAGCCCGCCCAGTCCCTCTGGGAGCGCTGGGCCGACAACCCCGAGGCCGGACGGGACTTCTCCGCCTACATGCGGGTCAAGTCGCGCCTCACCGTGCAGCCCATCGTCGAGGCCGTCCCGCTGCCCGAAGGGGCGCGGCGCCTCCTCGACCTGGGCGGCTCGCACGGCCTGCACTCCATGGCCATGTGCGAGCGGCACCCCGAGCTCTCCGCCACCATCCTCGACCTGCCCGAGGCACTCGCCGACACCGGCGCCGCGATCGAGAAGGCCGGGCTGTCCGACCGGATCACCCTCCAGCGCGGCAGCTTCCTCAGCGGCGACCTCGGCACCGGCTACGACGTGGTCTTCCTCTTCGAGATCGTGCACAACCACACCGACGAGGAGAACCGGGACCTGATCGCGCGGGCCGCCAAGGCGCTGCGCCCCGGCGGCCGGATCGTGGTGCTCGAAGACGTGCGCGGCGAGCAGCTCGAGGAGCACAACGCGGCCTTCTCGCTGGCCATGTACGCCTGCTCGGGCGACCGCACCTACAGCGAGCCGGAGATCTCGGGCTGGCTCAACGACGCGGGGCTGAAGTCCGTCGAGCGCATCGCGCTGCCTTCATCCGTGTCTCTGGTCGTCGGCACCAAGTAAAGCCGGCAGCCGGGGAAGGGGGGAGCACCGTGCAGATCGATCTGGCACACCGGTCGACCAGCTCATGGCTGGACGCCGCGGACCTCGCTCGTGAGGTGTACGCCCAGGCATACGGCGCCGATGTGGCGCCCCGGCCCGACTCGTTCATCGTCGCCCGGCCGGCCTGCGGCGCGGCGGAGGAACCCTGCGCGCCACTGGCCTGCGCGGGGCTCACCTTCGGCAGCGACCAGGAACTGTTCTCCGAGCGGTACCTCGACACCGGCGTCGAGGACGCCGCACTGGCCCGTCTCGGAGCCACGGTGGACCGCAGGCGGGTGGTGGAGGTGGGGGCACTGGCCACTCGCCGCGCCTCGGTCGGCCGTGAACTGATCAGAGCCACCCCGATCATCGCCTGGTGCCTGGGCATGGAGTACATCCTGTGCACGGTCACCCGGAGCCTCATCACGACGCTGGACCGTACCGGCATCTCCTTCGTGCCGTTCGGCCCCGCCGACCCGCGCCGGCTGTCTCCCGACGAGGCGGCGCGCTGGGGCACGTACTACGAGCAGGAGCCACAGGTCGGCGTCATCCCGCTGAACGCCCTGGACCGGCTGTTCTCCGACGCCACCGGGCGCTACTCCGTCACCGATCTCCAACTGAGCATCAGCGCCATGGAGGTGGCCGGCCATGCTGGGCATTGAGCAGAGTCTGGTCAGGTTCGGTGAATCCGCGCGCCCGCTGGTCGAGGTGCTGGGGGAGGACGGCACCACGGCCAGGACCCTCAGCTACCAGGAGGTGACGCGCCGGGCCGCGGAGCTCGCCGAGCGGATCGGACCACGCGAAGGACGCCCGCTGCGCATCGGTGTGGTCTGCGGCAACACCCCGGAATACGTGGTCGCCGACCTCGCACTGATCGCCGCGCGCGCCACCGAGGTGCCGGTCCCGCTGGCCTTCTCCGCAGAGCAGGCCGCCGGTCTGCTGGAGGAGACGGATCTGTGTGTGGTGGACGCCGCCGGGCAGCAGCGGCTGACCCAGTGGGGCAGGGACCGGGTCCTGCGCCCGGACTGCACGGTGCTGCCGCTGTCCACGGACGGGCCCGTGCCGTCCGTGCCCCTGGTGCTGCCGCCGGCCGCCGCCGGGGGAGCGGACTGGGAGTGCAAGATCATCCACACCTCCGGGACGACCTCGCGTCCCAAGGGGGTACGGATCCGGGCGGCGGCCCTGAACGAACTGCTGGGCTCACTGCGGTCGGTGATGCCCGGCGGGGCCTTCTCCCGCTATCTCTCCGTCGTCCCGTTCAGCCTGCTCATCGAGCAGGTCACCGGCCTCTACATGGTCCTGCTCGACGGCGGGACCGTGGTCCTGATGCCGCCCGGCAAGGCCCTGGTCGGCACCGCGGCGGCGGCCCCGGCCGACGTCCTGCCGTATGTGACGGCCGCCCGCCCGACCGCGATGGTCGCCACGCCCGCGCTCGTCGACGCCTTCGCCACCGCCGCGGACGAGGCCGTGGCGAGCGGAGACGCGGTCGCACCGGCCCTGTTCGGCACTCCCGGCGCGCCGCTCATCTGCTGCGGCGGGGCGCCCGTGCACCCGGAGCTGCTGCGGCGGCTGGAGGATCACGGGCTCCCCGTGCACGAGGGGTACGGACTGTCCGAGAACAGCTCCGTGGTCAGCTGGAACACCCCGGACGCGCGCCGGCCGGGCACCGTGGGCCGGCCGCTGCCGCATGTCCGCGTCCGGACCGCGGACGACGGTGAACTCCTGGTCAGCAGCACCTCGTTGTTCGCCGGCTACACCCGTGACGACCCCTCCAGCCTGGTTCTCGACGCCGACGGCTGGCTCCGTACCGGCGATCTGGCCCGGATCGACGAGGACGGCTTCATCAGCATCACCGGACGCAAGAAGAACGTCATCATCACCGCGGCCGGCCGCAATGTGGCACCCGAGTGGGTCGAGGCGCAGTATGCCCAGCTCCCGTTCGTCCGCGCCGTCGCCGTGATCGGTGACGGGCTCACCGCCCTCCACGGACTCTTCCTCGTCAAGGAGTCCACCGACCTCGCGGCGGCCGAAAAAGCCGTCCGGGAGTTCGGCGAAGCGCACCTCTCCGAGGTGGAGCGGATCGCCGTGCCGCATCTCACCGTCGCCGACGAGCGCCTCTACCGCCGGTTCTTCACCGTCACCGGACGGCCCATGCGGGCAGCCATCCGCACCGCCCTGTCCAACGGAACGCTGTACGACCACCAAGGAGCAGACGCATGACCACCATCGCTGATGTCGAGCCCTACGGGGCCGCCACCGGCCGGCTCGTCCTGCCCACCGGGGACCGGTCGCTCGGTGCACTGGACCCTGCATGGGTCACCGGGCTGCTCGCCGACGCCGGCTTTCTGCTGTTCCGGGGTTTCCGCACCGACCTGGAGGAGTTCACCTCCTTCGTGAAGGCGCACTCCAGCCGGATCACCCTCGACCCGGCGCGCTCCTTCCACGGCGGCGAGGTCGCCCAGAAGGTGGACGCGGGCACCGTCGCCGTCGGCCTCCATCTGGAGAACGGCAACAGCCCGTTCGGCCCCGACCTGACGTGGTTCCTGTGCGAGAAGGCCGCCGCCAGCGGCTCCCAGACCACCGTCTGTGACGGCTACCGGGTCTGGGACGCGGCGAGCGACACCGCCCGTGAGGTCTTCGGCGTCAAGGACATCATGTACAGCCGCCGGGTGGAGGAGCCGAAGTGGAAGGCCTTCGTCTGCCACCAGACGGAGGGCCGCAAGGCGCTCGACGACGTCACCTTCGCCGATATGAAGGACCTGGTGGGCGGCAGTGTGTCCACCACCCTCCAGCTCAACGACGACGGCTCCATCCACTACGCCTACCGCGTCGGCGCCGTCCACTCCACGCTCTTCGGCAGCCGGCTCTCCTGGGCCAACAGCGTCTTCGGCCCCTCGTACAACTACGAGGCCCCGCGCATCACCTTCGCCGACGGCACGGAGATCCCCCAGGAGCTCCTCACCGAATTCCGCCGCCTCACCGAGGAGCTGACCGAGGAGCTGGACTGGCAGGACGGCGACGTGGCGCTGATCGACAATACCCGGGTGATGCACGGCCGGCGCGAGATACTCGACACCGACCGGACCATCTACAACGCGCAGAGCTACCTCGCCCCCGCGTTGCTGGCCGCCGTACGGGACGGGAGGGCACAGGCATGACCACCGCCACCACCGGACTCGCCGACCCGCGGGTGGGCGCCGTCCTGGACGAGATCGCCCGGACCGCCGAGCGCAATGACCCGGACGTCATGAAGCGGGCCTATGCCACCGCGGCCGACTGGCCGCAGCCGCCCACCGCGCAGGAGGCGGCCGAGCTGTGCGCCCAGGCCGCGCTGCCCGTACACCCGCAGGTCGGCACCTTCCTCTACCAGCTCGTACGGAGTCTGCGCCCGGCCCTCGTCGTGGAGTTCGGCACCTCCTTCGGCGCCTCGACGATCTATGCGGCGGCCGCCCTGCGCGACAACGGCGCCGGCCGCATCATCGGCTCGGAGCTGCACCCGGGCAAGGCCGACCGGGCCCGCAGCCACCTGGAGCGCGCCGGGCTCGCCGACTACGCCGAGATCCGGACCGGCGACGCCCGGGAGCAGCTCGGCACGCTCCCCGGGCCGGTCGATCTGCTGCTGCTGGACGGCTGGAAGGAGCTCTACCTCCCGGTCCTCAAGCTGCTCGAACCGCAACTCCGCACCGGTGGCCTGGTCGTCTCCGACAACCTGCCGATGCTGCCGCCGGAGTTCACCGACCATGTCCGCACCGCCGGCAACGGCTATCTCTCCCAGCAGCTGCCGCTGGGCGACGGCATCGAGTTCTCCGTCCGCCTCCAGGAAGCCGCCTGACACCGGCGCCGCCCGGCTGCGCGAAGCCGCCGCCGGCCGCGTCACCCCGTCCGCACGGAAAGGGCACCGAACACCTGTGAACCCCCGTACCCACCGCCGCACCCTGCTCCGCGCCGGCGCCGCCGCGCTGCCCCTGGCGGCCCTGGCGCCGGCCGCACAGGCCGACGAACGATCCGAACGGCTCACCGCCGCCCAGGTGTCGAGCTGGACCGACGCCTATCTGGAGACCTGGCGGACCAAGAACGACAAGGCCGCGGTCCGGCTGTTCACCCCGGACGCCGTGTACGAGGCGGTGCCCGGCGTGGAGGCGCAGACCTTCCGCGGCCGCGACGCCATCGGCCGCTACTGGCGCGAGATCACCGCCGGCCAGAGCGAGATGACCGGCCGTCATGGCACCCCGGTCGTCACCGGCAACCGGGCGGCCGTCGAACTCTGGGTCACCCTGCGGGCCCCCGCCCTCAACCCCGACGGCGAGCACTGGGTCACCTTCCTGGAGACCAACTTCCTGACCTTCGCCCCCGACGGCCGCTGTCGGCGCAACACCGAGTACTGGAACCTCCAGATGGGCCGCCTGGCACCGCCGCCGGGGTGGGGCACTGCATGACCCCCGCACGCCTGCTGGTCACCGGTGGCCGGGTCCTCAGCATGGACCCGGCCACCGGTGAACTGCCGTCCGCCGACATCCTGGTGGCGGACGGCCGGATCATCGAGGTACGCCCCGACATCGACCCCGCCGCGGCGGACGAGCGGATCGACGCCCGAGGGTGCCTCGTGCTCCCCGGCTTCGTCGACACCCACCGGCACATGTGGCAGGCGGCGCTCCGCGGCAGCGGCGCCGACCAGACCCTCGATCAGTATTTCGCCACGGTCCTGCACACCCTGGCGCCCCGGCTCAGCGCCGACGACCTCCACCTGGGCAATCTGCTGAGTGCGCTGGGTGCCCTGGACGCGGGGGTGACCACCGTCCAGGACATCTCCAATGTCGACAAGCCGACCGAGGAGCACACCGACGCCCTGCTCGACGCGCTCACCGCCTCCGGGCTGCGCAGCGTCTTCGCCTACGGCCAGGGCACGGCGCGGGACGCCCGCCGTATCCGCGGCGGCCGGCTGCACGGCGGGGACGGCCTGGTGACCATGGCGCTGAACGCCGAGTTCGGCAGCGACGAGGGCACCCGGAACAGCTGGGCCCTGGCCCGTGAACTGGAGGTGCCGACCGCGCTGCACGTCCGGGGCGGCCGACCCGTCTCCCGGCTGCGCCGCCTCGGCGTACTGCGCCCCGGGACGGTGTTCATCCACGGCACCGGGATGGACGCCGGCGAGCTGGAGCTGATCCGCGACAGTGGTGGGGCGCTGTCGGTCGCGCCCGCCATCGAGATGACCATGGGCCACGGACTGCCGCCGTTCGCCGCGGCGGCGGCCGCCGGACTGCGTCCCAGCCTCAGCGTCGATGTCGAAGTCGCCGCTCCGAGCGATATGTTCACGCAGATGCGGACCGCCTTCCAGGTCGGTCGCTTCGCCGCGCTCCAGGGCCACGCGGGCTCCGACGCGCCGTTGCTCACCACCCGGGAGGTGCTGGAATTCGCGACGCTCGGCGGCGCCGAGGCGCTCGGGATGGCGGACCGGATCGGCTCCCTCACCCCGGGCAAACAGGCGGATCTGCTCGTGCTGCGGACCGACCGCCCCGGAGTGGCGCCGGTGCACGACGCCACCGCGGCCGTCGTGTCGTCGATGGACCGCGCCGATGTCGACACCGTGCTGGTCGCCGGGCGGATCGTCAAGCGCGCCGGGCGGCTGGCGTACGCCGGGCTGCCGCGGCTGCTGGACCGGGCGGAGGAGGTGCGCGACCGGCTGACCGGCCGCTGACCTCGCGTCAGCGCCGGATCAGCACGCCCTCCTCGATGGCGGCCAGCGCGATGCGCAGCTGCTCGCTGAGGGCCTTCGCCGTATGCTCCGGAATCCGGTCGACGAGCCGGGCGTGCACGGCGGTGGTGGCGCGCACCGCCGCCTCGGCGGTCTCCACCCCGCTCGGGGTGAGCTGCACCCAGCTGCTGCGCGCATCGTCCTCGGCCGCCGCGCGGGTGACATAGCCGGCGGCCACCAGACGCTTGATCACATTGCTGGTCCCGCCGGAGGACAGCAGGAGTGCGTGCGTGAGGTCGGTCGGCTTGAGGCGGTAGGGGGCGCCGATCCGGCGGAGGGTGGCCAGGACCCCGTATTCGGCCTGGGTGAGCCCGAGTTTCTCCAGCTCGGCGGCGGCGGCGATATCAAAGGCCGAAACCAACAGGGCGGTCCTTTTGGCCAGTTCCAGGGGAAGACCGGCGATTTCGGGCAGTTCGTGTCCCCATGCCGAGATGATCTCGTCTACGTGGTCAGGCTCCACTGCGAACCGCCTTCCCTCTTCCCGATGCTCAGTACAAAGATATCCCACCCTCCGTACAGGCATGTTCTGACCTGGGGAGACTGTGTGCTTGCCAGATGTGGACACTGTGAAAAGCTTTCCATCTACCTTTCAATATAGCTTTTCCCAATGCTTTCTCTCTATACTTCTCTAATGTTCACATGTGCGCCGAGACGTGCCCTGGCCATGACAGCGGTCCTGTTTCTGGCCTTGACCAGCGCCACCGCCTGCGCCGGTCGTAGCGCGGAAAAGGCCCCACAGGGGAGCGCAATGGCGGAAAACCGTCGCCCCGCCGAGGGAGGAACCACCGAGAAGGGAACCGTCGCCGTGCGAGAGTTCAGCGCCACACCGGACCGGCTGCCGTCGTGCTTCCACGGCGTGGCGGGCGCCACCGCGTACCGCCCGTCCGGTTCCTCGGGAAAGGGCCGCCTGGTCACCCTGGGCACCGGCCCCCGCGGGGTGGTCTTCGCCCCCATCTCCTGGGGCGACGCCTGCGAATGGGCGGCCGAGGCCAAGCGGCTCGCCGCCGGCGGCTATCACGTGGTCACCCTCGACTGGGGTGCGGACCGCCGCCGGACCATCTCCGACGCGGACCGCCTGCTGCGCTCGCGCGGCGCCAAGGACGTGGCGTGGGTGGGCGGTTGTATGGGCGGCAACCTGATGCTCGGCATGCTCACGGACCGCACCGACCGCCCGGCCGGTGTCGCCGGTATCAGCCCGCTCGCCTCATTGGGCGGCTACTCCGCCGGGAGCGGCACCTCGTACGACGGGGAACTGCTGCTCCTGGGCACCGCCGACGACCCGCTCTCCGACGAGAAGCGGCTGCGCGAGGTCGCCCACAGCTTCCCGGAGGCCGAGGTCACGGTCCTGCCCGGCACCCGCCACGCCGCCGAGATCTTCGCCGGGCCGCACGGTACGGCGGCCCGCCGCAGCCTCGACGGCTTCCTCGACCGGACCTTCGCCCCGGCGGACAGCTGAGCATGCGCCGCCGCAGGGCACCGGCGGTGCGAGCCCGCTGTGGCCCGCACCGCCGGGAACCCCGCCGTATCAGCGGTGGGTGGCGAAGTCCTGCGTCCACCAAGGGCCGTTGCTGCTGAGATTGACGCCCACACCGGTGGTCTTGTAGGAGCAGTTGAGGATGTTGTCCCGGTGGCCCGGGCTCTTCATCCAGCCGTCCAGCGCCGTGGCCGGGTCCTTGGGGCTCTTGAAGATGTTCTCCGCCCAGCTGCCCCACGGGTACCCGGCCTTGGTCATCCGGGTACCGGGGTCGACGCCTTCCGGGGTGTTGTGGTCGTAGAAGTTGCGGGCCGCCATGTCGTCCGAGTGGGCCTGCGCCGCGCGCTGTATTCGGGCATCGACGGTGAGCGGGCCACAACCGTGCTGCGCCCGCTCCTTGTTGACCAGCTCGACGATCTTCTGCGCGTACCGCGCGGCGGTGCCCGTCGCGGCCGGCGCTCCGTTCGGCGTGGCGGCTCCCGCACCGGAGTCGACATGCGGCGTACGGGGCGCCGTGTGCTGCTGGGCGCTCCCGGAGCCGCTGCCGGGACGGCTGGCCTTCGGCCGGGGTGAAGTGTGCTTCTTGGCGTGCTTCTTGGCCTTGGACGGGGAGGCCGAGGGCTTGCGGGGCTTGGCCGAGGGCGAGGCGTCCGGCGTCGGGGGAGCGGAGACCTTCGCCGCGGGCGCCGACGGCTCGGACGCGTCCGCCGCGAGTGCCCGGTCGGCTCCGGAGTCGGGGCGCATCAGCACCACGGACGCGCCGCCCACGGTGACCACGGCCGCCACCGCCAGCAGGGTGGCCTTGCGCCGGGGAGCGCGGCCGGCGCGGTGCGAACCGCCGGTCCGCCCGTGCCGGCCGCCCGTCCCGGCCCCGCCGGAACGCCGGCGCGTACCGGACTCGCTCGTCCCGCGGCCGCTCCCGGCCGGAGTCTCGTCGTGGCGCTCCGTCTGAAGGTGGTCGTAGTTCATGGTTCCGTTTCCTGTGGGGGACAGCGATCCGCCGGCCCGCGGAGCCCGGGAGACCCGTTGGTTTCGCGGCCGACACAGGGGAGAGCACGGGGCCGGCACCCGATAACGAAAAGCGCGAAAACTTTTTTCGCGGGCCGTCGGCAGGCCGGATCGCACGCGGCGTGAGCGGGTCGGGACACCCGGAGTGCAGCGCGGACGCAGGCCGGGGAACACGGCTCCTCGCGACCCGCGTAGGTTTTCGTTATCGCGGCCGGTGCGCGGGGTCTCCGGTGTGCGGGGGCTACGGGTACGCACGAAGGAACAGGAACGAGTGGCGTGAAGCAGGAAAACGGGACGGCGGCCGTCGAGGCAGCCAAGGCCGGGGACGAAGAGGCCCGGGAGCAGCTGGTCGCCGCCTACCTGCCACTGATCTACAACGTCGTGGGACGGGCGCTGGACGGCCATGCGGACGTCGACGACGTGGTGCAGGAGACCATGCTGCGCGTCCTGGAGTCGCTGGCCGATCTGCGGGAGCCGGCGTCCTTCCGCTCCTGGCTGGTGGCGATCGCCATGAACCAGGTACGCCGCCGGTGGTCCAACGCTCGTAAGACCCCCGTCGTCGGCCTGGAGCAGGCTCCGGAACGGGCCGACCGTTCGGCCGATTTCGTGGACCTGACCATCCTGAAGCTGGGGCTGTCCGGCCAGCGCCGGGAGGTGGCCGCGGCCACCCGCTGGCTGGACGAGCGGGACCGGTCGCTGCTGTCCCTGTGGTGGCTGGAGGCCGCCGGCGAGATCACCAGGCCGGAGCTGGTCGCCGCCGTCGGCATTGATTCCCGCCATGCGGCGGTCCGGGTACAGCGCATGAAGGAGCAGTTGGAGGCCGGCCGCGTGGTGGTCCGCGCGCTCTCCGCGACGCCGCTCTGCCCCGAACTCTCCCAGCTCACCGCGGCCTGGGACCAGGAGCCCTGCGCCCTGTGGCGCAAGCGAATAGCCCGCCATGCGCGTCAGTGCACGGACTGCTCCGGGCACTGGGACGGTCTCCTGCCCGCCGAGGGCCTGCTGGCCGGTCTCGCCCTGCTGCCGCTTCCCTCGCACCTCACTCCGCCGCACGTCCTGCCGGCCCCGGCCGCCGCGACCGTGCAGACGACCTCGGCACCCCCGCCGCACCACGCCTCCGGTACCTCCGGCGCGCACTCCGTGCCGCCGCGGCCGCCCCGGGGGAAGACGGGCCCGGTCGTCGCGGGCGCCGCCACCCTCGTGGTGGCCGTCGGCGCCGCCGTGTGGTGGGCTCCCGGTACGTCCCCGGAGAAACAGCAGGCCGAGCCGAAGGTGACCCGCACCGTGGCCTCGCGCACCCCGTCGCACCGCCCCACCCCCACCCCCACCCCCACGCCGACCCCTTCCCCGTCGCGCTCCAAGACCGCACCCCCCACCCGGTCCGCCACCCCGACTCCCACCCCCTCGGCCACCCCGCCCGACCTTGAAGAGCAGGCCACCGCACTCATCAACCAGCGGCGGGCGCGGGCCGGCTGCGGGCCGCTGCGGATCGACCGGCGACTGCACACCGCGGCGCAGCGTCACTCCGCCGACATGGCGGCGCGCCAGTACTACGACCACCAGGCCCCGGACGGCACCGGCCCCGACGACCGGATCACTGCCACCGGCTACCGGTGGAGCAGCTGGGGCGAGAACCTCGACCGCGGCCCGCGGACCGCGGCCGGGGCGGTGAACGACTGGATGGGCGACCAGATGCACCGCGACAACCTGCTCAACTGCGCCTACACGGACGTCGGCATCGGCGTCGTCCAGGGCTCGGGCGGCCCCTGGTGGACCCAGGACCTCGCGGCACCGCGCTGACCTTCGCGGCCGGCCGGAGAGGGCAACGGCCGCCCGGAGCCCGTCGGATGGCCTGGACCACCGGCGCCGGAATGCCCTGTGGGCCGGCAGCGCTGCACCTTGACGGAGAAGTATTCCGTCGCACACAAGGAGAGCACCGCATGACCGACACCGTGCAGGAGTGGCAGCTGGCCGCACGTCCCGTGGGGCGGCCGGTGCCGGGGGACTTCCGGCTCGTGGAGCGGGAGTTGCCGGCACCGGCCGAAGGGGAGGTGTGGGTCCGCAACACCTTTCTGTCGGTGGACCCGTATATGCGGGCGCTGATGAGCGCCGAGGAGACGGGGAGCCTGGCCTATGACTTAGACCGGCCGATGACGGGCGGGGCGGTCGGCGAGGTGGTCGTCTCGCGGGCGGCCGGTCTGTCGCCGGGGGACCTGGTCCTCAGCGACCTCGGATGGCGCACCGCCGCGGTCGCGCCGGCCGGACGGTTCACCAGGCTGCGGCGCATCCAGGGGGTACCGGACTCCGCGTTCCTCGGCGTCCTGGGGATGCCCGGACTGAGCGCCTACGTCGGGCTGACCGAGATCGCGGGGATGCGCCCGGGGGACACGGTCTTCGTGTCCGGCGCGGCCGGGGCGGTGGGTAGCCTGGCCGGGCAGATCGCGCGGCTGCGCGGGGCGAAGACGGTGATCGGCAGCGCCGGATCGGCGGCGAAGGTGGAGTATCTGACCGGCGAACTCGGCTTCACCGCCGCCTTCAACTACAAGACCGGCCCGGTACGCGAACTGCTCGCCGAGGCCGCCCCGGACGGTATCGACGTGTACTTCGACAACGTCGGAGGAGACCACCTGGAGGCCGCCATCGACGCACTGCGGCCGAACGGCCGGGCCGCGCTGTGCGGAGCGATTTCCGGGTACCACGACACCGAACCCACGCCGGGGCCGCGCAACATGATCGAGCTGGTGAAGAAGCGGATCACGCTGCGCGGTTTCGAGGTCGGGGACCATGCGGGTCTCCAGCCGCGCTTCGCCGAAGAGATGGGCAGCTGGCTGGCCGAACGGAAGGTCACCTTCCGCGAAACCGTCGAGAACGGCATCGCCCACGCGGTGGAGACCTTCCTCGGGCTGATGAACGGCCGCAACACCGGAAAGATGGTGGTGCGCATCTGACGGCGCCGGACCGCGCCTGAGTGCCGGAGAAGACGCAGCCCCGGCCGCCGGGTGGGCGCGCGTTGAGCGGCCCGCCCGGCGACCGGGGCGGTGTGCGAGGAGCTGGAGGGGCGTACTAGGGCGCGATGTGCCAGGTCAGCGAGCGGGAGAGCAGTTTGCGCAGCGCCGGGTCACGGACCGCCTTCGTACGGTCGGTGGCCCGTGCCGTGACCGTGTGGGGGCGGCCGTCGGCCGGTACGCCCAGGGTGCGCGGGACGACCGAGGTCTTGCCGCGCGCGGCCTTGCGTTCGCGGCCGTCGACGGACCACGTCAGCTGCGCGGAGGCGGCTGCGGTGACCCGGATGCGGGTTCCTCGGGACAGTGCATGATGGGTGGAGACCGGGCTGCTCAGCACGCTCGCATAGCGGTAGAAGCCCGCGATCATCGCCTCGCGGCCGGGGAGGTTGAACTCCCGGCCCAGGGTCCGCATGATCGAGTTCTCGGTGGGACGGTTGAGCCCGTACTGGTAGTAGCCGCCGCCCTCGAACGCGCCCACCGCGCCGCCGTCCGGCGACTGCTGGCCGATCCAGCGGTACCACTTCTGCTGCTGAGCGGTCATCTGGTCGGCGGAGAGCTTGCTGAGGTTGGCCTGGGCGGGCTCGGGTCCGGTATAGGTTCCGGACTGGCCGTAGTCGTACTCGTCGGCGAGCTTGCCCAGCGAATGACCGGTTTCATGGACCGCGATCTGGTCCGACTGGTCGTTGTCGGAGGAGGCGGTGGCGATCCCGTCGTAACCGACCTGTGAGGAGACGTCGTTGTAGCCCGCACCGCCGTACTTGGTGGAGTTGGAGAGGACCACGACGAGGTCGGCCGCCGGGGCCTTGGAGGCGTACGACTCGACCTTGCCGGTGTCGACGCACAGCAGCCGCTCGGTGCCGTCGCAGAAGAACGCGGAGTCCAGGGCGGTGTCGCGGACCACGTCCTTGGTCGGGTCCCCGGAGACGCCGGACTCGTTGGAGACGGCGTCGACGGCCCAGACGTTGAACAGGCCGCGGTATGCCGCGTACGGCTCCACGGCGGAGATCTTGGCCCACTTGGCGCGGACGTCGGAGTGGAAGTCCTCCTGCTGGGCGGCGGTGTAGCCGTCACCGACGAAGACGACATCGAGCTTGCTGCCGACCGGGCCGCTCTGCACGATCGAGGTGACATCGCCGTCGCCGGCGGCGATCGCGGCCTTCTCGGACGGCGCGAGCGGCTTCGAGGCCGGGACGGTGGTCTGCCGTGGGTGGCCGTCCGCGCCGCTGAAGTACTCGACGTGCTGGGTGCGTGCGGCACGCGGGGGCGGGGTGGCGGTCTCCGCGGTGGCCGCGGCGGCCGTCGCGGCCACCGCCACCGCGGCGATGCCGACGGACACCGCGGTGCGTATGCGTGGGGACATGCGTCTGCGGTGATGTCCGGAGGTGTTTCTGCGCATGGGGGGTTCCTCCCGAAGCCCGCCGCAACGCGGCGGGTTGAGCCGAAATCAGGCGCGCTCAACGTAGAGGTTCCGGGGGCTCCAGGCAACGGATGGTGCGTAAGTGGCACACCGGACAGCTGAGTTCGGGACACGGGAGGGGTGTGGAGTCGTTCCGGAAGGACAACTTCCGCTCCTGGTAAGGGACTTGTGCGAAGGCATCTGCGCCCGGTCCGGGACCCACCCCCGGCAGCCGCCTCGGCACCCGCCCGCCGTCCCGTCGGCCCCGACGGCCCGCCCCGTAAGGGACGCCCGGCGATACGTGTAAGGGGCGTTGCGGGAGAGGGGGCGAGCGCGGGGGCGTGTGCGCCTGGCGTGGTGCGGTTGTGTATATGTCCGTGTTTTGTCACACCAACATGGATTTCTTCCGCCAAGGCGTGACGGGCCGTCACTCTGTGGGGGCCCGGTCAAACCGGCCGGGAGTCCGGTTTTTCGGCGCCCTGAACGTGGCGCCTTTCACAGGAGGTTCGATGTTCCGTAACGCTTCGCGTGTCGCCATGGTGGTGCTGGGCTCCGCCGCCCTGGCAGCCACCGCCGCCCTCCCGGCCAGTGCGGATGGCCACCATCGCCACACTCCGCAGCACTGGCGGCCCGCCGTGGTCCTGGGACCCATCCAGTACGACAGCCCGGGACGCGACGACCGTTCCAACCGCAGCCTCAACGCGGAGTGGGTGACGGTGCGGAACACCGGCCGCACACCCGTCAACCTCAAGGGCTGGAGCCTGTCCGACAAGAGCGGACACGCCTACCGCTTCGGCAACCTGCGACTGGCCGGCCACAGTCAGGTTCGTGTCCACACCGGCTACGGCCACGACAACCGCTGGGACGTCTACCAGGACCGGCGCAACTACGTCTGGGACAACGACCATGACCACGCGACCCTGCGCAACGACCACCGCCGGGTCGTCGACCAGGTGCGCTGGGGACACGGTCACCGTCACTGACCCGTGCGGCTCTGACCGGTGAGGGAGGGAGCGCCCATCTCCCCCTCACCGGCCGCCGCCCCGATACCGGTGCGCCACAGGCAGCCAGCCTGTGGCGCACCGCCCTTTGTGCGGGTGGTCGTCAGCCGGCCCGCACACCGGCCGCCGCGGACTCAGACCGTGATGACGAGCTTGCCGCGCACATGCCCCGCCTCGCTCAACTCCTGCGCCGTGGCCGCGTCGGCGAGCGGGAAGGTCTCGACGACCGGCACCACGAGCCTGCCCTCCACGGCGAGGCGGGCGTGCGCAGCCAGGTAGGCGCGGACCTGCTCCGACGGGGTACCGCCCGCGGAGAAGGGCACACCGTGCTCGGCGGAGTTCATATCGGCGATGGTGACGATCCGGTCCGTCGTGCCGCCGCGCAGTGCGATCGAGACCGGCAGCGCGTCCTGGCCGGCCGCGTCGAAGACCGCGTCGACGTCCTGGGGTGCGGCCGCCCGGACCCGGTCGGCGAGCCCCGCCCCGTACGCCACCGGAACCGCACCCAGTGTGCGCAGGAAGTCGTGATTGGCCGGGGACGCCGTACCGACCACCGTGGCGCCCCGGGCCACCGCGAGCTGGACCGCGGCCTGGCCGACTGCGCCCGCCGCCCCGTGCAGCAGCAGGGTCTCGCCCTGCGCCAGGCCCAGCTCGTCGAGGACGCGCTGCGCCGTCTCGCCGGCCACCGGGAGGGCCGCCGCGGCCTCGAAGGAGAGCGCGGCGGGCTTGTGCGCGATGTCTCCCGCGAGGGCGTACTCCGCGTACGCGCCGGTCCTGGTCAGGCCGAAGACCTCGTCACCGACGGCGAACGTGTCTCCCGCGCCCTCACCGAGCGCGTCCACCACCCCGGCGAACTCCAGCCCCGGCACGGCGGGAAACGTCGTCGGATAGAACTGCTCCACCCATCCGTAACGCCGCTTGTAATCCAGCGGATTGACGCCGACCGTCACCACCTTCACCCGTATGTCCCCCGGTCCGGGCACCGGCTTGTCGGTGTCCCCGAGGCCGAGTACCTCGGCGCCGCCGAATGTGTCGTAAAGGATCGCTCGCATAGGGGTCTCCCCGTTCGATGCAGGAAATGCAGTGGAGGCACTGGGCCGATGTCTTCAGCCTCATTCCTGGGGACGGCCACGACGCCGGTCATCCGGCCAGTCCGGCCTGGCCGAAAGACCGGCGCCGGTGCCGGAGTGCCTGGCTACGCTGAGGCTCATGCAGTTGACCGGATCCGTGTCCGCCCTGACCGCCGCATACGAGGTGATCCGCCAGCCACTCGGCGAGATCCTGCCCCGGCTCTCCGCCGTCCTGGCCGAGCCGGTGCCGCACCTGGCGGCCGCTGAACTCTCCACCCATTGCGCGCACTCACCGTTCAAGGCATACGGCGATGCCGAGATCACCGGCCGGCTGTCCACCGCCGATCTGGCGCCGCTGCTCGCCGCCGGTGTCCCCGGCCGCCCCTGGCAGGGCATGCTCACCCTCGCCGACATGGAGCGACAGGCCCTGGTCGTGACGAGCCATGCGACACCCCGCGGCGCCGTCCTGCTGCTGGTACGGGACGCGGCGGCCGTCCCGGTCAACGAGGCCGCAGCCGACCTCGTACAGGCGCTTTGGGACGTGGTCACCAGCCACTTCGACCGCCTGGCGGCGGAGGCCATGCCCGGGGCGCTGGCCCGCTCGCGGACCGCCGCCGGAACCCGGGCCCGAGTGATCGCGGAGCTGGGCGAGTCCTACTCGGCCGCGCTCACCGGGCTGTTGGGCGTGCTGCGCAGCCGCACCCTCGACGACGCGGTGGCCCGCGCCACCGCCACGGATCTGGCCGTTTCCGCGTTGGTGGAGCTGCGTGCGGAGGCGGAACGGGACCAGGAGATCGCCGAGGAGCCGGTCGGACAGGCCTTCGCCCGGCTCGCCGACGCACTGCGGCCGCTCGTCCGCCACAGCCCCGTACGGCTGGAGCTCGGCGCACCCGACTCCTCGCGGACGGTGGCCGCCGACGTGGCGCACACCGCGCGTGCCATCGTCCGGGCGCTGCTGCTGAAGGTCCTGGAACAGGAGGGGGTGACCCGCGTCCACGTCGCCTGGCAGCTCACCGACGACGAGCTGCGCGCGACCGTACGGGACGACGGGCCCGGCACCCTCACGCACGGCGCCCTGGCCCCCGGCGGGGTCGCCGAGCGACTCGATGTGCTGGACGGACGGCTGGACCTCGACGCGGTGCCCGGGTGGGGGACCACGGTGTCGGCGACGATCCCGCTGCGGGTGTTCCAGGACCCGGCACCCGACCCGCTCACCGCACTGGGCGAGCGGGAACTCCAGGTACTGGCCCGGCTCGCGCTCGGGCACCGCAACCGGGCGATCGCCCAGGAACTCCACATCAGCGAGTCGACGGTGAAGTTCCACGTCGCGAAGATCCTCACCAAACTGGGCGTAGAGTCACGGGGTGCGGCGGCGGCGCTCTTCCACGCCGTGGCATAGGGACACCGCCCCGCCCTCGTGCCCGACCGCCCGGCTACCTGCTCCGCGACGGCTCCGGGATCTCCTCGTCGGGCGGTGCCGTCCGGGGCCCGGCGGCCCGGCTGCGACGGGTGAAGAAGTAGCCCGCCGCCAGGATCGCCGCCCATACCGGAGCTACGTACAGCGCGATGCGGGTCTCGGCGTCAAAGGCCAGCAGGACGACCACCAGGCCGAGAAAGGCCAGCACGAAGTAGTTCGACACCGGCGCCAGTGGCATACGGAAGGCGACCGGCCGGAGCCGTCCGGCGCGGACCGCCGCCCGGAAGCGCAGATGTGCCGCGGAGATGATCCCCCAGGTGAACACCGCGGCGACGGTCGCCACGCTCGTGACATACGCGAACGCCTGCTCCGGGACGAAGTAGTTCGCGGCCACCCCCAGCAGCATGACCGCCATGGAGGCGAGGATGCCCGCGGCGGGCACGCCCTGGCGGCTGACCCTCCCGAACGCGGCCGGTGCGTGCCGGTCCCGGGCCAGGGTGTGCAGCATCCGGCCGGTGGAGAACACCCCGCTGTTGCAGGACGACAGGGCCGCGGTGAGCACGACCATGTTCACCACACCGGCCGCCGCGGGGATCCCGACCTTCGCGAAGACCAGCACGAACGGGCTGACGTGCGGATCGAGTTGGTTCCACGGGACCAGCGCCATGACCGCGGTGAGGGCACCCAGGTAGAACAGCCCGATCCGCCAGATCACCCGGCGCACGGCGGTGGGCAGGGTCTTCTCGGGGTCCTTGCTCTCGCCGGCGGTGACCCCGAGCAGTTCGACTCCGACGAAGGCGAACACCACCACTTGGAGGGCGAGCAGCGGCCCGGCCATACCGTGCGGGAAGACGCCACCGTGCGACCAGATATTGCTCAGTGACGCGGTCTCCCCCAGGGGACCGAAGCCGAAGATCAGGATCACGGCGGCCATGACCAGCAGGACGACGATGGTCAGCACCTTGATGATGGCGAACCAGAACTCGAACTCGCCGAACAGCCGGACCGCCGCGAGATTGGCGACGCCCAAAATCGCCAGGGCGATGAGGCCGGGCAGCCACTGGGGCACCGCGGGCCACCAGTAGCGGACGTAGATACCGGCAGCGGTCAGCTCGGCGGTGCCGGTGACGACCCACATCAGCCAGTAGCTCCAGCCGGTGGCGAACCCGGCCCAGCGGCCGATGAACTCCTCCGCGTACGTGGCGAACGAACCGGAAACCGGCCGGTACACCAGGAGTTCACCCAGGGCGCGCATCACGAAGAAGATGGCCACGCCGGCGACCGCATAGGTGAGCAGCAGGCCCGGACCCGCGTTGTGCAGGGCCTCGGCGGAACCGAGGAACAGCCCCACCCCGATGGTCCCGCCGATCGCGATCATCTGGATATGGCGGGAGTGCAGTCCCCGGTGGAGATGCTCGGGACCGGGGTCGCCGGAGCGGGAGTCCTGATCGTCGGCAGGACGCGGCGTGGACGGTGGAAGCCGGTACGTCATGTGAAGGCTCTCTTCGTCGGGGGCGGTCGGATCCAAAGGGCTGGGAGGAGGGGACCTCAGCGGTCGCCGGGGGCCGAGAGGCCCGTGTAGGTGCGCGGTACGCGGGCGCCGATGCGGGTGACGATTTCGTGGGAGATGGTGTGGGCGGCCCGCGCCCAGTCCGCCGCACCGGGCTCCCCGCGGTCACCGGGCCCGAAGAGCACCACCTCGTCCCCGGGCGCGGCGGGGGCGTCGCCGAGATCGACGACGAACTGGTCCATGCACACGGTGCCCGCCACCGTGTGCTGCCGGCCGGCGACAAGGACGGGGCCGGCCTGCGACGCATGCCGGGGCACACCGTCGGCGTAGCCCAGGGGCACCAGCCCGAGGGTCGTCTCACGGGCGGTGCGATAGCGGTGGCCGTACGAGACGCCCTGTCCGGCGGGGACCCGCTTGACGGAGGCGAGGCGGGCGGTGAGGGTCATCGCCGGCCGCAGACCCAGCTCCGCGGACCCGGCCAGGTCCGGCACCGGGCTCAGTCCGTAGACGGCGAGCCCGGGACGGACGAGGTCGAAGTGCGCCTCCGGAAGCGTCAGGGTGGCGGCCGAGTTGGACAGATGCAGGACGTCGGGCGCGAGCCCGGCCCGGCGGGCGATCCCGGCCGCGCTGCGGAAATTCTCCAACTGCCGTGCACAGGAGGGGTGTCCGGGCTCATCGGCCCGCGCCAGATGCGACCACACGCCGACCACCCGGAGGTACCCGGCCGCTTCGGCGGCCGCCGCGCCGTCCACCAGCGCCTGCCAGTCGCCCGCGGCGGCGCCGCTGCGCCCGAGCCCGGTCTCCGCTTCCAGGTGCAGCAGCGCGGGACGGTCCACGGCCCGTGCCGCCCGGACCGCTGCCCGCACCGCCCAGGGGGCACCGGCCGACAGCTCGACGCCCGCGGCCACCGCGGCATTCCAGTCGTCACCGGGGGTCAGCAGCCACGCCAGCAGCCGGCCGGGGACACCGGCCGCGCGCAGCGCCAGTGCCTCCCGCATCCCGGCGACGCCGAGCCAGGTGGCACCGCCCGCGAGCGCCGCGCGGGCGACCGGGACCGCGCCGTGCCCGTAGGCGTCGGCCTTGACCACGGCCATCACCTCGGCGGACCCCGCCGTGTCACACAACCGGCTGACGTTGGCGCGGATCGCCGCGAGGTCAATACGGGCCTGGGCGTGCGGTGTTCCGGAGGGCGCCGGACCCGCGGCCGGGACCGGCCCGGCGGACACCCCCGGAGGGTGCCGGTCCACGACCGCGGTCACCGCCGCTCCGGGTCCGGCTTCGACGCTCTCGGCCTGGCGGGGAATGCCGAACGACATGCCACCGTCCTTCCACGAAATCCATTGCTGCCCGGCGAGCTGCGGGTGGAGCCATGGTTTCGGCGGGGGGACGGCCCGTCATCGTTCGCCCGGCACCGTCTCGGGCCGCTCGGCAGTGGGGCCGGGACAACGGGCGGGGGCGGCGGGGCAGGACGAGGCGTTCGGGAGGACGGCATATGCACATCCCGCCATACGGAGACAGCGGACCGTCAGAGCGACATACCGGGCAGCGGCCCTGGTTCCCTCAGCCGGAAGAACCCACGGCGTCGTCCGGGCCGCCCTCCGCGCCGTACTGGCGGGCGGTGAGCTGGAGCAGCAGAGCGGTACGGACCTCCGGGTCGTCCAGCGGCAGCGCCACGACCTCCTGGAGCCGGCGCATCCGATGCCGGAGCGTGTTGGGGTGGATGTGCAGCCGGGCGGCGGCGGCCCGTGGATCGCCCCGCTCCTGGAGCCAGGCGTACAGCGTCGGCACACAGTTCGTACCGTGCGCACGGTCGTGGTCCACCAGCTGTTGCAGCGGCCCGACGCCCGCTATCCGTGCCGCCGCGGCGGACCGCGCGACATGGCGCAGCACGACCGTGGCCCACACCTCGTCGTGCACGGCCTGGTGGCGCGCGATCAGGCCGGTCCGCAGCAGGTCGAGGGTGTCATCGGCCTGCTCACGCGAGCGCGCCAGCCCGGGGACCGACGCCGCGAGCCCACCGACCGCGATCAGCGGAGCGGGCCCTCCGGTGCTGCCGTGGAGCGTCTCCAGCCACCCGGTTCCGTCGTCGGGGCCGGGCCTGACCCGCTCCGCCGGAACGATCCCGTAGACCACCCCGCCGACGACCGCCGCGGGGGACCGCAGACGACTGCCGCGGAACCGGGACATCCGCTCCCATACGGTCAGCCGCTGCCGCTCCGCCTCCTCGTCGTCCTCGCAGCGCACCCCCACGGCGATCACCCGCCAGGGGCCGGTCGTGAGCCCCAGCCGCCGCGCCGCGTCGGCCGCGCCCTCCTGGCCGTGCAGCACCGTGGCGACCATGTCGGTCAGCACCAGACGCTCCACATCGGCGCCGGCGCGCCGGCGCAGCAGATGCAGCGCCGCCGTCGCGGCCGTGTCCGCGAACGCCTCGGCCCGCTCGGCGGGCACCGGCCCCGGCACGATGGCCCAGATCGAGCCGAGCATTTCCCCGCCGGCATGCACCGGCACGACCAGCCGCGGCTTGGTTCCCTCGACCACCGCGGGGACGTAGATGGGGCCGGTGTCCTGGGCGATCCGGTGGAAGACGCCGTACCGCCGGAACTGGGCGTTGACCTCGTCGGGGACATGCCGACCCATGATCGTGGCGACCCGCGCCTCGTCACCGCGCTCCTGCCGCGCCGAGTAGGCGAGGACCCGGGAGCTGCGGTCCTCTATGGTCACGGGCGCGTCGATCACGGCGGCGATCGCATCGGCCAGACCGAAGAGGTCACCGGCCTCGGCCCCGGCCGTCCCGCTGCCGGAGTCCGCGTACCCCTCGCTGTCGAGCACCGCCCGCAGCAGCGACACGACCTGCGCCCAGCCCGCCTGCTGCTCGACCTGCACCAGCGGGAGTCCGGCCCCGCTCGCGGCCGTGACCACCGTTTCGTCGAGCGCGACCGGGGCCTTGAGCAGCAGCGCACCCGCCGACCGTCCGGCGCACAGGGACAGCAGCCGCAGCGCCTGCGCCCGGTCCGTGAGATTCACTCCGAGGACGACATCGCCCGGACGCAGATCGAAGCCACCGTCCGGTTCGGCGATCACCACATCTCCCACCGGGACCGCGGTGCCTCCCGGGGCGCACACCCCCGACAGCACGGCCGGCCCGATGGAGCTGAGAAGCCGCTGAAGGCTCATCACTGGCATCACCCGCTCACCGTTCCACCCACCATCGTGCCTTACGGAATCCGCACCTCCGCCGGCCGGGCCCGCCCGGCTCTGCATTTCCCGTCGGCGGGAGGTGAACGGCCGCGGGTGTCCGTGCGTATCTCTCCATATCCGTGTCCCCTGAGGCACCGGTCCACGATGTGAGGAGGCAGCATGACTGACCCGGGTATCCCGCAGCTTCAGGCATTGCCGGACGGAGACGCCGAACTCTCGCTGGTGGTGCGTTTGCAGTGGGAGGATGTCGCCGCACTCGGCCAGGACGCCGCCCGGCTGGCTGCCCGGTTCAAGCGCCCGGTGACCCTGGACGAGGCCGCAGGTCATCGCCTGCGGATCCGGCCGCCCGCCGCCCATGCCAAGGCCATGCCACAGGAGCGGGCCCAGCCCGCCGTGGCCTCCACGACGGTGTCGCCGCTGCCCGCCCGCTCCCCGCAGGAACAGGCCCGGCAGGCGATCGAGAAGATCAACGGCTCCACCGGTCATGAGACGGCGTAGCGCGGCGCAGGGCTGAGAGCACGAGGGGGCCCGGCGGGTCCCCCTCGAGGAGGGGTTCGGCGGTGTGGGGCCGCCGGGCCCCTCAAGCGCGCTTCGGGGTCCCGCGGCCCGGTCGGTGGACCGCTCCTGGTGGTGCCGGACCATCGGCTGCGCCGACCGGGCGAAGTACCTCGGCCCAACGGCTCAACCCGGGCGCACAGTGCGTGCCGCCCCGCGCCCACCGGTGATTGTGTGGCGAGCCGGCGCGACCGTCGCGGGGCCCCGCAGAGCCGGGCCGTGCACCGAGGAGGCAGGCAAGCGTGGACGCCGAGGCCGGCGCTCTCCTGAAGGTCCCGAGCAGCGAAGGCACGTAAGGCATGCACACCACGGTCACCCTGCTGGCGGACGCCCCGGCCCAACTGCTCCCGGCCCGGGAGCTGATGGCCTTCACGCTGGCCTCGCACATCATTCTGGTGCCGCTCGGGGTGGCGCTCCCGCTGATCACCCTGGTGATGCACTACCGCGGTCTGCGCCGGAACGATCCCGTCGCGCTGCTCCTCGCCCGGCGCTGGTCGGCGGTGATGGCGGTGCAGTTCGCGGTCGGGGTGGTCACCGGCACCGTGCTGTCCTTCGAGTTCGGACTGCTCTGGCCGGGACTGATGGGCAAGTGGGGCGGCGTCTTCGGCATCGGTTTCGGGGTGGAGGCCTGGGCCTTCTTCCTCGAAGCGGTGCTCATCGCCATCTACCTCTACGGCTGGCGGCGGCTGAAGCCCCGCACTCACTTCCTGCTCGGCCTGCCGCTGCCGGCCGCCGCCCTCCTCGGCGCGTTCGGCATCCTGGCGGCCAACGCATGGATGAACACGCCCCAAGGGTTCACCCTCGACGCCGACGGCACCCCCGAGAACGTCCACATCTGGTCGGCGATTTTCACCCCGATGTTCGGGCCGCAGTACTGGCACTTCGTCGTGGCGATGCTGATCACCGCGGGCTACACCGTCGCCGGGGTCTACGCCGTCGGCTGGCTGCGCGGCCGCCGCGACCGCTACCACCGGCTCGGCTTCACCGTGCCGTTCACCCTCGCCGCGGTGTTCACCCCGGTGCAGTTCGTGCTGGGGGACTCGATCGCCCGGTCGGTCTTCCACAAGCAACCGGTGAAGTTCGCCGCGACGGAACTCGTCTGGCGGACCGACACCCACGTACCCGAGTACATCTTCGGCCGGCTGCACCCGGACGGCAGTGTCTCCGGCGGCATCAAGATCCCTCAATTCGACTCCATCCTGGCCGGGTTCACCCCCGGGACCAAGGTGACCGGGCTGACCTCCGTCCCCGCGGACGACCGGCCGACGGCCACCCAGGCCACCATCGCCCACTGGGCCTTCGACCTCATGGTGGTGATCGGCTCCCTGCTGATCCTGCTCGCCCTCTGGTACGGCTGGTGCCGGCTGCGGCAACACCGGCTGCCCGCCTCACCGTGGTTCTTCCGCGGCGCGGCCTGCGCGGGCGTCGCCTCTGTCGTTGCCGTCGAATGCGGCTGGATCACCGCCGAAGTGGGGCGCCAGCCCTGGATCGTCTACCGGCACATGCGCATCGCCGAGGCGGTGACCGCGACCCGGTCCACCAGCCTCTGGATCATGCTGGGCCTGGTCATCGTGGTGTATGTGTTCATCTTCGGCTCGCTGCTCGCCGTGCTGCTCAAGATGCGGACGGGCTGGCGGCTCGCCGACGCGCGCCGGGCGGTGGGGGAGCGGACCGGGGAACCGGAGACCGACACCCCATACGGGCCCCGCGCGCGGGTAGCGGCCGGTGACCCGCCGCCCGCCGACGGCACCGGGCCCGGACCGGACGAGGGTGGTCGGCCGTGATCGCCGATGTCATCGCCGTGCTGCTGCTGCTCGCCGTGGCCGCCTACGCCTGCGCCGGAGGCACCGACTACGGAGCCGGGTTCTGGGACCTGACGGCCGGTGGCGCCCGGCGCGGCGCGCGGCCCAGGTGGCTGATCGACCACGCCATGGCCCCCGTATGGGAGGTCAACAACGTCTGGCTGGTCTTCGTCTTCGTCATCATGTGGACCGGTTTTCCCACGCTGTTCCAGACGGTGTTCTCCGCCATGTGGCTGCCGCTGGCCCTGGCCGCCATCGGCCTCGTGCTGCGCGGCGCCGGCTTCGCGCTGCGCAAACCCCTCCGCCGGATCGCCGGGCGACGCCTCTACGGCGCGGTCTTCGCCATCTCCTCGCTGCTCACCCCGTTCTTCCTCGGCGCCGCCGTCGGCGGGATCGCCTCGGGCCGGGCGGTACCGGGCACGGAGGCCGCGGCCCACGCCTGGGCCAACCCGACCTCCATCCTCTTCGGACTGATCGCCATCGTGGCGACGGCCTTCCTCGGCGCCGTGTTCCTCGCCGGCGACGCCGCCCGTTACGACGCGCCCGACCTGGTCGGCTACTTCCGGCGGCGGGCCCTGGGCAGCGTCGTCGCCCTCGCCGTCCTCGCGGCCGTCATGCTGACCGTCACCCGGAGCGATGCCCCGCATGTCTGGCACGGGCTCACTCATGGGGTCGGCCTCGGCCTCGTCATCCTGGCCGGAGTCTGTTCCCTCGCCACCGGATGGCTGCTGCTGCGCCGGTCCGGCGTCTGGTCCCGGGTCACCGCCGTCGGCGTGGTCGCGGCGGCGGTCATCGCCTGGGGCGCCGCCCAACGCCCTTACCTCATCCCCACGTCCCTGTCCGTGGCCGAGGGAGCCGGCGACCCCGGCAGCCTGCGCTGGACCGGTCTGGTCACCCTCGTGGCCGTGGTGCTCGTCTTCCCGGCCGTGGCCTTCCTGTACTGGCTGGACACGCACGGCGAACTCGAACCGCTCTCCGACACCGACCTGCGCCGGGCCGAACCGGCTCGCGACGATCCGCCCGAGCTGAACTGACCATGGGGCACCGGCCATTGGGCAACGGTCAGCAGTACCGGCGGAGGGAGCCCTTGGTGCCGGCGGGACGGACCTCGCGGTCGCGCAGGGTGAGGGAGAGCTTCTTGCCCCAGGCGCGGCAGGCGGCGGTGAAGTCCTGCTTCCGGTATTCGATGATGAAGACCCGGTTGGCGTAGGCCGCCGCGAAGTCGGTGCATTCCTTGTAGCGGGTGCACTCCTCGACGACGGCGAAGTCGAAGCCGATACGGCCGCGTTGCGGCAGCAGATCGGCGGTGTTCTTCTGGGCGATGGCCAGCTGCCGCTGGTGGGCGCGGCGGGCCAGGAGCCGGGCGAAGGCCGCGGCGTGCCCGGCGGTGAGCCTGCCGTCGGAGCGCTCGTAGGAGTCGAGGTTGTCGGGTTCCACGGCGTCATAACCGGCCTTGGCGCAGCCGTCGATCCACGGGCCGACGATCTTCATGAGGGCCGCCCGCTTGGCGCCGGTGGAGATGTCGAGCAGCGGCTCGTCCCAGTCCTCGTCGATGACGGGGTCTCCGTGCTCGTCCCGCAGCAGCAGGTCGGGGTGGTCGTCCTCCCAGGAGCCGGTGTCGTCGGGCTGCGCCTGGAAGGCATTCACGTAGCAGACGTTGTAACGGCCGGGCGCCGGCTTGGCCGTGCGGTCGCGGGAGACAGCCCGGACCGTGTCGGGCGGCGGATAGGCGCCGCCTAGCTGATAGTCGAAGACGGCGTTCGCGGTCGGCGGCCGCACCGCGGTGGGCGCGGCGGGGGAGGGCTTCGAGGTCCCGGATCCGGTGGTGTGCGGGAGACGTTCGGGGGAGCATGCCGTGCCCAGCGCCATGATCAGGACGAGGGCGCCGGCGGCGCGGGAGCGTGAAGAGTGCACGGGCGGAGCTTATGCGCGAAACGCGCGTACAACCGGCGGTGAGGGCGCCGGCAGGGCCCGAAGGTGCCTCCCGGTCTGCGGGATCCGAGAGGCACTGTGGTCGGCGGCCGTGATGCGGTTCCGGGCCCGGAGGCAGGGACCGCGCCCCCCGTTCAGCTGCGCGACTTCGCCGTGGTCAGCGCTTGGCCACGAACGCCTGGCCCTTCTTCGCCCCGGACGAGCAGGAGTTCTTCTCCGCGGCGGTCATCTTGCGGGTCTTGACGGTCACCGCATTGCTCTGTCCGTCCGTCCCGTTGGGCGCGGGCCCGGTGACGGTGTCCGGCACGAACCAGTAGTAGTGCCCCCACTTCGGGCTGTCGTAGTGGGTCTGCCAGGTGCCGGAGACGGTCTGCATCACCTGTGCGCGGGAGATCCAGCCGACCTCGCCGGGCTTCACCGTCATGTTCAGCGAGCTGTTCTCGGTGTGCGAGCTCGACCAGGTGTGGCTGTAGGTCGCGGTCACACTGAGGTCGATCAGACCGGCGATCTTGCCGCCGGCGGTGACGGAGACACCCGCCGAGTCCGTGGAGCCCACGGTGTCGGCCCAGCCCATCGACTGAGTGGCGTCCGAGGTGCTGCAGTTGTACAGCGAGTTGGAGACCTGACGGAAGTCTCCGAGGTACGCCTTGCCGAGCGTCGGCTCGTTGAAGCTGCACTTCCCTTCACCGGAAGCGCAGTCGGCTATGAGCTGCTCCCGGGTGGGCTGGTCCTCCGCGGCGGCCGGCACGGCCATCGCGGCGACCAGACCGAGTGACACCGTGGACAGCGCCATCAGCCGGCTGCCGTGGCGGGTCATCCTGCTTTTTCTCATCGTGCTGTTACCTCTCGCCCAGCTTTGTGAAAGCGACGTGCCTGGGTGTGACGTTCGTCGCGTTACGTTTGAGACTGGTGTGAAATCTGCGTCAACTACACCAAGAATTGGCAAAGTTGTAGTTGATGCTGAAACAGACTCTTTAGAGGGGGGAAACGGAGGCGGCATCAGGTCCGTACGCGTGCTCCGTCGAGCACGATGGCAACGGTGCGCGACACAAAGCCCTGCTCAAGCGGGAGTTGGCGCAGGACCACCCGGATCCAGGCGGCCCCGGCCAGCAGGTCCATCAGTAGCGTGGCGTCGGTGTCCGCCGCGAGTTCACCGCGCGCGACGGCGCGATCGAAGACGGGTTGCTCCAGCCTCATCCGGTCTGCGAAGAAGTCCCTTACGTGCACGGCCAGTTCGGGGCTCTGAGTGGCGGCACCCAGCACGGAAACGGCGATGTCGGAGGCCGGTCGCGTGGTGAGGAGGGTCACCACTGTGTGCAGCAGGGCCTCCAGGTCTCCGGTGAGGCTGCCGGTGTCGGGGGCCGTGAAGTCGAGTTGGCGTGCGCCGATGAGCGCGGCGCCCAGGAGTGCTCCCTTGGACGGCCACCAGCGGTAGATCGTGGTCTTGTTGACCCCGGACCGCTGGGCGACCCCCTCGATGGTCAGTCCCTCGTAGCCCTTCTCCGCCAGCAGGTCCAGCGTGGCATCGAAGATCTCCTGCGCCTTCCGTGGGCCGCCGCCGCTGCGCCGTGTTCCGTGCCGCTCCTCGCTCATGAGGGGAGATTAGCATCAAGAACAACGCAACGTTGCGTTGCATTTGAGGTACGGTGCCGGACATGGAGTCCAATGAAGCCGGGCTGCCCATCGTCTTCGTGCACGGCATGCGCGTGAGCGGCACGATGTGGCGACCCGTGATCCAAGCCCTCGATGGGCGTCATCCCATAGCGGCCCCCGACTTGCCCGGCCACGGCACACGGCGCGGGGAACCGTTCAGCATGCCCGGCGCCGTGGACGCGGTCGTCGATGCCGTGGACCAACTCGGCGGCCGTGCACTGGTGGTGGGGCTGTCCCTGGGCGGCTATGTCGCCGTCGCCACCGCCGGCACCCACCCGGACCGTGTCCTCGGCCTGATGGCCATGGGGTGTACGGCGCTGCCGCGCGGGGCGTTCGGCGCCGTCTACCGGGGAGCGGGACGGCTGGCGGCCAAGCACCCCGAGGAGTTCAACCGGTTCAGCGCCCTCGCCTTCCGCCACGCACTGCCCCGGCCCCAGGCGGACGCCATGGTCGCGGGCGGACTGAGCTCCGAGGCCGTGCCGGGCATCATCGAGGCCGTGCGGGAGATGAACACCTTGGCGTCCCTCGCCGGGTATCCGGGCCCGGTCTGGCTGGTGAACGGCGAACGCGACCACTTCCGCCGCCAGGAACACCGCTTCCTCCACGCCTGTCGCGACGGCCGCCTCATCATCCGCCCCAGATGCGGACACCTCACCAGCCTCACCGATACGGCGGCCGTCACCCGGCAGGTGCGCGATGCCGCTGCGGTCGTCGCGGCCCGGACGCAGGGATCGGCGCCCGAAGGGAGCATGCGATGACCGGCCGGGTGTGGAGCGTGGAGGAATCCCTGGAGATCCCGGCCCCGCCACAGGTCGTCTACGCGGCGCTCGCCGACGTCCGGCGGATGGCGGAGTGGAGCCCGGAGGTCATCTGGGTGTGGCCCCGCGGAGGCCGTTTCGTGGGGGTCAACCGCAAGGCGTTCTGGGTCTGGTTCGCCACCTGCCGGATCGTCACCGCCGACCCCGGCCGCGAGTTCGCCTTCGACAACATCACCTTCGGTCTGCCCGTGGCGCGCTGGGGCTACCGGCTGGCCCCGACGGAGCGCGGCACCCTGGTCGCCGAGTACTGGATCGACCACCGCCGCCATGGATGGCGTCGCCGGCTCGCTGAGCTGCTGGGCCTGCTCTTCACCGGGACCCCGCCCGCCCGGCGCGCCGCTCACAACCGCGTCGGCATGCGCACGACGCTGCGTCGGCTGAGCGCCGCATGCGAACGGGCCGACTGAATCAGCTGAATCGGCGGGCCTTCCCGGCGCGTGAAGGGGGGCGGGGGGCAGGTCCCCCGCCCCCCGCAGGAGCGCCGCCAGCGGGTAGGTTAAACAGGTGCAAAACGCCCAACCCCCGGCGTCCGATTCCCCGCCGGAAGAGGCGTTCCAGCCGCAAAGCGCAAGGTCTGTCCCCCCTTCCGCTTCTGCTGCGGGGCGGGGTACTTCTGGGGGCAGTGCGCACTGACCACAGCATTCCGACCCCCACCCTGACCAGGAAGGACGGACCTGTCATGAGTAACGACCTGTCACCCGCGGCGGCACCGGAGGAGGGGACCGGCGAGGGCTGGTACGTCGATGCGCGCTGCACCAACTGTGACGTGGCCCGGCAGATGGCCCCCGATGTCATCCGGGAGCAGGACGGCCGGGCGGAAGTGATCCGGCAGCCACAAAACGAGGCCGAGCAGCGGCAGTTATACGCGGCCGCCTTCGCCTGCCACACCCGGTCCATCCGCCACCCCGCGCACCACCTCACCCCCGGCCTCGACCCCTTCCCGCTGGCCCTCGACGACACCGTCCATCACTGCGGCCACAACTCCCGTCACACGGCAGGAGCCAACGCCTACCTGCTGCGCCGGCCCGACGGCAGCACCATGATGATCGACACCCCGCGATGGAGCGAGGAACTAGCCTCCCGCTACGAGGCGTTGGGGCCCGTCACCGACGTACTGCTCACCCACCGGGACCATGCCGCGCACGGCCGCCGCTACGCCGACCGGTTCGGGGCCCGGCTCTGGATCCACGAGGGCGACCTCGACGCCGCTCCGGACGCGGACCACGTCATCCGGGGCACGGACCCGGTCGAGATCGGCGCGGGGGTCACCGTGTACCCGCTGCCCGGCCATACCCGTGGCAGCGTGCTCTACCTCGCCGATGGGAAGTACTGCTTCAGCGGCGACAGCTTCTACTGGTCGCGTAGCACCGCCGACCTGGAGGTGGCCGCCAGTGTCACCTGGTACTCGATCACGGAGCTGGCCGCTTCCCTGGCCCGTACGGCGCCCCGGCTGCGCTTCGAGTGGGTGCTGCCCGGCCACGGCGACCGCAAGCGGCTCCCGGCCGAGGAGATGACCCGCCGCCTGGAGCAGCTGACGGCCCGCACCCGCACGCTTCAGCCGCAGCCCATCGACTTCACCGCGCTGCGCTGGTGAAGCTCCGGGACGGGGGAACCGGGCGTGGGCGGACCGCCGGGGCGCACGCGCCGGACCGGCGATCCGCCCGTACGGCGCCCCCGTTCACCAGGCCCGGGTGGCCACCACCAGCCGGCACCGGGGGCTGCCGTCGGGGCGGCGGCCGAGCTCCGGGAGGGCCTGAAGCCGCACATCGAAACCGGCCTGGGTCAGCTCCGCGCGGACCTCGGCGAGCCGGAACGTGCGGTAGTACATGACGAATTCCGGGCGCCACAGCGCGTTGCGCACCCGCATCACCGCGTCGAAGGCCAGCAGCATCCAGTAGCCGGCCGACCCCGGCCGGGCCGGCGCCCCGATCGGGAAGACGAACCGGCCGCCGGGGCGCAGCACCGAGTGGACCTGCGCGAACAGCTCCGGCCGCTCCCGGGGCAGGAAGTGCCCGAACGCGCCGAAGCTCACCGCGAGGTCGAAGACCGGCTCGAAGGGGAGGGCCCGTGCGTCCGCGCGCACCCACTCGACCCGGGGCGCGGTCGCGGTCACCCGTTCACGGGTCCGGGCCACGGAGAGCATCCCCGCGCTGATATCGACACCGGTGACCCGCTCCCGGCACACCTGCCGCAGGACATCCATGCCCGCGCCCGTGCCGCAGCACAGATCGAGACCGCTGTCGAACGGTCCGAGCCCGTGCAGCGCCCGTGACACCGGCGTCAGCACTCGGTCCGGGGTCCGGAACGGAGTGTGGTCGAACTTCGGGGCGAGCAGGTCATAGCCTCGCTCGACGGAGGACAGCGCCTGGACGGCGAGTTCACGGAAGGTGGGTCCCTGGGGTGCGAACATCGCCCCCAGCATAGATCCGGTCCACACTTCACCGCATCGGCCGCGCCCCGTGGTGGTACTGTGCCGGAGAGGCGCACTTGTGCTCGCCGTATTTCCGGCGCCGGTGCCTCGTTCTCCCTTGTGGATCGCTTTTCCCTCGCCTTCGTGCCCGTCGTTTCCGGGCCGGCGAGCCAGCATCACTGTGCGGCACCCGTAGTCCAGCGATGCCGCAGCTTCTCTCTCCGGCCGCGGGCCGTCCGGCCCGCCCATGGCGTGATCTCACCGCCCTTCCTTGCCGGTTCCCTCCCATCTGCCGTGTACCGACGTCCCGAGAGGACCCCCGTGACCAGGAGCACTCAACTCCGCACCGCTACCACTGCCCCGTCTTCCACCACTGCCCCCTCTCCCACCACTGCCACCTCCCGCACCACCGCACCGCCCGCTGCCGCGCCCACGAAACCCGTCGTCACGGCGGCGGGGATCCTGGACGTGGGCAACGAACGACAGGAATCCGGCTTCCTTCGAGCGGAGGGCTGCCGTGCCTCGTCCCACGATGTCCGGGTGCCCGCCGCGCTGATCCGGGCAGCGGGCCTGCGCACCGGCGACTTCGTCGTCGGGGTCTGCGACCGGCCACGCTCGCTCGCCCGGGTCGAAACGATCAACGGGCACCGGCCGGGCGCCGTGCGCGGCCGGCCGCACTTCCGCGACCTCACACCGCTGCACCCCCGGCACCGCATCCGCCTGGAAAGCGCCACCGGCGGACCGGCCCCGCGCATCGTCGACCTGCTGACACCGATCGGGAAGGGGCAGCGCGGACTGATCGTGGCACCACCGAAGACCGGGAAGACCGTGCTGCTGCAACAGCTCGCGGCCGCCGTCGCCGAGAATCACCCGGAGTGCCGGCTGATGGTTGTGCTGATCGACGAACGGCCGGAAGAAGTCACCGAGATGCGTCGCTCGGTGCGTGGCGAGGTGCTCGCCTCCACCTTCGACCGCCCGGCCAAGGAACATATCGCCCTCGCCGAACTGGCCGTGGAACGCGCCAAACGACTCGTCGAGCAGGGACAGGACGTGGTCATCCTTCTCGACTCCCTCACCCGGCTGTGCCGGGCCCACAACAACGCCGCCACATCCGGTGGCCGCACGCTGAGCGGAGGCGTCGACGCCGCCGCGCTGCATGGCCCCAAGCGGCTCTTCGGTGCGGCACGGCTCGCCGAGGAGGGCGGTTCGCTGACCCTGCTCGCCACCGCTTTGGTGGAGACCGGATCCCGCGCCGACGACTACTTCTTCGAGGAATTGAAGAGCACCGGAAACATGGAGCTGCGCCTGGACCGGGCGCTCGCGGGCAAGCGGGTCTATCCGGCGGTCAATGCCGTCGGCTCCGGCACCCGCCGGGAGGAACTGCTGCTCACCCCGGCCGAGTTGGTGGCGACCCGCCGCCTGCGCCGTGCCCTCCAGACCGGCGACGGACCGGCGAATATGCAGTCCCTGCTGGAGAAGATCCGGCGCACGCCCGACAACGCGACGCTTCTGCGGCAGCTACAACAGACCGCCCCCGGTGTCTGACCGCCGGGTCTCCGTCTCGTTGCGCTCATGGGAAGTGGCCCCCGGAGAGAGGTCCGAGGGCCACTTCGGCGGGCACCGGCCGGTCGTTGACGTGCCGACGGCCCGCCCGTCCCCGTGTCAGGTGCGGTCCGCGGGCAGCAGATGAACGCCGGTCCGGTCGGTGCTCAGACACAGGGAGCAGACCATCGCGCCGTGGCTGTGGCAGGCGGTGAGATCCGGGCGCTCGAAGTCCTGGCGGCACACATGGCACGGGAACGTCGCCGAGCTGGGGTTGCCGTCCCGGTCCAGCAGCGGAGCGTCGATCCCGTCGGAGGTGCGCCGCAGGTAGAACCTGCCCCGGGTCAGGATCGCCATCAGCGGAGTGACGACGAAGGCGATCACCGCCGCCGCGACCGGGGAGTACGGCTGGAGCGTGTCACCCAGGGCATGGAAGTACATCGCGATCGACAGGCCGGACGCGGCGATGAAGGCCACCACGCCCACGGGGTTGACCGCGTAGAGCATGCCGCGGCGGAACTCCGGGGCGTGCGGGGAGAGTTTCAGCAGGTACTTGTTGACGATGATGTCGGTGGCCACGGTCACGATCCAGGCGATGGCGCAGTTGGAATAGAACCCGAGGAGGGTGTTGAGGAAGCTGAACATGTCCGCTTCCATCAGGATCAGCGCGAAGGCCAGATTGGCGAGCACGAACACCATCCGGCCCGGGTAGCGCTTGGTGACCCGGGTGAACGAGTTCGTCCAGGCCAGCGAACCGGAGTAGGCATTGGTCACGTTGATTTTGATCTGGCTGATCACGACCAGCACCACGGCCAGCGGGACGACCAGCCAGGACGGCATCATCGCGGCGAAGGCGCCGGTGAACTGCTGTATGGGTTCGGTGGCCGAGGCCGGGCCCACCTCGGCGAGGATGTAGACGGCCAGGAAGACCCCGATGGCCTGCTTGAGGGCGCCGAGCACCACCCACCCGGGGCCGGCCATCACCACGGCCGTCCACCAGGTGCGCTTGTTCCGCTCGGTCTTGGGCGGCATGAATCGCAGATAGTCGATCTGCTCACCGATCTGCGCGATCAGCGACAGACACACGCCCGCGCCCAGCAGCACCGAGGCCGTATTGACGCCACCACCGCCCTGCGCGCCCGTATACGAGAGGAAGGTGTGCACCGTACCGGGGTCGGTGGCGACCAGGTACACCAGCGGGCCCACCATCAGCAGCAGCCAGACCGGGGTCGTCCAGACCTGGAGCTTGCTGAGTGCCTTCATCCCGTAGATGACCAGCGGGATCACCATGAGCGTCGAGATCACATAGCCCAGCCACAGCGGCAGACCGAAGCCCAGCTTCAGGCCCTGGGCCATGATCGAGCCTTCGAGGGCGAAGAAGATGAAGGTGAAGCTGGCGAAGATGACGCTCGTCAGCACCGAGCCGTAGTAGCCGAAGCCGGAGCCCCTGGTGATCAGGTCAAGGTCGATGTTGTAGCGCGCCCCGTAGTAGGCGAGCGGGAAGCCCGTGACGAAGATGACCACCGCGGCGACGAGGATCGCGGCCAGCGCGTTCCCGGTGCCATGGGTGAGCCCGATGCCCGCACCGATGGAGAAGTCGGCCATATACGCGATGCCGCCGAGCGCCGTCGTCGCCACCACCATCGGCGTCCACCGGCGGTAACTGCGCGGGGCGAAGCGGAGGGTGTAGTCCTCCAGGGTCTCGTTCGCCGCTCTGTCGGCGGGCGCGGCGGCCTCGGCGGGCGCGGGGGCCTCGGCGGGCGCCTCAGCGCGCGGGGGCCGCGGACCGCTGTCAGGGACAGTCACATGTGGCTCGACATTCATGCCGGACCTCCTGAAGGTGCAAGGGGAATGTGGTGCCCTGCCTCGCCCACGCCAGGGGCGCGTCCGTATCCCGTCCGACGGCAGTGGCGGAGCGGGAGCTTGGTGAGGCGTGGGCACGCGCGCCGACGGGCGATGGGCGCCGTGCACGGCGCGTCCGACCGGCGCCCACGGCAGGGACATTAGGCAGCACGTGTTTCCCGCAGCGTCTTCCCAGATGAACCGGACGTTTCCGCCGTGGCTCCGGTCGCCAAGCGGGTAAGGATGGGTGACCCGCACTCAGCCCGCAGGAGCCACCATGACAGCGGACCGCCACGGACATCTGATGAGTGACACCGGCCCCGAGGCCCTGGCCCCTTACGAACAGGCCCTGGACGACCTGCTGTTCTTCCGGCCCCGGGTCGCGGAGGCCGCACAGTCGGTACTGGCCGCCGCGCCGCGGTCGGTGATGGGGCAGACGCTGGCCGCGTATCTGGGCGTCCTGGGTACCGAGGAGAAGGACGCGGCCGCGGCACGCGACAGCTTCGCCCGCTTCCGCGCCGGTCTGGACACGGCCGGTGTGACACCGCGCGAGCGGATGCATCTCGCGGCCGCGACGGCCTGGCTGGACGGCGATCTGCACGGCGCCGGCCGGATCCTCGACGACCTCACCATCGCCTGTCCGCGCGATGCGCTGGCCCTTTTCGCCGGTCATCAGCACGACTTCCTCACCGGGGACGCCGCGCGCCTGCGGGACCGCGTCGGCGGCGCCCTGGACGCCTGGGACGAGGACGACCCCCACCACGGTCCGCTGCTCGGCATGTACGCGTTCGGCCTGGAGGAGTCGGGCCATTACGAACGTGCCGAGGAGGTCGGCCTGGCGGCCCTGGAGCGGCATCCGGGCGATGTGTGGGGGATCCACGGCGTGGTGCACACCTACGAGATGCGCGGGCGCTTCACGGACGGCATCCGCTTCCTCGACGCCCGGACCGGCGACTGGTCACAGGGCAGCCTGCTCACGGTCCACAACTGGTGGCACTACGCCCTCTTCACCCTGGAGGCCGGCGACACCGCCCGGGTACTGGAGATCTATGACGCGGCGCTGCACCACGACGGGTCGGCGGGGGTGGCGATGGAACTGCTCGATGCCGCCGCCCTGTTGTGGCGGCTGTATCTGGCGGATGACGAACAGAGCGCGCGGTGGGCCCGGCTCGCCGACGCCTGGGAGAGCCGGCACGACGGCCCCCATTACGCCTTCAACGACGCACACGCGGTGATGGCCTATGTGGGAGCGGGACGGGTCGCCCAGGCGCAGCGCCTGGTCGAGGACCGGGAACACTGGGTGGCGGCGGAGCCCAGCGGGTCGAACCACGCCATGACGGCCGAGATCGGACTGCCCGTCTGCCGCGCCCTGATCGCCTACGGACAGCACGACTACGGCCGGGCCACCGATCTGCTGCTGCCCGTCCGCCACCGGCTGCACCGGTTCGGCGGCAGCCACGCCCAACGGGACGCGATCCAGCGGACCCTCGTGGAGGCCGCCCTCCGCGCCCGCCGTACGGAGCTGGCCCGGACGCTGCTCAGCGAACGTATCCACCTGCGCCCGGTCTGCCCGTACAACTGGTCGGCCAAGGCCCGACTGGCGGAGCAGCTCGGTGACCCGGTGCGCGCCGCGGCCGCCCGCGAGCGCGCCGCCGCACAAGCGGCAGGCTGAGCCGCGGCGGAACGGCCACGGGCGCACCGCGCACCGCGATGCGCCCTGGACGACGTGGGCCCGCGCCGCCTGTGCCCAGGAGCGGCACCTCCGTGCGCGGGCGTACGCGCACTAGGCGGTGCCGAGGCGTGACCCGCCACCCGTTCGGCGGTTAAGTCGGTTATGGATACTTCTCGTTCGGTCAGACGAGCAGTCATCGGCGCGGTCACCGCACTGCTCGTCCTCGCCCTCACGGCCGTGACGGGCCCCACGGCCACCGCCGGCAGCCACCGGTCGCCGGCCGCGGACCCCGCGGCGATCCGCGACTGGAACGTCATCGCCACCGACACCATCAGCGCCAACCTCGGACCCACCCGCCCCTCCGGACAGGTCGTCATCTGGCACGGGTTCGTCTCGGCCGCCGTCTACAACGCCGTGGTCGGCATCCAGCGCACCTACGCCCCGTACAAGTGGCGGGCGCGCGGCCCCGTCACGGCCTCGCCCGAGGCGGCCGCCGTGACCGCCGCACATCGCGTACTGCTCACCTACTTCCCGGCCTCCCAGGCCCCGCTCGATGCCGCGTACGCCGATTCGCTCGCGAAGATCCCCGACGGCCCGGCGAAGCGGCAGGGCGTGGCCTTCGGGGAGCGCGCCGCCGGCCACCTCATCGCGCTGCGCGAAGACGACGGCCGGTTCACACCGGTGGAGTTCACCGCGGCGCCCGCGCCCGGTGTCTGGCGGCCCACCCCGCCGGCCCATCAGCCCTTCATCGACCCCTGGCTCGCCGTGTTGCGCCCCCTGCTGCTCACCTCCCCGGCCCAGTTCCGTCCCGGCGGGCCGCCCGCGCTGTCCTCGGCCCGCTACGCCCAGGATGTGAACGAGGTGAAGACGTTGGGGGCGAAGACCGGTTCGACCCGCACGCCGCAGCAGACCGGCACCGCCCTGTTCTTCGGGGGCAATCTGGCGGCGCAGTTCCAGGCGGCGTTCCGGGACCACACGGCCCGGCACCATCTGGACATCGCGGAGACGGCACGGCTGTTCGCCGCGGCGAACATGTCGGCAACCGACGCCGTCGTCACCGCATGGGACGCCAAACTCCACTACGGATTCTGGCGCCCGATCACCGCCATCCAGCTGGCCGACACCGACGGCAACCCCGCGACCGACGCCGACCCGCAATGGCAGCCGCTGCTCGTCACACCACCGCACCCCGACTACCTGAGCGGCCACACCACGGTCGCCGGCGCCGTGACCCGGACCCTGACCGGCATCCTCGGTACCACCCACCTCGACCTCAACATCCCCTCCGAGATCACCGGCACCACCCGCCACTATGACGAGGCCGACCAGCTCAACGAGGACATGATCAACGCCCGTGTCTGGGCCGGGATCCACTTCCGCACCGCGGACGTCGACGGATGCCGCGCCGGCAGCCGCATCGGCGTCTGGGCGCTCACCCACTACTTCCGCCCGCTGCACTCGGCAGGGATCCACGCCATGCCACCGGCGCTGCCGAACTGCCCGGGAGACAGCGTGAGTTGACCGGATCGCCGGCGCTCGCCGATCCCCGGACGTACGGGCCGCGGCCGACCGGCCCGCCCGTACGTGCCCGGCCGGTCGGCGAGCGAAGCGGCGAGGCCCGTCAGCAACGGCCCGCGGGAACCCCCGTGTCGTCGACCGCCGTCGCGGGGGACGGTTCGGTGGTAGGCGCGGTGAACTCCGGGTCGGGTTCGAGGAATCGGATCGCGACCGCGGTGGCGAGATGCAGCAGGGCGAAGATCCAGGCGATGCCCTGCACGCCGACCGGCCCCAGGGCGACGGCGACGACGGCCGGTCCGGCGAAGGTGCTCGCGCCGGCCCCCAGATTGAGCGCCGACATGGCCTGGCCCTTGTGGCGCGGTGCCAGTGCGGGGACCAGCGCCGAGATCGGTACGTAGCCGGCGAGGGCGATGCCGTAGAGGGCGGCGGCGATCGCGCAGGCGATGAAGTGCGGGCCGGCCAGGACCGGGACGTAGTACAGCGCCAGACAGGTCAGCGCGCAGGCCACGGCGCCGAACCAGGTCATGGTGCGCTGCCATCCGAGCCGGTCGCCGACGGCTCCGAAGAACAGGTTGGCGAAGATGTTCGCGGCGAACATCACGCTGAGCAGCCGCAGCCAGGCCGAGGTGCTGAAGCCGACCGTCTCGGTGAAGAAGAACGGCAGACAGACCAGGAAGCCGAACTGGGAGCCGGTGCTGAAGACCCGCACCGCGGCGCCGACGGCCACCCGCGGGCGCCGCCGCATGATCGAGACGCTGCCCGCGAGCGTCGTCAGCGGATTTCCGCCCTCCGGGGCGAGACCGGACCGGCCGGTGGGCTCCCGCACCAGCAGCAGGGCGAGCAGACCGCCGACTGCCACCAGGCCGAGCGCGATCCACAGCGTCCGGTAGGAGCTGGCCAGCGGGATCGTGGCGCTGGCGACCAGTGAGCCGAGGGTCGGCAGCCCGCCGGTGAAGGCGAACCAGTACCAGCCGACCGCCGTTCCCAGCCGCCGCGGTGGGGTCGCCGCGGTGACCCACACCAGGAAGCCGTAGGCGAACAAGGGGTAGCCGAAGCCACGCAGCCCGTACAGGAGGAGCAGCAGCGGATAGTGCATCGTCGGCAGCGCCACGGTCAGCAGGAGCACCTGGAAGACGAGCCAGATGGCGAAGCCGGCGGTCATCACCCGCCGTGGTCCCCACAGGTCGGACAGTGCTCCCGAGAGCCAGGCGCCGATGGCGACCGTGATCCCGTAGACGGTGATGACCACCGCCGCATCGGCCTTGGCCAGCCCTTGGTCGGCCAGGTACTTCGAGAAGAAGCCGGTCTCCACCCCGTCACCCGTCATGAACAGCAGCACTCCGACGAAACCCCAGGTCAGGGCGGGAGGTATACCCAGGCGGGCGAAGCGGGCGCGACTGCGGCCGGTCGATGCGGGGCCGGTGTGCGGTGTCCGTATCGGCGGGCGGCGGACGGAGCTGCTGCTCATGGGCTCTCCAAGGGAGCGGATCTTTGCGGCCGGGTGGTCCTCGTCGGGATGGGCGGGGACGAGATCCCGCTCCCGCTGAGCCGGGTGCAGCATCACGAACTGGAACTGACCGGCACCTTCCGCTACGCCCACACCTGGCCCACCGTGACGGCCCTGGTGGCGTCGGGTGCGGTCCGGCTCGACTCGCTGGTCTCGCACGGTTACGGTCTTGCCGAGGCCGCGAGCGCACTGACCGTCGCCACCCACGATGCGAGCGCCGTGAAGGCCGTCATCTACCCGCAGCGGTAGCCGCTGCCGCTGTCCGACCGGAAAGGGGCGGCCCCGATGGCTTCCACACGGTCGTCGCTGGCCGAGGTCGACCGGCGACGGCAGGACGTACTGGCCCATGTCGTCGCACACGGCGAAGTCCGCATCGACGAACTGGCCAGACACTTCGGGGTCAGCCTCGCGACCATGCACCGCGATCTGGACCAGCTCGCCGAACGCCGGCTGCTGCGCAAGGAACGCGGCCGGGCCGCGCCCTTCCCGAGCCTCACCATGGAGACCGCCACCCGCTTCCGTATCGGCGTCAATCACCCGGTGAAGGAGGCGCTGTGCGCCGCCGTCGCCGACGAGATCCGGCCCGGCAGCACCGTCGTGCTGGACGATTCGACCACGGTCTTTCCGCTGACGGCCCGGATCGCCCGGACCGAAGCGGTCACCGTGGTCACCAACTCCCTCGGTGTGGCCCGGCTGTTCGACGAGGCGCCGGGCACCGACGTGACGCTGCTGGGCGGTCGCTACCGCGGCGAATTCGGCTCCTGTGTCGGCCCGGACGTCCTGCGCGGCCTCGGCCGGATCCGCGCCGACCTCACGGTGATGTCGGCGGTGTCCGTGTTCGACGGCCGTCTCTTCCACCCGATCCGTGAGTACGCCGAGATCAAGGAGGCCATGCTGGAGTGCGCGCAGCGGTCGCTGCTCCTGGTGGACCACAGCAAGTTCGGCAAGACCGCGACGCACGCGTACGGGGACATCGGCAACTACGACCGGGTCGTCACCGATCGCGGCACCCCGGCCGAGGAGTTGACCGCACTGCGTCGCGGCGGGGTGACCGTTGACGTGGTCGACGTCTGACGGACTCCGGGGCGGGGCGGCACCGACGCTCCCGCGGCCGACGGGCGCCCGGTCCGGTGCCAGTACCTCCGCTTTCGCGACAACATGGCTTCTTCGTCGGCCAAATGCCGACCGGCGCACAACGTCTTCGCCCCCGCGCCCGTCCTACCGCACGCATCTGTACACAGGCTCTTCTCAGGAGGTAAGTGATGCGACGGTTGGGGACAGTGGCCGCGGCGTTTGTGCTGGCGGGCGTCGGGGTGGCGGGCACGGCCGGGGTGGCCGGGGCCGCGACCGGCCCGGTGGCCGAAGCCGCCCCGGCCACGGCCTGTTCGACCGTCTGGGGCAGTGGCAACAAGTCCGCCACGGACGCGAACGCGGCGCCGCTGAAGAACGTCAAGACCAGCCGGAACGCCTGCTATGACCGCATGGTCTTCGACATCGGCGGAGCGACCGGCAAGGTCGGCTACCACGTCGGGTATGTCGACGCGTTCCACCAGGACGGCTCGGGCGAGAAGATACCGGTCAACGGCGGCGCCATCCTTCAGATCTTTGTGTCCGCGCCCAGCCATGACCCGGCGACCGGTAAGCAGACCTATGCCGGGACGGCCGGCAAGCCGCTGCCGGGGGTCAAGCTCGCCGGATACCGCACGTTCAAGGACACCAAGTTCGGGGCGAGCTTCGAGGGGCAGACCCAGGTCGGTCTGGGCGTGCGCGCCAAGCTGCCGTTCCGGGTGCAGCAGTCCGGTCACGAGCTGATCGTGGATGTCGCCCACACCTGGTGATCCGGGGCACCACCAAGGGCCGTCCGGTGTCGCTGCGCTGAAAAGCCGGAGCTGACACCGGCGGCTCCCGTGGGGAGCTCCTGCCGGACAAAAAGAAATACCCCGGACCGAGTTGACGGCCGGGGTATTTCTCTGGGTATATTGAGGGCTTCTGTGTTTTGCAAATTCGCATCACAAACTCACCCTACATACCGAACTATAGCCGAGCGGGGCTGAATTGTCAAACGAGGAATGGCAGCACGAGCAGGAATTCATCGATCTGCTCTATGACCGTCTCACCGAACTACGGGACCTGGCGGAGACGGCGGTGCACACCGCCGTTCAGTCGCCGGAGGGCAACCACGCCCAGATGCGGCTGGAGCGCAATGTCCTGGTGGCCGAACAGTCCGGTCTGCTGGCCGCCTTCAACGCCGGGGAGAATGGCCTGTGTTTCGGTCGGCTGGCATTCCGCGACGGCCGCGATCACCACATCGGCCGGATCGGCATCCGGCGCGACGACCCGGACCGTACCCCGCTCGTCATCGACTGGCGGGCCGAGGTCGCCCGCCCGTTCTACCTCGCCACCGGGCACACCCCGATGGGGCTGCGCCGCCGGCGGCACATCACGACCGAGGGCCGGCGGGTCACCGGGCTGCATGACGAGATCATGGACCTCGGCGACGCCGTACGGACCGGGCACGAGGGCACCGACGGCGACACGGTCCTGCTGGCCGCACTGGACGCGGCGCGCACCGGGCGGATGCACGACATCGTGCAGACCATCCAGGCCGAGCAGGACGCCATCATCCGCGCCCCGCACCACGGCATCCTCGTCGTGGAGGGCGGCCCCGGCACCGGCAAGACCGTCGTCGCCCTGCACCGCGCGGCCTATCTGCTCTATGCGCACCGTGAACAGCTGGCCCGGCGGGCCGTGCTGATCGTCGGGCCGAACCCGGCGTTCCTCAGCTATATCGCGGAGGTGCTGCCCTCGCTCGGCGAGACCGGAGTGCTGCTCGCCACGCCCGGCGAACTCTTCCCCGGGGTCACCGCGACCGGAACCGACACCCCCGAAGCCGCCGAGGTCAAGGGCCGGGCGGCGATGGCCGACGCGCTCGCCGCGGCCGTCCGCGACCGGCAGGCCCTGCCCGGCTCCGCGATCGTGATCGACCACGAGGACGGCGAACTGCGGCTGGACGCGCAGATGGCACAGGAGGCGCGGCGCCGGGCACGGGAGACCGGGCTGCCGCACAATCTCGCCCGCCCGCACTTCGCCTTCCGCGTCATCGACGCGCTCACCGCGCAACTGGTCGACCGGATCGGTGCGGACCCCTTCGGCGGGCCGAATTTCCTCGGCCCGGACGACATCGCCCAGCTGGGCAAGGCGATCGCCACCAGCTCCGAAGTGCACGCTGCCATCGATGAGTTGTGGCCCGAGTTCACCCCTGAACAGCTGGTCGCCGACTTCCTCGCCGAGCCCGTTCACCTCCCGGACGCCGAGGCGGACGCCATCCGGCGGGTGGACGGGGAGTGGACCCCGGCGGACGTGCCGCTGCTGGACGAGGCGGCCGAACTCCTCGGCGAGGACACCTCGGCGGCCCGTGCCGCCGCCGAGGCGGAGCGCCAGGAGCTGATCGACTACGCCCAGGGCGTGCTCGACCTCTCCTACGGCTCCCGCACCCAGGAGTTCGAGGACCGCGACGACGAGGAGTCGGAGGTGCTCGCCGCACACGACCTGGTGGACGCGGAGCTGCTCGCCGACCGGCACGAAGAGGCCGACCACCGCAGCGCCGCCGAACGCGCCGCGGCCGACCGGACCTGGGCGTTCGGCCACATCATCGTGGACGAGGCACAGGAACTGTCGGCGATGATGTGGCGGTTGCTGATGCGCCGTTGCCCGACCCGTTCGATGACGCTGGTCGGCGATCCGGCGCAGACCGCCGAGCCCGGCGGCTGTGGCTCCTGGGAGGCGATCCTCGCGCCGTACGTGGGCGACCGCTGGGACCACGTCAGGCTCGGCGTCAACTACCGCACGCCGACCGAGATCATGGAGGTCGCGGCGCAGGTGCCCCGGTCCGCCGATCCCTCCTTCATGCCGCCGCGCTCGATCCGCTCCACCGGGGTACGCCCGTGGGCGCACCGTACGGACGACCTCGCGCGGGTGGCCGCCGAGGCGGTCGCACGGGAGAGCCACCAGGACAGCCGCCTCGCGGTGATCGCCCCGCTCGCCCACCACGCGGCCCTGGCCGCCGCCCTCCCGGACGCCTCCGCCGGACCCTCCCCGGACCTGACCCGTCCGGTGGTGCTGCTCGGCCCGCGGCAGGCCAAGGGACTGGAATTCGACTCCGTGATGGTGGTGGAACCGGCGGAACTCGGTGCCAGCGATCTGTATGTCGCGCTCACCCGGGCGACCCAACGACTCGGCGTGATCCACAGCGGGTCACTGCCGGCCGGGTTGGAGACACTGGCCGGAGCCGGCTCCCCGGCTCCGTCGCTTCCCTGACGGCGTGGGCCGGCCGGTCTCACGCCCGCTCGGCGGCCCGCCGGTCTCCGGCGGCGAGCCGGTACAGCACGTTCGTGAACTCCCCGGTGGCGCGCACTTCGAGCGCCCACCATCCCCAGCCGCGGCCGGTGAGATCGGCCTGGAATTCGACGACGGATGCCGCGCTCTGCTCAGGCGTGAGCACCTCGGGGAAGTGCGCCCGGACCTCGGAATCGGCGTTCATCGCGGCCCAGGGGCCGAGATCGGACTCCCGCCACGGGCGGAGCAGCAGGCGCTCGGTGCGCAGTTCGGACATCGCGCCAACCTAGCCCGGAGCCGTACCGGTGACGAGCGAATAAAGCGGCACCCCCGGACGGCACATCCGGGTCGGAGCCGCCATCCGCCGGCTGGCTCGCCGTACACGTCGCAAAACGGCCCGGCGCGCGACACGATGCTGATACGTGTCGCGCGCCGTCCCCTCCTGGGCCGGTCCACCTGACCGGCCAGGTGACCGGACCGGTTACTTGACCGAACCGGCCATGATGCCCTGAACGAAATGCCGTTGGAACGCGAAGAACACGATCAGCGGCACGATCAAGGACAGAAATGCACCGGGGGCCAGGACCCCGATGTTGCTGCCGAACTGCCTCATCTGCGACTGGAGGGCCACGGTCAGCGGCTGTGACTCGTTGTCGGCGAAGAGCAGGGCGACCAGCATGTCGTTCCAGACCCACAGGAACTGGAAGATGGCCAGGCTGGCGATGGCGGGCCGGCCCAGCGGCAGCACCAGCTGGGAGAAGATCCGCCATTCCCCGCCGCCGTCCATCCGGGCGGCCTCCAGCATCTCCTTGGGGATTTCCGCGAAGTAATTCCGCAGCAGGAAGATGGCGAACGGCAGACCGTAGGCGGTGTGGAAAAGCACCACGCCGGGGATCGAGCCGAACAGCCCCAGCGCACCGAACAGCTTGGCCACCGGCAGCAGTCCGATCTGGACCGGCACCACGAGCATGGCGACCACCACCAGGAAGATCCAGTCCCGGCCCGGGAAGTCCATCCAGGCGAAGGCGTATCCGGCCAGCGCGGCGATCGCCACGACGGCCACGGTGGTGGGCACCGAGATCAGCACCGTGTTCCAGAAGGCCTGGACGATGCCGGAATCCTTCAGCAGCGATGTGTAGTTGCCGAGCGACAGCTGGCCGGGTGTGGTGAGCGCGGTCCACCAGCCGCTGCTCGCGTTCGCCTCCTCCGTACGCAGCGAGGAGAGGAAGAGTCCGGCGGCGGGGGTGAGCCAGATCAGACCGACGATGAGCAGGAACACCTGGATCACGCCGCGGCTGAGCCACTTCGCCGGTCGTGCGGCCGCCTTCCTGCGGGCGGCCGCGGTTCCTTGAGCGGTGGTCATGACTGGCTCCTGCGGAAACGTCGGATGTTGAGGGCCATGGCCGGGACCACCAGGAGGAGCAGCAGCACGCCGAGGGCGCTGCCGAGTCCCTGGTTGTTGCCGCCGCCGAAGGAGACCAGCCACATCTGTAGGGCCAGGACATTGGCGTCCTGCTGTACGGGACCGGGGGCGATGATGTAGACGAGGTCGAAGACCTTCATCACATTGATCACCATCGTCACGAACACCACGCCCAGCACCGGCCCGAGCAATGGAACGGTGATCCGGCGGAAGACCTGCCATTCATTGGCGCCGTCCATCCGGGCCGCCTCCAGGACGTCCCGCGGCATGGAGGAGAGCCCGGCGCCGATGAGGACGAGCGCGAAGCCGGTCCAGATCCACATGTAGGCGCCGATGATGGCGGGCGTGATGAGGGCCGGACCGAGCCAGGAGATGCCCTCGTACGGCGGGGCGAAGTCCTTCGCCGGGAGCTGGACGGTGTAGGAGCCCGGGGCCAGATGGGCCAGGCGGTAGGAGCCGTCCGGTGCGGTGGTCGCCGTGGCCACCACCTTGCCGTGCGAGTCGACCGCCTCGACCGAGAGCGCGGGCAGCCCGCGTTCGCCGCGGTCCACCCTTCCGGGCTTGCCGCCACCGCCGGGGGTGAAGTCGAGGTAGACCACACCGCGCAGTTCGCCGTCGGCGGCCCGGGAGTGGGCGGCCGGTGCGGCGGGCCGCGCCCGGGACGGCATGTCCTTCGGCGCGACCCCGACCAGACCGAGGTTGACGGTGTTGCCGGGGCCGGTGCGGTGCGTCGTCCGGTAGGAGCCGTCATGGGCCTTGGTCAGCTGCTTGTCGCCGAGACGCACCTTGGCGGTCGGGAAGGAGGTGGACTTCCCCTGGACGCTGTCGTGGATGCCGACGGTGACCGCGTTGAGCACACCGCGCTGCGGATCCTGCTCGTAGGCGAGCCGGAAGATGATGCCGGCGGCGAGGAAGGAGATCGCCATGGGCATGAACATCAGCAGCTTGAACGCCGTCTTCCAGCGGATCTTCTCGGTCAGGACCGCGAGGACCAGGCCGAGTCCGGTCAGCAGCGCGGGGGCGAAGACCACCCAGATCGCACTGTTGCGGATGGCCCGGAGCGTGGCGGGGTCCTGGAACATCGCGGTGTAGTTGCCGGCGCCGACGAAGGTGTCGCCCGAGGCGTCGTACAAGCTGCGGATGACCGAGAACACGATGGGGTACGCGACGAGGGCGCCCAGCAGCAACAGCGCGGGAAACAGGAACACCGCGGCGATCCGCCGGCGGCGCCGGACCGCGCGCCGCGCGGGGGCGCTCGCCCCGCCCGGGGGGTGGGACGCGGTGGCGCGCGCCGAAGCGGGCGCCACCGCGGGAGTCGTGACAGGCATGGGATAGAGCCCTCGGTCCTTACTTTCCGTACGCCTTGGCAGCGGCGGCCTCGAGCTTGCGCGCCGTGGCCTCGGGGTCCGAGGGGTCGCGCAGGAAGTCCTGGAGCAGCTTCCATTCGCCCGCGCCCTGGGTGCCGCCGAAGGCCGCGGGGGCCTGGTCGGACATGTCGAAGCGCACGGAGTTCCCGGCGTCGGTCAGGGACTGCGCGGCCTTGCGGGTGACCTCGTCGTGGTACGCGCCCGCGGTCACCTTCTTGTTGGGCGAGATATAGCCGCCGGCCTTGGCCCACACACCGGATGCCTCGGGCGTGGCCAGGTACTTCACCAGTTCCATGGCGGCCTTCTTGTGCTTTCCGGCCTTGAGCACCACGGCGGCGTCACCGCCGCTGACCACCGGCGCCTTGCCCTTGTCGACCGCGGGGAAGGGGAAGAACTTGGCGTCCTTGCCGACCTGCTTGTGCAGCTCATCGGTGATCAGGGCGCTGACGAAGTCGCCCTCGTAGACCATGGCCGCGCCGGGCTCCGGGCCGAAGACCTGCTGGACGGACTCGGGGAAGTCGGTGCGCAGGGCGCCCGAACCGCCGCCGGCCACCAGGCTCTTGTCGCCGAAGAGCTTGCCCAGCGTGGTGAGCGCCTTGACCACGGTGGGGTCGGTCCACGGGATCTTGTGGGCGGCGAGCTTGTCGTAGTTCTCCTGCCCGGCCTGGGAGAGGTAGATGTTCTCGAACCAGTCGGTGAGCGGCCAGCCGGCCTCGCCCGCGACGGAGAAGCCCGGCACGCCCGAGTCGGAGAGCGTACGGCCGGTCTTCAGCAGCTCCTGGTACGTCTTCGCGGGCTTGACCCCGGCCTGCGCGAACGCCTCCGGGCTGTACCAGACCGTCGACTTGTGCGAGGCCTTGAAGTAGAGGCCGTAGTAGGTCTTGTCGACCGTGCCGTAGTCCTTCCACACCTGCGCGAAGTTCTTCTTGGCCTCGGCGGCGATCTCCGGCGAGAGGGGAGCCAGCCAGCCCTTCTTGGCGAACTGCTGGAGCACGCCGACCTGAGGCACCATCACCACATCGGGGGCGTTGCCGCCCTCGACCTGGCTGCCGATCACCGTGGAGACGTTGTCGCCGGTGGAGGAGAAGGTGACCTTCGCGCCGGTCTTCTCGGAGAACGCGTCCAGGACCTTCTTGAAGTTCTGCTGTTCCACACCGGTCCAGACACCGGCGACGGTGATGTTCTCACCGCTCAGTTCCTGCTTGCCGCCCCCGGCGGAGGCTCCGCCGCCGCAGGCGGTGGCGGAGAGCGCCAGGCCGAGCACGGCCGCGCCGGACAGGGCGGCTCGGGTGTGTCGTACTGCGGGTCGTCTCATCGTGGGATTCCCTTCGGGAGAACTGCGGAAGAGTGGGGAGGCGTACGGAGGTCGGGCTGTCGGGGGCTATCGGGGCTCGGGGGTGCCCATCCACCAGGCGGCGGTGGAGCCGGGGAGCGTTCCCGCGGGGCAGTCGCCGCTCGCCAGCAGGGGGACGCCCCTTACGGGGGCCGACACCGGATCGGTGCCGAAGTTGACGGCGCAGACCAGGCCGTCACCCCGGACGAACGCCAGGATCTGGGGCGGGGAGTCCAGCCAGCGCAGGGTGCCCTCGCCGAGCTGCGGAAGACTGCGGCGCAGCGCCAGCCCCTCGCGGTACAGGTGCCAGAACGAACGGGTGTCGGCCAGCGCCCGGTCCGTCGCGTGATCGGCGAACCACTCGGGCTGCGGCAGCCAGGGCCGGGCCGCGTCGGTACCGCTGGTGAAGCCGAACGGCGAGGCGTGCCCGGACCAGGGCAGCGGCACCCGGCAGCCGTCGCGGATCTTCTCGCGGCTGCCCGTGCGGTGGTAGATCGGGTCGGTGAGGACCTCGTCGGGCAGGTCGACGACCTCCGGCAGGCCCAGCTCCTCGCCCTGGTAGATGTACGCCGCACCGGGCAGCGCCAGCATCAGCAGCGCGGCGGCACGGGCCCGCGCCGGGCCCAGCCCGCCCGCGGACCCGGCCGGGCCGGCGCCCCCGGGCTCGGCCGCGTACCGGGTGACGGTGCGGACCTGGTCGTGGTTGTTGAGCACCCAGGTGACCGTGGAGCCGGTGCCCGCGATATCGGTGAGCGCCTCGGAGATGACCTTGCGGAAGGTGTCGACGTCCCAGCGCGCGGTCAGCAGGTGGAAGAAGAACGCCTGGTGCAGCTCGTCGGGCCGGACGTAGGCGGCCTGCTCGCTCGGAGTGCGTACGGAAACCTCACCGACCAGCAGCCGGTCGCGGCCGTCGTGGGCGGTGTACTCCTCGCACAGGGCGCGCCAGTCGCGCCAGACCTGGTGCACCTCGGGCTGGTTCCAGGCCAGCGGGTTGACCGAGTCACGGGTCCGCTCGTCGGCCGCCGGGTCGGGGGAGTCGGGCAGTTCGGGGTGCTTGAACAGCCCGGCGGCCACGTCGATACGGAAGCCGTCGACCCCACGGTCCAGCCAGAAGCGCAGCACGCTGTCGAAGTCGGCGCGCACGGCGGGGTTGCGCCAGTTCAGATCGGGCTGCTCGGGCGTGAACATGTGCAGGTACCACTGGCCCGCACCGCCCGCCGCCTCCGTGACCCGGGACCAGGCGGGGCCGCCGAACATCGCCCGCCAGTTGTTGGGCGGCAGTTCACCGTGCTCCCCGCGCCCGTCGGCGAAGTGGAAGAGCGACCGTGCCGCGCTGTCCGGACCGTCCGCCAGGGCGGCGCGGAACCACGGGTGCTCGCTGGAGCAGTGGTTGGGGACGATGTCCAGCAGCACCTTCAGACCCAGCCGGTGGGCGTCGGCCACCAGGCGGTCGAACTCGGCGAGATCGCCGTATACGGGGTCGACCTCGCGGTAGTCCGCGACGTCGTAGCCGTGGTCGTGCTGGGGGGAGGGGTAGAAGGGGCTGAGCCAGATGCCGTCCACCCCGAGCTTCTTGAGGTACGGCAACCCCGTCCGCACACCGGCCAGATCGCCGATGCCGTCGCCGGTGCTGTCGAGGAAGCTGCGGACATAGACCTGGTAGATCACCGCGTCGCGCCACCAGCGCTGTGCCGTGTTCGGGGACGCGGCCCCGGTGGCCGGACCGGGGAGGGAGGGGGAGGGCGTGGAGTCGGCGGAGGAGCCGTTCCCTGCCGTGGCTATGAGCATCTGCCGTGATCCCGTTCTTGCCTGGGCATGCCGTGCGGCTGCGATCGCTGTTATGCATGCATGTTAAGTAGGCATGTCTTTTCGGTGTCAACGAAATGGTCGAAAGTCGTTGCGAGATGCCCGAATTTGCGGGGAATTATCCATCCAGCCTGTACTTAACAAGTAAGTAGAGCAGGGGTGGGGAAGGTGCGGAGGAGCTCCGAGATCAGCCGCGGCCGACGAGGGCCGTCAGCTCTCGCGTCAGCCGCGCGACGGTGGCATCCGTGCTCCGCCGGTGCAGCAGCGCGTCATGCATGACCGCCTGCACCGCCAGGCTCACCTGGTCGTACTGCGGGCTCTTGATCCGCGGCTTGGCCGCCAACACGGCCCGCTGGAGCGTCGGAAGGTACGGGAAACGCCGCACCAGCTCCGGGTCCTTGTACAGATCGGCCCAGACCGGTGGCAGCGCCCCCTTGGTGAGCACCCGGCGCTGGACCGACTCGGTCGTCAGATAGGAGATCAGCTCGGTGGCCGTCTTCTGGTGCCGCGACTGGGTGTTGACCGCCAGATTGGAGCCGCCCAGCGCGCTGGAGCCCGGCCCGTCGGGACCCGGCAGCGGCACCGCGCCGACCTTCCCCGCCACCTCGGAGGGCCGGGCATTGGCCAGCGCGTAGGCGTACGGCCAGTTCCGCAGGAACAGCAGCCGGCCCTCCTGGAACGCCTTGCGGGACTCCTCTTCCTTGTACGTCAGGGCCTGCCGCGGGATCCAGCCCTCGCGCACCCCGTCGAGCAGGAACGACAGACCGCGACGGGCCGCGGGGGAGTCCACCGTCACCCGCGAGCCCTCGCCCGCGAGCACCGTGCCGCCGGCCGACTGCACCGCCTCGACGACATTGGCGGTCAGCCCCTCGTACGGCAGGAACTGGCCCGCGTAACCGTCGAGCCCGTACTTGGGCGCGACCGTCTTCGCCAGGTGCGCCAACTCGGCCCAGGTGCGCGGAGGCCGCGCACCCTCCCGGGCAAGCACGTCCCTGCGGTAGTAGAGCAGCCCGGCATTGGTCACATAAGGGACCGCGTAGAGCCGCCCCCGGAAGGTGGCGGTGTCCACCACGGGAGGAAGGAAGCGCTTCAGCGGGAACCGCGCACCGTCCACGGGCTTGATCCAGCCCGCGGCCGCGAACTCCGACGTCCACGCCACATCGATGTTCAGCACATCGAAGCGGTCGCTGTGCGCCCGCAGCTCGGTGACCATCTGCGCGCGCACCTCGTCGGCCGCGTCCGGCAGCTCGACCAGGGTCACCTTCTCGCGCGGATGCCGGGCGTTCCAGCCGTCGAGGACACCCCGCAGATAGCCCGTGAGGTCGCCGCCCGTCACCAGAGTGATCGGGCCCCGCCCGTCCGAACCGCCCGCCGGCTCCCCGGCCCGGGCGCCCGCATGGCCCGCGAACAGCAGAGCGCAGACCAGCAGAGCCCGGCCTGCGGCACGCTTCCACCGCATGGGCTCCTCCTTGAACCAGGCGTCGACGGACACTGGACCGACAGCCCGCCCCATGTATACCTGTTAGCCATGCGGGATACTAGATCCCGCAGGAAGATGTGACAGCGACCCGGCTCACAGCCGTATGGGGTCAGATGACCGGCAACTAGGGCTGTCCGACAGAACGCCCCGGTGCGGGGAGGGAGAGGGAGAGCGTGCGGCTGCCACTCCTGGCGTTGTTGGTCAGCGGCCCCGCGCACGGTTACGAACTCAAACAGGGCCTTGAGAACCTCCTGGGCGCCGCATACCCTCAGCCGAACGTCGGCCAGATCTACGTCACCCTGGGCAGGCTGGAGAAGGCGGGCCTGATCGAGGGAGAGGACGTCGAGCAGTCGGACCGCCCGAACAAGCGCATCTACCGGATCACCGCGGCGGGGCGCGAGACGGTGGACGCCTGGTTCGAGGAACCGACCGCCGAACCACGGGTCCGGGACGAATTCTTCATGAAGCTCGCCCTGGCCCCCCACACCGGGACCGCGGATCAGATCGCCCTGATCAACAAGCAACGCCGCCACTACCTCAACACCATGCGTGACCTGTCGAAACTCGCGGCGGGTGAGGACCGGGAGAACCGGGTGGCACAGCTGCTGATAGAGGGCGCGATGCTGCATCTCCAGGCGGATCTGGACTGGCTGGAGCGCTGTCAGGAGGAGTTGGAATGAACCGGGACGAGCCGTCCGGCCCGATAGTCCGGGCAGCCGGACTGGTGAAGACCCACCGGCCCGAAGGCGCTGCCCCGGTCCACGCGGTACGTGGCGTCGACCTCAGCATCGAACGCGGAGAGTTCGTCGCCCTCACCGGCCCCTCGGGAGCCGGCAAATCGACCTTGCTGCATCTCCTCGGCGGCCTCGACCGCCCCGACAGCGGCTCCCTCTGGATCGACGGCCGCCAGGTCGACGCCTACAGCGAGGCACGCTGGGCGGTGCTGCGCCGCAACCACATCGGCGTCGTCTTCCAGTTCTTCAACCTCGTCTCCAACCTCTCCGTCGCCGACAACGTCGAACTCCCCGCACTGCTGGCCGGCCGGTCCCCGCGGCAGGCCCGTACCGACCGCGCCGAGCTGCTCGACGAGCTGGGGCTGACCGGCAAGGAGAACAGCACCCCCGGCGAGCTGTCCGGCGGCGAACAGCAGCGCGTCGCCCTGGCCCGCGCCCTGGTCAACACCCCCAGCCTGCTGCTGGCCGACGAACCCGCCGGCAGCCTCGACAGCAAGGGCACCAAGGAGGTGCTGCGGCTGCTCGCCCGCTTCCACCAGCGCGGCCAGACGATCTTGCTGGTCACCCATGACGCCAGGATGGCCAGCGCCGCGGACCGGGTGATCAGCTTTTTTGACGGCCAGGTCGTCGACGACGCACACCTCGGCGACACCCCGAAGCGCCCCGCGGCCGGTGTGGCCGACGTACTCAAGCTCAAGGGCTGAACCCGTGCGAGCAGCGGCGCGCTGGACACAGGCGCATCTGACGGCACACCGCCCCGCGGCGGTGCTCACCGCGCTGGCCACCGCCGGGATCACCATCTCGCTGCTGCTGGCCACCGCGCTGTTCGCCTATGCGGCCGACCCCTGGCAGCGGGCCTTCACCCAGTCCTCCGGCGCCCACGTATGGATCCACACCCAGGGCGGCGCCCCCGCCGGATCGCTCGCCGGCCTGGACGAGGTACGGGCCACCTCCGGCCCCTTCCGTACGGTCCGCACCATCGCGAGCCTCCAGCCCGGCGACGCCAGGGCGACCCTGGAACTGCGCGGCGCGGCGAAGCGCCCCACCACCGCCGCACCCCAGATCGTCGCGGGCCGCTGGCTGGATGCGGACACCGACGCGGGCGCCGGCGCCACCAAGGGCATCGTCCTGGAGAGTTCGGTGGCCCGCGCCATGTGGGCCAAACCGGGCGACACCATCGTGCTGAGCGGCTTCGCGGCACATCTGCGCGTGGTGGGCGTCGCGGACACCGCCGAGGGCACCTTCCGCGCGGGCGGGACCCCGGGCGTGGCCTGGGTGCTCCCCGCCACCCTCGACGCCTCCGACGCCGGCCGTGACCAGCGCGGACGCACCATCGGCCTACAGCTCGGCGACCCCGCGGACACCGACTATGTCGTCCAGCGGGCGGTCACCCAGCTCGGCGCCGACCAGATCACCGGCGTCTCCACCTGGCGGCAGGCCAAGGCCGCGGCCGGCGGTGACAACCAGCTGCTCGGACGGCTGCTCGGGCTGTTCGGACTCGGTGCGCTGCTCGCCGCCGCCCTCGCGGTGGGCGGAGCCATCAGCACCCGGATCCGCGGACATCTGCGGGACATCTCCATCCTCAAGGCCATCGGCTTCACGCCCGGCCAGGTGGTCCGCATGTTCGTCGCCCTCCACCTCGGCCTGGCGCTGCTGGGCGTCGCCCTCGGGGCGCTGCTCACCCAGGTGGTCGGCGCGCTGGTCCCCGGGCGGATCGGGGAGGCGATCGCCCTGTGGCGGCAGCTTCCCGGGCACGCCTGGCTGACGTTGGTGATCTCCGGCGGTGTGGTGGCCTTCATCGGCGCGGCGACCTGCCTGGCGGCGTGGCGGGCCGGGCGGGTGTCTCCGGTGCCCGTCGCCCGCGCCGCCACGGTCGCCGGCGGCCGGGCCTCCGCGCTCACCCGCCGGGCGCTCGGCCTCCGGGTCCCGCCGGCGCTGGTCCTCGGCTGGCGGGGTGCCTTCCACCGTCCGCTGCGCTCCTCGGCGGCCGTCGCGCGGCTGGCCGTCCCGCTGCTGCTGATTACCATCGCGCTGGGCGCCTGGACCACCCTGGACCGCTTCACCTCGCACCCCGAGAACGTCGGACTGCCCGCGGCCCTCACCGCGCGCTCCGACACCCTGGGCGACCGCGAGCTACGCCAACTCCTCAGCTCCCAGCGGGAGATGACCGCCTACCCGGGCGCCGAGGTCCAAGCGCTCGTACCGGGCCAGACCGGGACAATTACCCTGCGCGGGCTCGGCACGGACGCCCGGCCGTACCCCGGCGCCGTCGTGGAAGGGCGCGCCGCCCACGGTCCCGACGAAGCGGTCGCCGGACAGGGCCTGCTCGATCTCCTGGACGCGCGGGTCGGCGACTGGGTCCGGATGACCGTCGCCGGCCGCCCGCATGTCCTCCACATCGTGGGCCGCAGCATCGAGACCGCCGACGGCGGCCGGGTCGTCTCCACCACCCTGGACACACTGCGTGAAGGCGACGGCGTCAGCGACGACGCGGCGCCCGGAGCATCCGCCCCACCCCGCCCGGATTTCTACCAGTTGGTCCTTCGTCACGGCGCCGACCCGGACTCCGTGCGGGAGGCCCTGTCCAAGGCGTCCGCCGGCCGCCTGGAGGTGCGCGAGATCCCCAACCCGGCCGACCAGCTGTCCGCGGTCCGTGCCGTCAGCGTCGGGCTGATCGCCGTACTGACCCTGATCGGGCTGGTGGAACTGGCGACGACGGTCGGCGCCGGTGTCCGTGACCGCAGCCGTGACCTGCTCGCCCTCCGGGCCGTCGGCCTCACGCCACGTCAGATCACCGCCGTCATCGTCTCGGCCACCGCCTTCATCACGCTGGCCGCCGCGCTGGCCGGTACGACCCTGGGCGTCCTCGCCTCCCAGTGGCTGATCGACCTCCAGGGCCGCACCAGCGGATGGGGGAGCGGCATCGCCCAGCGCCCCGCCCCCGGCAATCTTCTGCTGGTCATCGTCATCGCCGTCATCATCGCCGCGACGGCCGCGATCCTCCCCGCCGCCCGAGCGGCACGACGCCGGCTCGCGGACTCGGCCACGGATCTGCTCTAGCGCTGTGACCGGGAAGGTTCACCGGGGTGGGGTCGGTCCTGGTGGTCGATGACGTCGCGGGGTAGCTGTGAGGCTGCGTCGAAATCGTTGGACGCCCCTTGGGTTGGTCAGCGAGCATCCGTAGGTGACTGATGAAGCCGATTACGCGGGATCGTTCACGCTGAGCCCGAGGTGCGTACGTTTTGTCGAGCTGTCCGGCGGGGCGATGTCCGCTTTGCTCGATGGTGACCTGTCCGAAGCCAGCAGGATTGCCGGGGTTTCACTGACCGAGTACTTCGTGACCGACAGAGCACGGTGGCTATGGCGGTTCCGGCTCGACCAGATGGCCGCCGATCCCGGCCGGGCGCGGTGGATGGTGCGACAAGCGGTCGTCGGCGACAACGGTCTCGTCGTCGGACATGCCGGGTTCCACGGACCGCCTGATGAGGTCGGCATGGTCGAGATCGGCTACTCCGTCGCTCCCGACTTCCGTCGCCAGGGATATGCCCGATCCGCGCTGATCGAGTTGCTCCGCCGGGCAGCGGCCGAAGCCGCCGTCACGACTGTGCGGGCGACGATCAGCCCCGACAACGTGGCATCCCTGGCCACGATCTCGGGATTCGGCTTCGTTGAGGTCGGAGAGCAATGGGATGAGGAGGACGGTCGTGAACTCGTCTTCCACCGGGCAGCGCGAGGCCCCCGACCGGAAACCGGTCGGGGACCCTCATGTGCATCCGTGCCGATACCTGCTAGCGCGCCGTACCGAAGTCCTGCGTCCAGTAGTCGTCGGGCTGTGCGTGGCCGACGCCGATCTCCTTGAAGGAGCAGTCGAGGATGTTGCGCTTGTGGCCGGGGCTGGACATCCAGCCCTTCATCACGCTCTCGGGCGAGGAGTAACCGTAGGCGACGTTCTCGCCGTACGAGCTCCAGTTGTAGCCGGCCCGAGTGATCCGGTCCTCCGGGGACGAGCCATCGGAGCCGGTGTGCGACATATTCCGATGGTCCGCCATGTCCTTGCTGTGGTCCTGGGCGGCCTTTGTCAGCTTTGCGTTCACGGTCAGCGGCGAGCACCCGGCCTTGCGCCGCTCGCTGTTGACGAGTTCCACGACGCGGGCCGTGGCGCCGGATGCCGTGGTGGTGGCCTTCGAAGCGCTCGGGGACGCGGCGGGCGCCGGAGAGGTCTTCGCGGCCGGCTTCGATCCCTGATGGGATTTCGACCACCGGTGTTCGTAGGAGGCATTCTTCCACTGGCCGTGCTGCCGGCCGCCGGTATTCCCTTGCTCGTTCCAACAGGCCATGGCGGCAGAGGGCACGCCCACGGCGCCTATGGCGAGAGCAGCAATCGTTATCTGCCGGTAGCGCCGCGTCTTGCGGTGTTTACTCATGCGTGACCTCACTCGGTAATTGCGGAGCGTCCCTGGCGCGGCTGGCTCTGTGCAATCCCCGCGCCTGAGCTGCGAAGACGCCTTGCGATTTCGTCATTCTTGGGGCCGCCGTAGGGCAAGGCAACGCACCTCAGTACTACTGCGCTTCGTAGTACGCGAAGACTCTTGCCATGGGTGTCCGGGCGTGCTGGTCCGCATTTCGACGCTTTTGGCATCACTGTTGCCCCGTCAGATGAACGTGTGTGCTGAAGGAGTGGGCGAAGATGTCGAGCGGGCCGCGGGGCGGCTGACCCGGTGCGAGAAATTCCCCGCTCAAGACGGACAAGTCCCCTATGTCGCCGGGCTGCTTTCTACTATTGGGCTTAGTAAGAGCCCGAAATCAATATGACGGATGTCACGATGCTGTGAAATCCGATAGAGGCGGGCGCCGCGGGGGAACCGGGCGGCGTCGGCCGGCGTCCTTCCGGCCGCCCGAAGATCGCGAATGCCGGCGGAGGATCTCGCACATGACCGGAACGGCTGCCCGCCACCTCTATCTCGCGCGGCACGGTGAGGCGTCCCCGGACGAGACCGCACTGACGGAGAACGGCCGCCGCCAGGCCGTACTGCTCGGTGAGCGGCTCCGGCGCGCCCCGCTCTCGGCCTGCTGGCACGGGCCGCTCCCGCGAGCCGAGCAAACTGCCCGGCTGCTCTGCGGCCGGCTCGACGGCGTTCCCCGGTACCCGTCGGAATGTGCGGGTGACTACATTCCCTACGTGCCGCAGCGAAAGGAATTGCCCTCGGAATCAGCCGACAGCATGCTTCACCGTCTGGCTCAGTTCCCGGCGGAAGAACGCGAAAAGGGCCCGGAGTTGGCTCAGCAAGCCCTCGCTCGGTTCACCGGACCGGTTGAGGGGGGCGAGCCGCGTCATGAACTCCTCGTCACCCACAATTTCCTTATCGGCTGGCTGGTCCGGGCCGCACTCGACGCACCCCCATGGCGCTGGATGGGGCTCAACCATGCCAATGCCGCGTTGACCGTCATCCGCTACGCGCCGGACCGCCCCGCGGCCGTGCTCTTCTACAACGACATGGGCCACCTGCCACCGGAACTTCGCTGGACCGGTTTCCCGCCCGAGCTGCACGTCTGAGGGCCGCCTTTTCCACGTTTTCCCCCCTCGGTACATGGCATTCCGGGCGGTAGTTGGGGGCTGTGCCCCCGGATTTCCGTCACGTGCCCGATCCGGAGGGCGGGTGGTATGGCTCTCAGTCGGCGTCGAGCATGGTGCGGCGGAACCCGGGTACCGGGCCAGGACGTCACCCGTACCCATGGAGGAGGGACGTCAACTGATGACCCGTCATGATGCGAACGGCGAGGACCGCACTCCACTGCCCCATGACCTGCCGAGCCACCAGGCCGATGCTTCCAGCCCGGTCCCCGACCCATGGGACCCGGAGCTGTCGGAGGACGAGAGCGACGGGCCCGACGAGACGGTTCCCGACACCGACCAGGCCGGCACCGGGCGGACCGGCGGGCAGAAGGCCGCGGGGTTCCGCACCGACCAGCCCGTTCCGCACGAGCCGGTCGACTGAGCTGCTGCCGGGTTGGTGCAGCCCCCTCCGTCGTGCGGTGTGGAGGTGTCTTCCGTGGGGCGGCCAGGTGAGCCCGCGCCGACCCGGCATGTGCTTCCGGCTTCCGTCCCGCACCGCGACGTACATTGCCGTGGGGGCCGTGCCGGACCGCCTCACGAGATCGGAATGTGCCAATGAACTGCTACGACTGCGCGCCGGACCACGCCGCCACCGCCGCGGTGGCGATCTGCCGGAACTGCGGTGCCGCGCTGTGTCACCAGCATGCCGAGTCCGCCCCGCAGACGGTGGTCCGCGTACAGGGCGTCGGCCAGAGCACGCTGCCGGAAATGGCCCGCCGCATCATGTGCGCGATCTGCCGAGGCGCGCAGCCGGCCTGAGTCGATCCCGCGGACGATATCGCCGGACTCCGTACGCGGTGCGGACGCGTTCTGGAGGGAAGAGCCGGTCCTGACAGCGAGGCGCGCCACCGGCACGGCCACCCGTACCCGGGCCGGCGCCGGTGGCTGACGGGAGGCGGACCATGACGGCGACCTTTGTGCTGATTCCCGGTGCCGCGTGCGACTCCTGGCACTGGCATCTGCTGGCGGCGGAGCTGCGGGCCCGGGGGCGTGCGGTGGTGAGTGTGGATCTGCCGTGCGAGGACGACGCGGCGGGGCTGGAGGAGTACGCGGAAGCCGTTGTCGCCGCTGTTGCGGGGCGTGACCGGCTGGTCCTCGTGGCGCATTCGTTCGCCGGGTTCACCGCGCCGTTGGTCTGTGCGCGGCTGCCGGTGGATCTGCTGGTGCTGCTGGCGGCGATGGTGCCGTTGCCGGGGGAGGCGCCGCGGGAGTGGTGGGCGGCGACGAAGCACCCGGACGCCCAGGTCAGACGGGCCGGGCGGGCGGCCCAGCGGGCGGGCCACCGTACGGGTGCGGAGGAGGTGCCGGAGGCCGCGGTGCCGGGGTCCGCCGCGGACCCGTTCTTCCAGGACCTGCCGCCGGACCTGGCCGCCGAGGCAGCGGTCCGGTGGCGGCGGCAGTCCGACACCCCCGCCGCGCGGCCATGGCCGATGGCGGCCTGGCCCGAGGTGCCGACCCGGTTTCTGTTGTGCCGTCAGGACCGGCTCTTCCCGGCACCGTTCCTGCGCGCGGTGGCGGCGGAGCGCCTGGGACTGGTGGCCGACGAGATGGAGGGCGGGCATTTCCCGATGCTCTCCCGCCCGGTTGAGCTGGCGGACCGGCTGGAGGGTTACTGCCTGCCTACGGCTGGGTGACCGCCGGCCGGGCGGGGGCCGGGCTCGGCCGGCCCGGCGGGCCCGCCGATCGGCGTGACCGGCGAGCCCAGCCGACGGGACCAGCCGAGGAGCCAGCCGACGAGCCCGACCCGCAGGCTGCGCCCCCTCAACGCCCCTTAGGAGAAGCCGGGTTCGCCCCCGCGCTCCCGTAGGGCAGATGCGAGAGGGCGGCAATCACCCGCACCGGCAGATAGGCGGGCCACCCGGGCCGGGCCACCTGGTAGGAGAAGTATCCGAGGGAGCGGCCCACCTCTACCTCGTCCGGCGTCTCCGCCTCGTAGACGACTCGGCAGGAACCCGCGGCCTTTTTGGCGCGTTTCCAGAGGGCGGGGGCGGGCTTCCGCTCCGCCTCGGTCCGCGGGGTGAAGATCCGGTCGCCGAAGTCCGACCAGGCGAACGGGTGGCTGCCCACCCAGTCCTTGTCGATCACCTTCTTCAACTCCGCCGCACGCTCCGCGTCGGTGGAGCCCCAGGAGGGCGGCACGTTGGTGATCAGGCCGACGGGGATGTGGCGGGCGCGCAGCGCGCGCAGATATGCGGCGGCGCCCGGCGAGTAGTGCACGCTCTTGTCCTCGGCCGTGTGCACCAAGGTCTCACCGAGGTCGAAATACACCATGACACAGCGGCCCGCACGGCCGCCGTCCGCCGCGGTGCGCGATGCGGCCTCGGCCGGGCCCGCGCCCGGCACGGCTAACGCCGCCATACCGCCCAGCGCGAGCAGCATGCGCCAGGTGACCTTGCGGGCGGAGGTGTCTTTCGCGGAAGTCTTCTTCATGTGGGGGAGTCCTTCGCGTAGGGGGCAGTCGATCGTATACGCGCCATGTGCACGTCACTACGTGTTCGGCCGTCCCGGGCCGGAAGCGGGGGGTGTTGTGCTGCCAAGGGGCCGAATTGGCCCACTCCGACGGGCCGTAAGTGGACCTGCCCCCGAACCCGTCGGCTGATTAACGTCATTGCGTCCACGCGTCATGGAAGAGGCCGGCCGTCCGGCCGTCGTACCCGGGAGACCTGTGTCCCTACGGATCCTGCTGCCGGCCGGCGCACCACGCGTCCTGGCCGCGGCGCAGCTCAGCAACTCGGTCGGCGACGGCGCCTTTTACGTCTGCTCGGCGCTCTACTTCACCCGGGTCATCGGCCTCTCACCCACCCAGATCGGCCTGGGGCTGACCCTGGCATGGGCGGTCGGTTCGGTCGCGGGAGTGCCGCTGGGCGCGCTCGCCGACCGCCGGGGGCCGCGTGGCACCGCGGTGCTGCTCGCCCTCGCCACCAGCATCGCCGTCGCCTCGTTCCTGTTCATCCGCTCCTTCGTGCCGTTCCTCCTCGTCGGGTGCCTCTACGCCACCGCGCAGTGCGGACTGGCCGCGGCCCGCCAGGCGCTGCTCGCGGGGCTGGTGGACCGCGCGGCCCGTACCGGCGTATTGGCCCACCTCCAGTCGACGCTCAACGCCGGGCTGGCCCTAGGCGCGGCCCTCGGCGGGCTGGCCCTCCAGTACGACACCCAAGGGGCCTACCTCGCGGTCTTCGCCCTGGACGCGGTGGGATTCCTGATCTGCACGGCGGTGCTGCTCCTGCTGCCCGCGGTGGCCCCGGTCCCGGGCCGTACGGGCGGCGAGCCGCGGTTCGCGGTGCTGCGGGACCGTCCGTACGCCGTGCTGACCTTCCTCAACGCGGTCCTGCTGCTGCGGATGCCGCTGCTCAGCCTCGCCATCCCGCTCTGGATCGTGGCGCGTACGGACGCGCCGAGCCGGCTGGTCTCGGCACTGTTCGTCCTCAACACCCTTGGCGTCATGGCCTTCCAGGTCCGTACGGCCCGGAGGGTGACGGGACTGCGCACCGCCACCCGAGCACGCACACTGGGCCCCCTGCTGCTCACCTCGCTGCTGGTCACGTGGGGGGTGCCGGGCTGGCTCCTGCTGGGGGCGCTGTTCCTGGTGACCGCGCTGGCGATGGGCGCGGTGGTGCACTGGGCGGAACGGGACCGGGCACGGCGGCCCGAGCGGTCGGTAAACGGGGCGGAGACGGCACCGCTGACCGCCCCGGCGTCCTGAGCACGAGCCCGGCGCCTCCTGCTCCCGAGCCGCGTCCCGCCGCTCCTCCGCTCGCTCCCCCTGCCTCCTGCCTGCCGTTTATTGATCGTTGAGGGGGAGGCGGGAACGTGGAGTCCGCATCGGCCAGACGCAACACAACTGGGGAGCGGCATGCCCACACTTCACCTGAAGAAGATCAAGTGCATCGAGCAGGAGGACTGGACCTTCCACGACGACGTCGTCATCAAGGTCGATGGCGTCGTGGTCAACTTCCATTCGATGGATGCGGGCGACACGGACACCATCGACGAGTACGTCAACTTCACCGGCAAGGCCCTGATCCAGATCTACGAGGCCGACTACGGCGGCGATGACGACGACTTCCTCGGCGAGCACACCGTCCGGCGCGGCAGCGGCGTGCTGGAGTTCACCGAAGACGACGCCCACTACAAGCTGTCCTACGCGGTGGAGTAGCAGTCCGGCAGCCCTCGGGCGGCCGGCTGAGTACGAGGACTGATCCGGGACAGCTGAAAACGGTGTGGGCCGGGCAGCAGGGGAGCCCGGCCCACACCGCGCTGTGCTGCGGACGACGGGCCGGAGCGACCGCACCCGCTGCTCCGGCGCACCGGCACGGATCTGAGTAGAGCCACTCATGACAGCGCCCCGCGTCGGCCATGACGCTGAGGCGGTCCCGTATCCGACATTTCCGAGGCTCATCCATGAAGGCGACGACCGCTCCTCGCATCCTGCCGCCGGTTCTGCTCGTGGCGGTGCTCCTCGCCCTGGCCCTCTCGGGCCTTCGGCCGCACGACCGCGCCACCTGGCTCATGGAGACCTGCTGGGTGATCCTCGGCGTGCCGGTACTGGTCGCGGTGTGGAAGCGGTTTTCGCTCAGCCCGCTCCTGTGCTGTCTGCTCGGCGCGCACGCCCTGGTCCTGATCGTCGGCGGCCACTACACCTACGCCGAGGTCCCGGCGGGGCACTGGCTTCAGGACGCGCTGGACCTCTCCCGTAACCCCTACGACCGCTTCGGCCACCTCATGCAGGGCTTTGTGCCGGCCATCCTGGTCCGCGAACTCCTGGTCCGGACCTCCCCCTTGCGCGGCAGCGGCTGGCTGGCCCCGCTGACCGTGTGCGCCTGCCTGGCCTTCAGCGCGTTCTTCGAGATGACCGAGTGGTGGGCGGCGCTGGCCGGCGGCTCCGCGGCCGATGCGTTTCTCGCCACTCAGGGGGACAAGTGGGACACCCAGTGGGACATGGCCTGCGCCCTCCTCGGAGCGATCGTCTCGCTGCTGCTCCTGAGTCGCCTCCACGACCGCCGGCTCGCCCGGCTGGGCACCGGGGAGGCCCGGACCGCCTGACGGCCTCCGGGCCGCTGGTGAGGGTGCTCAGCCCCCGCCGATGGCGAGGGCGACAAGACCCGTCTTCGTGGCGCCGCCGCCCAGGAGCGAGGACCCGGGCAGGCGGCGGATACGCGTCACAGCGCGCGACTCCCGGCTGAGGCCGGCGGGCTCAGCCCCGGGCGGAGAAGGGACAGGCCCAGTCGGCCGGCTTGGGACGGCCCGAGTAGCGCCGGGCCTCGGAGAGCTTCTCGTACTCCAGGAGATTGGGATTGATGCTGCCCTGAAGCTCGATGTCCTGCTTGCGGATCTTCTCGGCCAGCCGGTCCCAGAGGCCGGCCGCCTTTATCCGGTCGAACTGGTGGTGAGAGTTGAAGGCGAGCATCGGGAACGGCGGGCGGCGGCCGACGCGGCTGTGGGTCTCGTGCAGCCCGATCACGAAGAACGGGTGCCCGGCGACGCTGTACGCGAAGGCACCCGACGACGGGTCGCGGTCATAGCCCTCGGCCCAGGAGTGCGAACGGCTGTCGTGGTCGTGCACCGCCTGGAGCTGCTGCCACAGCAGCTGCTCGAACTCGATCTCCGACACGTTCAGCGGACCCGAGAAGGTGGCCACGAAGCTCGTGAAGGGTTTCGCGGCCCAGTCCACCGCCGCCACATAGGACTCCAGATCCGCCGCCATCTGCTCGGCCGCGGTGTCATCACCGAACCATGTGTAGTGGCGATGGGTGATGCCACCCTGTCGCCATGCTGAACGGCCGGCCAGACAAGCAAAGGAGTCGCCGAGCAGGAACTGCCCGACTTCATCAGTGGCGGCGGAGACGTCAACCGTCATGTTTGTGACCTTCGGTGAGTAGGCCAATACCCCTGGTGGGGGCCCTGGCAGGGTGGGACCCTGGCAGTCAAGATCGGGCGAGGCCGGTTCGTCAAGACTCAACCGATTCACCCGCTGCGACTGCCCTCACCGACAGCGTCCGGACTGCGGCTGCGATAACCCGCGGCCCCTCGGGACGCGACCACGCGCGGGCCCGCCGGACGGCTCGTTCCGGCTCGGCGAGTGCGGGTCGTTCGGCCGCGTTTCCGCAGCTCGGGACCTTGATCGCCGTGGTGGACCAGGGCGCCCCGACTCTACAGGCGAGGGGGCCGATCGCACGACCGCGCTGTGAATCCGACTGCGGTGTGAATCCGACCGCGCTGTGAATCCGACTGCGGTGACCGCCCCCGCGGCACGGCCGGCCTGTTCCTGCCGGGACCTCGTCCAGGGACGGGGTCCGGCTCGGCGCACCGTCGGCGGGGCCCACCACGAGGCAGGGGCCGACGGCGTCGCCGAGCACCGGACGGCATACCCGTCAGGCAGGGGTGGACGCGGCCTCCTTCTCGGCGGCGGCCGCATCGGTGCCCTGGGCTTCGGCACCGGCCGCGGGGCGCGAGTAGAAGACGGTCCGGCCCTGCTTGCTGCGGTGTGCGAGGCCCTTGGCGACCAGCGAGGTCTCCAGGGTGTTGCGTACGGCGGTCTCCGGTGCGGCCTGCTCGGGATGCTCCTGCGTCAGCAGCTTCGTCATCTCCGCGACCGTGCGCGGCTGCTCGTCAAGGAGTCCGAGGACGCGGTCGGCGCGGGTGGCACTCCGCCGTCCCGCGGTGGACCGGGCCGCCTTGGCCTTCCGCGGCTTCTTCTTCGCGCTTGCGCTCTTCGCCGCCTTGGCCGGGGCCTTCGCCGCCGGCTTGTCCTTCGACGCGGTGGCCTGCGCCCGCCGTGCCGGGGGGACCGTCGCCGGTTTCGTCACCGCGGGTTCGGGCTCGGCCGACTGTGGTGCGACGGCCGGCTTCCGGGCACCGGTTCCGAGGTGCTTCTGGAGGTCCTCCAGCTTCACCCTGAGCTTCTGGAGCTCGTCGATCTCCTTCGCGATGCTCTCCAGTTTGGCAGCTACCTGCACAGCGAATTCCGAGTCTGACATGACACAGCCTGCTCTCTATCGCCTGGTCGATCTACGGTTGGCTGGATGTTACTCACCTCTCCCGGCAATTAACCCAGAGTTGGACCTCCTTATCGTGGGGAACCTGGCGTACGGGACGGGTTCCACGGCTCAACCGGCTTACTCTCACGGTGAGTTCGGGGACCGTGCAAGTGTCTTGTGTCAGTCAAGAAATGAGCAGTGAATGAGCCATACGGGACTCGCCCGCAGCCGCGTGGACCGTGCACCGGCGCACTGAACTCTGTCCGTAAGTCACTCCTTTGAGGCTTTCCGACGTCAACTCATCGGTGCCCCGGCAGCCGTCCGCCGGGGGAGGGGACCGCGACTTCGGCCCCGCTGACCTGCGGCTGTGACGACAGATGACCTGTGGGTGTGAAGTGAACTCCCCATGGCGAGCCCTTGCTTTTGACAGCTCCGGAGGGACTCGGCCGGGCCGCGTCTGATGTCGTGGTCGTGGCATTGAACGGGAATTCCGGGAGTGCAGGGGCTGCCCAGCGCCCGCACCGCCCCGCACTTCTGCTCACCCCGGGTAAACCCTCGAACAGCCGAGCATCATCTGCGTCGAGCCCTCACCGGTAGTAGGACGGAGACGACGGGTGTGGCGGTGGGAGGTGGGAGGAGTGGCTCGGATTGAACGTCGTCGTAGATCTCAATCGCTGTCAGGGCTATGCGCAGTGCGCGTTCCTCGCCCCCGAGGTGTTCGCGATGCATGGTGAGGAATCCCTGCTGTACCACCCGGTCGTGCCGGACGGGCAACTGGAACAGGTGCGCCGGGCCGCGGTGGCGTGCCCGGTGCAGGCCATCGTCATGGGCGAGGAGGCGGGCTCCGGTGCGCGATGAACCACGCGACGGCCGGATCGTCATCGTCGGTGCCTCGCTCACGGGGCTACGGGCCGCCGAGAGGCTCCGCGAGGAGGGTTTCACCGGCCCGCTGACCCTGGTCGGGGAGGAACCGCAGCCCCCCTACGACCGGCCCCCGCTGTCCAAGCAGGTACTGCTCGGGAAGGTTCCCGCGGGCCACACCGGGCTACCGCAGCGCCGTGAGCTGGACGCGCAGTGGAAGCTCGGCGTGCGTGCCACCGGACTCGATCCGATCGAGAAGCGGGTCCTGCTCGCCGATGGCGCGGAAGTGCCCTTCGACCGGCTGCTGATCGCCACCGGAACCCGCGCCCGGCCCTGGCCCCACCCCGCCGAGGCCGCTTTGGACGGGGTGTTCACCCTGCGCACCAGCGACGATGCCCGCCGCCTCGCGGAACGCCTGGACGCCGGGCCGCAGCGGGTCCTGGTCATCGGTGCCGGCTTCACCGGTTCGGAAATCGCCTCCGCCTGCCGGGAGCGCGGTCTGGCGGTGACGGTCGCGGAGCGGGGACCGGCGCCCCTCGTCGGCGCGCTCGGCGGCACCCTGGGCGCGCTCGCCGCCAAATTGCAGCGCGCGCACGGTGTCGACCTGCGCTGCGGAGTGACGGTCACCGCCCTGGAGGGCAACGGCCGGCTCACCGGCGCCCAGTTCTCCGACGACACCCGGATCGACGCCGACATCGCCGTGGTCGCCCTGGGCGCGGTCCGCAACACCGAATGGCTGGCCGAATCGGGGCTGGCCGCGGGCCCGCGCGGGGTGACCTGCGACGCCGGATGCCGCGCCTTCGACATGTACGGAATCGTCACCGACGACATCTTCGCCGCCGGTGATGTCGCCCGGTTCCCGCACCCGCTCTTCGAGTACCAGCTGCTCTCCCTGGAACACTGGGGCAACGCGGTCGCGCAGGCGGAGGTGGCGGCCCACAACATGGTCAATCCGGGGCCGCGCAGACTCCCGCATCTGACCGTACCGGCCTTCTGGTCCAGCCAGTTCGGCCTCAACATCAAGTCGGTGGGTGTGCCCACGTTCTCCGACCAGGTGGTCATCGCACAGGGCTCGCTGAAGGACGCCCGGCTGGTCGCCGTCTACGGCTACCGGGGGCGGGTCACGGCGGCCGTCAGCGTGAATCAGGCCAGGTCACTGGAGTACTACCAGCGGCTGATCGAGACGGCCGCGCCGTTCCCGCCCGCGCCGGGAGCCGCCGACCAGATGGAGTCCCCGGACCCCGTCCCCTCCGACGTACCGGACCCGAAGCTGCTTTCGCACGGTCCGACCGTCGCCCTCACCGGTCATCTGCCGGACCGACGTCTGACGGTGGTGCAACCGGCCCGCTGAGACCACCGCCACTCCACAGCGACAGCGATGAGGAGCCCCGCGCATGGCTGCGGACACCTTGTTCCAACAGATCACCGACTACGCCCACCGCGCCGACCCCTATCCGCTCTACGCCGAACTCCGCGAGCACCGGGTGGCGCGGCAGGAGGACGGCAGCTACCTGGTCGGGACCTACCACGAAATCGAAGCGTTGCTCCACGATCCACGGGTCAGTTCGGACCGCCGCAACCGCACCGCACCGGACGAGACCGAGGCCGGCGACGCCGGACTCCCGCCCGCCTTCATCGGGCTCGACGACCCCGAACACCACCGGCTGCGGAGCCTGGCGATGCGCTCCTTCGGCCCGCCCCACACGCCCGGCCGGATCCATGCCATGCACGGCGAAATCACCCGCATCGTCAAGGACCTGCTGGGCGGCCTGGAGGGCAGGGAACGGATCGACATCGTCGACGACTTCGCCTACCCGCTCCCCGTCACCGTGATCTGCCGCCTGCTGGGCGTACCGATCGAGGACGAGCCGCAGTTCCGCGAGTGGTCGGACGCGATTGTCGCCGGCATCGACCCCAATCCCAAGGAGGACCCCGCGGAGCGCCAACGCGCCGCCGCGGAAGCCCGTAAGACGATGGCGCTGTATCTGGGAGACCTCGCCGAGAAGCGCCGCGATCATCCGTCCGACGACATGCTCTCCACGTTCGCCGGTGGCGACGACCCCGACGGCCGGCTCACCCCGCTCGAGATCATGACCACCTCCGTGCTGCTGCTGATCGCCGGCCATGAGACCACGGTCAACCTGATCACCAACGGTGTCCTCACCCTGCTGCGCCACCCCGACCAGCTGGCACGTCTGCGCAGCGACCCGACCCTGATGCCCCGGGCAGTGGAGGAACTGCTGCGCTACGAGCCACCCGTGCAGATGCTTCCGCAGCGCACCCCGTTGGCCGACATCGAGGTCGCCGGGCTCACCGTCCCCAAGGGCGCCCCGCTGATCCTGATGCTCGCCTCCGGCAATCGTGACGCCGAACGGTTCCCTGACCCCGACCGCTTCGACCCGCTCCGCGAGGACATCCAGCACCTCGGCTTCGGCAGCGGCATCCACAGCTGCTTCGGCGCCCCGCTCGCCCGCCTGGAGGCCCAGATCGCCCTGAACGAACTCCTCCACCACCTCGACACACCCCGCCTGGCCGAGGACCCGCCGCCGTACCGGCGCAGCCCGGTGTTGCGCGGGCCCCGGCACCTGCTCGTCGCGCACGGCTGAGGGTGCCGTAGGAGCTGGAAGCAGTAAGGGGCAGCCCTTAGGGAGTGTCCAGGGGGCGGCTGTCGGCCAGGACGGCGCGCGCGTAGGTCACGTGGCGCGCGAACAGTTCGCGCTGGGCGGCATGGGCGATGTCGAGGACGGGCGAGTCGGCCCGCCGGACACCCGGCAGATACGGTGCCGTACGACAGCGCCCGGTCTCCGCATCGGGATCGACCAGGCTCAGGTAACACGTCGGCAGCTGACCGGTGACCCGGATGACCATGCGGCCGGGCAGCCCCTCGGCGTCGAAGCCCCGGGCCACCGCCAGCAGTTCCCGGGCCGAGGAGGCCGCGCGGTGCGGGAGTTCGGGTTCGCCGAGGCTCCGGGCGTACTCGCCCATCAGGATTGATTCGGGATCGGCCACCACGTAGGTGATGTTCACGCGCCACGCCATGGCCCGCGATCTAGCTTGCTAGGATGCTAGCATCGCGCTCGTGAGTGATGAGGAAGTCAAGCAGTTCAACGTCTACCTGCCGATCGGCCTGATCAAGCAGGTCAAGTACCGCGCCATCGAGTCGGGCATGTCGCTGTCGGCGCTGGTCGCTGACGCGCTGCGGGCCTACCTCGACGACACCGACGGGCAACGGCAATCGACGGAGAAGGGGACCTGACATGGCGACCGAAGGAATAGAGGCCGTGTTCCTGACGACCCACAACTGGGGCAAGGCGGCGAAGTTCTTCCAGTCGCTCGGCTACGAGCTGGAGTTCTCGACCGACCACAACTCCGGCCGGCTCCGCAATGGCGACGGCCCCTACGTCTTCATCGCCGAGGTCCCTCAGGACCGGGAACCCGAGACGCAGATCGTGCTGAAGGTACCGGACGCGGCCGCGTTCCGCCCCGACCCTGCCGTCGAGGTGGTCACGCCGTTCGAGGAAACCCATTACGGGACCCAGGAGATGACCGTCCGTGACCCCGACGGGCGACTGTGGAGCCTCCAAGCTCCCGCCGGCAACTGACCGCGTAGGCAAGGGAAGGGGACATCATGGCAGGTGAGCAGACCGAGGCGGCGCCGGACAACACCGCGCTGCGGACCGCCCTCTGGCGGGCACTGCACGTTCAGGCCGACCCGCCACCGCATGTGCTCAAGGACGAGATCGGCCTCCAGCTGGCCGCCCCCGGCGCCGACTGGCGCAGCCGCCCCGACATGGACCCGCAGGCCACCAGGGGATTCCGGGCGGCCATGGTGGCCCGTGCTCGTTTCATCGAGGACCTGATGGCCGAGCAGGCAGACCGCGGCATCACCCAGTACGTCATCCTGGGAGCCGGCCTGGACACCTTTGCCCAGCGCAGGCCGGAGGTCGCCGCCCGACTGCGGGTCTTCGAGGTCGACCAGCCCGCCACCCAGGCATGGAAGCGCCACCGCCTGGCCGCACTCGGATATGGCATCCCCGACTGGCTGCACCTGGTGCCGGTCGACTTCGAGGCGAGTGAGGACTGGCTGGAGCAGCTGACCGCGGCCGGGTTCGATGCCGGCCGGCCGGCGGTCATCGTCTCCACCGGGGTCACCATGTACCTCACCAAAGAGGCCACCGCGGCCACCCTGCGCCAGATCGCCGGACTCGCACCCGGCTCGACGCTCGCCATGAGCTTCCTGCTGCCGACCGAACTTGTCGCCGAAGCCGACCGCCCCGGCCTCCGGGCGAGCCAGGCGGGCGCACAGGCATCCGGAACGCCGTTCCTCAGCTTCTACACCCCACCCGAGATGCTGGCACTGGCCCGCGAAGCCGGCTTCGAAGACGCCCGGCACGTGCCGGGACCGGCGCTCGCCGAGCGCTACTTCGCCGACCGCACCGACGGCCTGCGCCCGTCCAGCGGAGAGGACCTGCTGCTGGCCACCACCTGACCGCTCGTCCATGCCCGGGGAGGGGATTCACCGCTCACCGCACGGCAAATATTCCCTATGCGCCGGCCTGGGTGCGTCCCTAGGATCGACAGCGTGATCGACATCCCGGAAGAGCTCGTTGCCACCCAGACCAGGATCAACGGTGTGGCGGGTCGTGACTTCATTGCCGCGTTGCCGGGGCGGGCCGCGGAGTTCCTGGAGTGTTGGGATCTGAAGCCGACCGGGCCCTCGATGTGTGGGATGGCGGCGCTGGTCCTGCCGGTGGAGCGGAGTGACGGGACGCCTGCGGCGCTGAAGATGCAGTTGCTCGACGAGGAGAGTGCGGGGGAGCCGGTCGCGCTGCGGGTCTGGGACGGTGAGGGCGTCGTACGGCTGCTGGAGCATGATGCGGGCACCAACACGCTGCTGCTCGAACGCCTCGATGAGAAGCGCCACTTGTCGACCCTCGATGACTCCCGCCAGGCCATCCGGATCCTCGCCGAGCTGCTGGCCAGGCTCTGTGCCGTGCCGGCACCCGCCGGTCTGCGGCAGCTGGGCGACGTCGCGCGGGAGATGCTCGACACGGTGCCGGACGCCGTGCGTGCGGTCGCCGACCCGGCCGAGCGGGCGCTCCTGAAGAGCTGTGCGGCGGCCGTGCGAGAGGTCGTCGATGAACCCGGTGACCGGCTGCTCCACTGGGATCTGCACTACGACAACATCCTTGCCGCGGACCGGGAGCCCTGGCTCGCCATCGACCCCAAGCCGCTGGCCGGCGACCCGGGCTTCGAGCTGATGCCCGCGCTCGCCGATGACTTCGACCCGTCCGAGGTGCGCTACCGCTTCGACCTGATGACCGAGGTGCTGGGCCTCGACCGGCAGCGGGCGGTCGCATGGACGCTGGGGCGGGCCTTGCAGAACCTGCTGTGGAACATCGAGGACGGGGAGGACGAGCTGGAGCAGGAGCAGCTCGCGATCGCGCGGCTGCTGCTCGGCCGGTGAGCGGGGTTGCCGTCGCGCCGCGGGGACGCTCTCCCCGCTCCCTTCGGCCGGCGTCGCCGTTCCGGCCGTCCGGGTGCGGGAGTCCTGATCACGTAGGCTCGACGGATGGCGAAGTATTTCGACGTACACCCCGAGAATCCTCAGCGGCGCACCATCAGCAATGTGGCCGACAGCATCCGCTCCGGCGCGCTCATCGCATACCCGACGGACTCCTGCTTCGCGCTGGGATGCCAGCTGGGCAGTCGCAGCGGCATCGACCGGATCAGGTCGATCCGCAACCTCGACGACCGGCACCACTTCACCCTCGTGTGCCAGAACTTCTCGCAGCTGGGGCAGTTCGTGCACATCGACAATGATGTGTTCCGCGCGATCAAGGCAGCCACTCCCGGCAGCTACACCTTCATCCTTCCCGCGACGAAGGAGGTGCCGCGCCAGCTGCTGCATCCGAAGAAGAAGACGGTCGGCGTCCGCATCCCGGACCATGTCGTCACCCAGGCGCTGCTCGCCGACCTCGGTGAGCCACTGCTCTCCAGCACCCTGCTCCTGCCCGACGAGGAGGAGCCGATGACGCAGGGGTGGGAGATCAAGGAGCGACTCGACCACGTCGTGGACGCCGTGATCGACTCGGGCGACTGTGGCACCGAGCCGACCACGGTCATCGACTTCTCCGGCGGCGGCGCCGAGATCGTCCGACGAGGGGCGGGCGACGCCTCGCGGTTCGAGTAGCCGTTCTCGCTGAGGGTGTCGCGGTCGTGACGGCCGGCTACCGGTGGAGTTCGCCGCCCACCGAGACGGGGCGGGCGGGTTCGTACCCGCCCGCCCGCGTTCGGCATCGTTGCGGGGCAGAGATCAGGAGCGCGGGGTACGGGGCTACTCGCCTCGCTCCGCGTTCTTCTCCTTGATCCGGACCGCTTCCTTACGGACCTCGGCCTGCGTGGCGCGCTCCCGCTCCAGCCACTCGGGGCTTTCCTTCTTCAGCGCCTCGATCTGCTCCGTGGTGAGTGCTTCGGTGACACCGCCACGCGCGAGACCGGAGATGGAGACGCCGAGCTTGGCGGCGACCACCGGCCGGGGGTGCGGGCCGTTGCGGCGCAGTTCCACCAGCCACTCGGGCGGATCGGTCTGGAGTGTGTTCAGCTCGGTGCGCGAGACGACACCCTCCTGGAATTCGGCGGGGGTGGCCTCGAGGTACACCCCCAGCTTCTTCGCCGCGGTCGCGGGCTTCATCGTCTGAGGGGTCTGGTGCGACTTCATGCTGTCAAGGGTATCGAGCATGTGCGCTACCTCCGACCACGACCGGTAACCTGGCGGCGTGACAAGCTCGGAAGCATCCCCGTCGTTCCGGCTCGCGTATGTCCCGGGAGTGACGCCCACGAAATGGGTGCGGATCTGGAACGAGCGACTGCCCGACGTCCCCCTGACCCTGATCCCGGTGCCCGCCACCGAAGCCTGTGCGCTGTTGCGGGACGGCGGCGCCGACGCGGGTTTCCTGCGGCTGCCGGTCGACGGGACGGATCTCGCCGCGATTCCCCTCTACACCGAGACGACCGTCGTCGTGGTCCCGAAGGATCACCTGGTGACGGCGGTCGACGAGGTGGCCGCGGAGGACCTGGCCGAGGAGATCGTGCTGCACCCGCTCGACGAGACCCTCGACTGGGAGCGGCGGCCGGGAGTGCCCGCGAAGGAGCGTCCCGCCACGACGGCGGACGCCATCGAGCTGGTGGCGGCAGGGGTGGGACTCCTCGTGGTCCCGCAGTCACTCGCCCGTCTGCACCACCGCAAGGACCTCACCTACCGGCCGCTCTCGGACGCCCCCGCGTCGCGTGTCGCGCTGTCGTGGCCGCAGGAGGAGACCACCGACCTGGTGGAGGACTTCATCGGCATCGTCCGCGGGCGCACCGTGAACAGCACCCGGGGCCGCGCGCAGGCCCCGGCCCCGGCGCAGCCGAAGGGCAAGCGCCCCGAGGCGGGCGGCGCCCGGCGGAAGCCCGCAGGAGGCAAGCCAGGGGGCAAGGCGGCGGGCAAGCCGGTGGGCAAGTCGGGCGGCAAGGGTTCCCGGAGCGCTTCGGGTGGTTCGGGCGGTTCCGGCGGACCCAAGGGCGGCCGGCGCGGCAAACCTCGCCGCCGGCCGTAGCTCCGGCGCCGCGCGGAGCGTGCGGGGCTTGGTCGATTGCGGGTGCCCTTGAGGGGCCAACTCCCTACGGACATACGGCGGGGGCGGGTGAACGCCGAGGAGGGGACGGTGCCGGCCCGGCCGATGTCGTGCGGGCCGGGCGGCCGGCACCATCCTCCCTCGTGCAACTCGGCTCAGGGCGTGGGCAGTCCGGGCCCCGTGCAGTGCACATCGGCGTGCGGCACGGTGCCGTCGGTCAGATAGGCCGCGGCCGTCTCGTCCACACAGCCGTTGCCCCGGCTGGCGAACACCCCGTGGGAGTAGTCGTCGTGGAGGGAGACCAGACGGGAGCCGGGCAGTCGCCGCTGTAGGGCCCGGGCGCCTTCGATGGGGGTGACGGGGTCGTGCTCGGAAGCGATCAGCAGGACCGGTGGCGCCGCGGGGCTGCCGAGCGGCGTACCGTGCGCGGGCCGGTGGTGCCAGTACGCGCACACCGAGGTCTCCATACCGGTCAGCACCGGCTGCGGGTCGAGGCGCCGCAGCCGCCGGATGTCGGCGAGGACGCGGGCAGGTGAGGGCGCCGGTCCGTCCGCGCATTTGACCGTGCGGTTGGCGGCTTCGTACGTACGTGACGCGGGGCCGTCGAAGGGCTCTGCCGGGCGCAGCGGGCCGGTGGTGCCGTCGCGCAGGTAGGTCCGCAGGCCGTCGGCGAGACCTGCCCAGCGTTCGGTGCGGCCCAGCGCTCGGTAGACGGCGCGGTCGAACTCCGCCGCGCCGAAGCCGTCCACGGGGCGCTCGGCGAGACCGTCCCGCACCCGCTGGTACGCGGCCCGTACCGCCGCTGCGTCGGCACCGAGCCCGAAGCGTTCCTGGTGCCGGGCCGCCCAGGCGAAGAACACCGCCCGTTGGCGCACCATGGCCCGGCTCTGAAGAAGATCGAAGTCGTACCACTCCTCGGGGCCGACGACGCTGTCCAGCACCATCCGGCCCACCCGCTGCGGGAATTGCGCGGCGTAGGCGGCCCCGAGGTAGCTGCCGTAGGAGACGCCGAGGTAGCCGATCCGGCGCTCACCGAGGGCCTCGCGCAGGGCGTCCATGTCCCGGGCGGTCTCGGTGGTCGACAGATGGGGCAGGGCGTCCTTGAGGTGCCGGGCGCAGTCGTCGGCGGTCCGCCGCAGTCCGTCGAGGTAGGCCCGCTCGGCCGTCCGCCCCGCGGGTACCGGTTCCGGCCCCGGGCTGTCGAAGAGGCCGCCCATCGGACCGCAGTCCGCGGGTGCGCTCGCACCGGTGCCGCGCGGGTCGAAGCCGATCACGTCGTACGAACGCCGCACCTGCTCCGGCAGTTTGGCGCGCTTGGTCACCGCGTAGGGGAGGCCGGATCCGCCGGGCCCTCCCGGGTTGACCAGCAGGACGCCCCGCCGCTCGGCGGCCGGGCCGGTGGCGCGGACACGGGATACCGCGATGTCGAGGTGCTTGCCGTGCGGGTGGCTGCGGTCCAGGGGGACGCGCAGCCGGCCGCACTCCACCTGCTCGGGCGCGGGCGGCGTCGGTATGGAGTCCGGGCAGGCGCCGAAGCGGAGCGCCGGTGGTGGGGGAGCGGCGGGAGCGGGGGCGGCCGGGAGCAGGGCGGCGGTGGCCGTGAGGGCGCACAGCAGGCCGGTGCGGCGTACGGCAGGAATCACTGGTCTCGCATTCGGGAGTGCGGCGGGGTGCCGCAGAGGTTGGTGATGAAAATGATTATCGTTTACAGTGTGGCTCGGTCAAGCGAGCGGCCCTCACCAAGGGGCCGCCGCTTCCTCAAGTACCGCCGCAACAACGCCCGTACGACGCTGCGAAGAAGGGACACCGTGGCTCATCTGCTGATGGTCGAGAGCTGGGTCGGAGCGATGAGCAGGCTGCTCCCCCGGGCGATCCGGGAGGGCGGACACGAGTTCAGCTTTCTCACCCGCGACCTGCACCACTACCTGCGCTCCGCACCCGAGGGCACCGCTCACCCGCTGCTCGGCGCCCGCCATGTACTGACCGCCGACACCAACGACCTCGACACGCTGCTGCCGTACGCCGAGCGGCTGCACGCCGCGTTCGGCTTCGACGGGGTGATCACCTCCTGCGACTACTACCTCCCGGCCGTCGCGCGGATCGCCGGCCGGCTCGGGCTGCCCGGCCCGGCGCCCGAGGCGGTCGAGCACGCCTGCCGCAAGGACACGACCCGGCACACCCTCGCCGCCGCCGGGCTCCCCGGGCCGCGCTTCGCGGTCTGCGCGGACCGGTCCGAGGCGGCCGCCGCCGCGGCGGAGATCGGCTATCCGCTGGTGCTCAAGCCCGTCGACCTGTGCGCGGGGATGTTCGTACGGCGCGTCGACGACGAGGCGGAGCTGGTCCGCGCCTACCGCGCCGTCGAGGGCTTCCCCGTCAACGCCCGCGGCCAGCGCCGGGCGCCCGTGGTCCTCCTCGAAGAGCTGCTGCACGGTCCCGAAGTCAGCGTCGAGACCGTGACGTTCGACGGGAGCACCCAGGTGGTCGGGGTGACCGACAAGAGCGTCGGCGGGGCACCGGCCTTCATCGAGACCGGCCATATGTTCCCCGCGGCGCTTCCGGCGGCCGATACGGCAGCGGCCGGGGAGACCGCCCGGCAGGCCATTGAGGCACTCGGACTCGACGGCGTCGTGGCGCACACGGAGCTCAAGCTGACGCCCGACGGACCGCGTCTGATCGAGGTCAACCCCCGCCCCGCGGGCAACCGCATCACCGAACTGATCCGCCATGTCACCGGTGTCGACATCGCCGCCGCCGCGGTGGAGCTGGCCCTGGGGAAGCGGCCTGACCTGCGTATACGTGACACCGGGCTGCGCAGTGCCGCCATCGGCTTCCTCGTTCCGGATGCCACCGGGGTACTGGAGGAGATCGACGGCGCGGACCTCGCGCGCACGGCGCCCGGAGTGCTCGAACTCCGGCTCGCCGAGCCCGGGACGGCGGTCCGGGCGGCCGGCAGCAACAACGAGTACCTGGGACATGTCATGGCCGGCGATGCCGAGGGCCCGGACGCCCGCCGGTGCGTCGACGCCGTGCTGTCCGGGCTGCGCCCGCGGGTGGTGAACCGATGACCACGCCCACCACCCATCTGCCCGCCGCGGCCGCTTCGTACGACGGGCTCGTGGCCCGTGTCCTCGGCGGTGACTTCGGGCCCGACCCGCGCACCCAGCGGGTCGCCGTCGCCTTCAGCACCCGGCAGGCCGTACGCCATGAGGGCCGCAGCGGCGGCTACCGCAACGAAGTGCTGAGCCTGCGGCTGGCCGGCGCGGTCGGCTCGTGCGCGGTGGAGCCCGGTGAGCTGCCGGACGCCGCGATCGAGGACTGCGTCGGCGCGGACCTGGCCCGCCTGATGGCGCACGAACTGCGCCCGGTGCGGGTGGCCGCCCTCGACACCTATCTGATGCACGTACTCCCGCACACCCCCGCGCACGGCGCCCGGCCCTGGTCGCTGCCGGCCGGGTCGTCCCTGCGGAAGTCCCGGGCCAGGGCACGGGCCGTCGTGGGGCTGGTCGACGCCGCGCCGGGCGCCCGGGTGCTCGTGGTCGGCGTGGTCAACTCGCTGCTGGAGGCGCTCCGTGCGCGCGGGCTGTCGTATGTGCCCTGCGATCTCAAGGGGGGCACGACGGAGTGGGGCGAGCCGGTCCGCACCGATGCGCTCGCCGAGTTGGCGCACTGTGACGCGGTGCTCGCCTCCGGGATGACGCTCGGCAACGGCAGCTTCGAAGCGCTGCGGGAGCACGCCCTGCGCCACGGCAAGCCGCTGGTGATGTTCGCCCAGACGGGCAGTGCGGTGCTGCCGCGGTTCCTCGGCTCCGGGGTGAGCGCCGTATGTGCGGAGCCGTACCCGTTCTTCTGGCTCGACGGCGGGCCGGGCACCCTCCACCGCTATCGCGCCGACGCACCCGGAGCCGCCCGGTGACCACGGCCGTCCGGCATCCCACCGGTAACCGCGAGCTCCTCGGCCTGCTCGGCCGCACACCGCTCGCCCGGATCACCGCCGACCTGCCCTGCCCGCACCCCGGATTCTGGGCCAAGCTCGAAGGGCTCGGCGCGGGCGGCATGAAGGCACGGGCCGCGGTGTCCATGCTGCTCGGCGCCCGCGAGGGGGGCCAACTACGGCCCGGCGCCCCCGTCGTGGAGTCCACCTCCGGCACCCTCGGCATCGGTCTGGCCTTCGCGGGCCAGGCACTCGGCCATCCGGTGGTGCTGGTCGGCGACACCGAGCTGGAGCCGGCCATGCGTCGGCTGCTGCGGACCCACGGGGTCCGGCTCGAACTCGTCGACCGGCCGGCGGCCGAGGGCGGCTGGCAGGCTGCCCGGCTCGCCCGGCTGCGGCAGCTGCTCGCCGAGTTGCCCGGCGCGTACTGGCCCGACCAGTACAACAACCCCGATAATGTCGCCGGTTACGCCTCCCTCGCCGCCGAGATGGCAGCCGAACTCGACCACCTCGACGTCCTGGTGTGCAGCGTCGGCACCGGAGGCCACAGCGCGGGCGTGGTCGGCCCGCTGCGCCGGCACTGGCCGCGGCTGCGCCTGATCGGGGTGGACGCCACCGGCTCGACGATCTTCGGCCAGCCCGCCCGGGCCCGGCTGATGCGGGGCCTCGGCAGCAGCATCCACCCCCGCAATGTCGCCTATGACGCCTTCGACGAAGTGCACTGGGTCGGCCCGGCCGAGTCCGCCGACGCCTGCCGCAGGCTCGCCACCGGCAACTTCGTCAGCGGCGGCTGGAGCACCGGCGCGGTCGCCCTGGTCTCCGCATGGGCCGCGCGGGTGCACCCCGGAACCGTCGTCGCCACCGTCTTCCCCGACGGCCCGCAGCGCTACCTCAACAGCGTCTTCGACGACGACTTCGCCGCCGCCCACGGCCTGGACCTGGCCACCGCCGCCACCCGCCCGGTCGAGATCCCGCATCCGACGGCCGCGGAGGCGACCGGATGGACCCGGTGCGGGACGGTCACCGACCCGCTCGTGCCCCCAGGCGCGGGCAGCGGACGCCCGCCCGCCCCTACGCACCACAACTCCCGCCCCACCACCTGGGAAGAAGCCCCGTGAAGGTCAGCCAGCGCACCGTACGACTCGAACTCACCGAGCCGCTGCGGATCTCCCGCTCCACGATGGCGGCCCGCGACGCCGTATGGCTCGCCGTCGAGCACCACGGCACCCGCGGCTACGGAGAAGCCGTCACCAGCACGTACTACGGCCTGGACGCCGCCCGCCTCGGCCGGCTGCTGCACGAGGCAGGGCGGGAACTCGCCCGCTGCGCCACCCCCGAGAGCGCCCTCGACGCCCTGCGCGCGGGCGCACTGCCCGCGCCCGGCACGCCCCCGGCGGTGACCGCGGCCGTGGAGTCCGCCCTGCTCGATCTGGTCGGGAAACGCGCCGGCGTCCCCGTGCACCGGCTGCTCGGCGCGCCGGAAGCGCCCTACGCCGCCACCGCCCGCACCATCGGCATCACCTCGTACCGGGCGGCCGCGGAACAGGCACGCCGGCTGACCCGCCGCGGCTTCTCCGTCCTCAAGATCAAGGCCGGTGCCCCGGACCCCGAGGACGACCTCGACCGCGTCCTGGCGGTACGCAACGTCGCTCCGCACGCCCGGCTGCTGCTCGACCCCAACGGCGCCTGGAGCCCGGCCCTGGCCGACTCCCTGCTGCCCCGCTACGCCGGTCTCGGCATCGAGGCGGTGGAGCAGCCGCTCGCCCCCGGCGACCCGGAGGCGCTGGCCGCACTCGCCGCGCGCTCGCCGCTGCCCGTGATCGCCGACGAGGACGCGGTCGGCTTGGAGGACGCCCGGCGGCTGGCCGGGCGGGTGCACGGCATCAACGTCAAGCTCGCCAAGTGCGGTGGGGTCACCGCGGCTTTGCGCATCGCCGATCTGCTGGCCGACAGCGGCACCGCGCTGATGCTGGGCTGTCTCACCGCCAGCACCCTCGGTCTCGCCCCGGCCGTCCACCTCGCCGACCGGGCCCGATGGACGGACCTGGACGGCCACTTGCTGCTCGCCCACGACCCCTGGACCGGCATCGGCGGCACCGACGGCACCGTACGCGCCGGACGCGAACCGGGCCTGGGCGTACGGCCGGTCCACGGCGCAGCACCACCGGGCGAGGAGCCGGCCGGCCGGGAGACAGGCGGCCAGGACGCGCCGGTGCCGGCCCCTGACGAGGAGGCGGCACAGTGAAGACCTGGCACGAGATGCGCCGCTTCCCGCTCGCCATCCGCCTGCTGCTGATCAATCAGCTCGGCGTCAACACCGGCTTCTATCTGCTCATTCCGTACCTCGCGGTGCACCTCGGCGAAGACCTGGGCATGTCCGCCGCGGTCGTCGGCATCATCCTCGGCGTCCGCAACCTGAGCCAGCAGGGCCTGTTCCTCATCGGCGGCTCGGCCTCCGACCGGCTGGGCGCGCGCCGCGTCATCATCGCCGGCTGCGCGCTGCGGACCGTCGGCTTCGGCCTCTTCGCGCTCGGCGACGGCCTGACCGTCCTCATCGCCGCCTCCGTGCTCAGCGGACTGGCCGGCGCGCTGTTCAACCCCGCCGTACGGGCCTACCTCGCACAGGAGGCGGGCCCGCGCAAGGCCGAGGCGTTCGCCCTCTTCAATGTCTTCGCGACCACCGGCGCCCTGATCGGGCCACTGCTCGGCAGCGTCCTGCTGCTGGTCGACTTCCGGGTTTCCGCGCTCACCGCCGCCGCCATCTTCGCCCTGCTCACCGTCGCCCAGACCGTCGTGCTGCCCGCCTCAGAGGTCGCCCCCGCGACCAACAGCGTCCTCGGTGACTGGCGCGAAGTCCTCGGCAACCGCGTCTTCCTGGCCTTCGCCCTGGCCATGGTCGGCATGTTCACCATGCAGAACCAGCTGTATCTGCTGCTGCCGGACGGCGCCCGGCGGGCCACCGGCTGGGACGGCGCGGCCGGTCTGGTCTTCCTCATCGGCACCGTCGCCAACCTCTCGCTCCAGATGCGGATCACCCGCGCCCTGAAGGAGCGCGGGAACCGGGCACGGTGGATCAGTGCCGGCCTCGGCCTGATGGGGCTCGCCTTCGTCCCGCCGATGGCCGTCGCAGGTCTGGGGGCGCCGTCCGGCGGCCCGGGCGACGCCGTGCTGCGCGCACTGCCCGTACTGGCCGGGGCGCTGCTGCTCTACCTCGGCGTCATGGTCGCCCAGCCGTTCGTGCTGGAGCTGATCCCCGCCTTCGGCCGCGCCGAACTCACCGGCACCTACTTCGGACTGTTCTACGTGGTCTCCGGTATCGCTGCGGCGCTGGGCAACACCGTCGTCGGCTGGGCCATGGACACCGGCGAGCACACCCGTACGCAGTGGCTGCCGTGGGCGTGCTGCCTGGCCTTCGGCCTGGTCTCCGCGGCGGGTGTCGCCTGGCTGCACCGGCTGCGCGGCCTGCCGGAGCACGCCACCGACCCGGCCCCGGCCACCGCCGCGCCCACGACGACGGCAAAGACCTGACCACACCATGGAATCGGACATGCACCCCGAAAACCTGCTGACCGACAACCCGGAGCTCTACGAGGCCCGCTTCCCCGACACCGAACGGCTCGCCGGCCGCTGGGCCGAGGACTGCCTGCGCCGGCACCGCGCGGGCAGCCGCGTGCTGGACCTCGGCTGCGGCACCGGACGCGACGCCGCGTATCTGCACCGTGCGGGTCGCACTGTCGTCGGCGCGGACCTCTCCGCCGCGATGCTGGCCCATGCTCGCACCCATCACCCCGGACCGGACTACGTCCACGCCGACCTGCGCGACTTCGCCCTCCACCAAGGCCCCTTCGACGCCGTCGTCTGCCTGGACAGCGCCCTGCTCTACTGCCACACCAACGCCGAACTCGACGGCTTCCTCACCTCCTGCCGGCGTGGCCTCACCCCCGGCGGGCTGCTCGTGGCCGAGATGCGCAACGGTGCCTTCTTCCTCGGCCGCACGGAACTGCTCGACGCCCCGGCCGTCCACGACTTCACCTGGCGCGGCACCACCTACACCTCCACCACCACGCTGTCCGTCGACCGCGCCGCCCAACTCCTGCGCCGCACCCGTATCTGGACCGCCGCCGACGGCTCCCCGCCCCATGCGCAGCGCTCCGCATGGCGACTGCTCTTCCCCCAGGAGCTGCGGTACGCCCTCGTCGCGCACGGCTTCGAGGTCCTCGACCTGCACGACGGGCCGGGGCCGCGCACCGACCCGGCCTGGCACGAGGGCGCCGCCCCCGGCACATCCGCCGACGGAGACCGGCTGCACCTCGTCGCCCGGCTGACCCGGCACGACTGACGCCCGCCCGACCTCCGCCACCCACCCGCGCACAGCAAGGAAACCGCCATGTACGAAGGCCCCGTCCACGACCCACGCCTCCCCGGTCTGCGCCGCCGCGGCTTCCTCGCCGCGGCCGGCGGGGCGGCCGGCCTCGGCGCACTCGCCCTCGCCGGCTGCACGGGCCCCAGCGGGGGCGCCGCCGAGGGGGGCGGCACGCCCCGGCGCGGCGGAAAGCTGCGCGCCGCCTTCGCGGGCGGCGGCGCGAGCGAGACCCTCGACCCGCATCTGGCCAACCTCTTCGCCGACGCCGCCCGCGCCAAGGCCCTCTTCGACAAGCTCGCCGACTTCGGCGCCGATCTCGCCGCCGAGCCGCGGCTGGCCGCCTCCTGGGAGCCGAACGCCGCCCTGGACCGCTGGACGGTGCGGCTGCGCAAGGCGACCTTCCACAACGGCAAACCGGTCACCGCCCGCGATGTCCTCTACAGCTTCCGGCGTATCGCCGACCCCAAGAAGGCGTTCCGGGCCAAGGCCTCACTGGAGCCCCTCGACCTCAAGGCGAGCCGGGCCGCCGACGCGCGCACCGTCGAGTTCGTACTGAAGCGCCCGACCGCCGATTTCCCCAACCTCCTGGCCGCGTTCGGCGCCTCTATCGTCCCCGACGGCGCGACGGACTTCGACACGAAGCCGGTCGGCAGCGGCCCGTTCCGCTTCGTCTCCTTCACGCCCGGACGCTCCGCCGTCTTCCGGCGCAACGACGACTACTGGGACGGCGCGCCCTACCTGGACCAGCTGGAATTCCTGGTCGCCAACGAGGAGTCCGCACGCCTCAACTCCCTCCTGGGCGGCCAGGTCGAATACGCCCACGAGCTGACCCCGACGACCGCCCGCGCCCACGAGGGCAAGGGACAGATCGAGATCGTCCGGCTGCGCAACAGCGCGATGCAGGCATTCGCGATGAAGACCGACCGCCCGCCGTTCGACGACAAGCGGGTACGCGAGGCGTTCTTCCTCCTCACCGACCGCAGGGAACTGGTCGACGGCGCGCTCTCCGGCGCCGGCGAGATCGGCAACGACCTGTTCGGCAAGGGCTACGAGTACTACGCCGACGGTCTGCCGCAGCGCGAGCAGGACCTCGACCGGGCCCGCCACCTGCTGAAGAAGGCCGGCGCCGACGGGCTGCGGGTCACCCTCGACACCTCGCCCGTCGCCGCCGGGTTCACCGAGTCCGCCGCCATCTTCCGCGACCAGGCCGCCAAGGCCGGAGTGCGGGTGAAGGTGGCGATGGGCAGCAAGGACAGCTACTGGCAGGACACCCTCGACTCCGGAACGCTGTGCTGCTACCGCTCCGGCGCGATGCCCATCGAATCGCACTTCTCCCAGCGCCTGCTGTCCGGCTCCACCACCAACGCCACCAAGTGGCACCACAAGGACTTCGACGCGCTCTACCAGCAGGCCCAGTCCACCAGGAACAAGAAGGACCGGGCCGCCGTGTACACCCGCATGCAGCGCCGGCTGTACGCCGAGGGCGGCTTCCTGGTCTGGGGCTTCGCCGACTGGATCCTGGGCACCGCCCGTACGGTCCGCGGCGTGGCGCACCGGGCCCCCGCCAACACGCTCGACTGGGCCCGCTTCGACAAGGTGTGGCTCGCGTGACCGGTCTGCGGTCGTGGCTGGTCCGGCGGCTGCTGCTCGGTGCCGGACAGACCGCCGCCGTCGTACTGCTCGTCTTCGCCCTCACCGAGGCGCTGCCCGGCGACGCCGCGGTGGTGCTCGCCGGTGACCAGCCCGACCCCGGGCGGATCGCGGCCATCCGGGAGACCCTGCACCTCGACCGGCCCGCCCACGAACGCCTCGCGGCCTGGACGGCCGGGCTGCTGCACGGCGACCTCGGCACCTCGCTGGCCTCGGGCCGCCCGGTCAGCTCCTACCTCGCCGACGGCTTCGGCCCGACCCTGCTGCTCGCCGCGGTCACCCTGCTCCTGCTGGTGCCGCTGGCCGGCGGCCTCGGCGTACTGGCCGCCCGCCACGAAGGACGGCTCGTGGACCGCCTCATCAGCTCGGTGACCCTGGGGGTGTACGCGGTACCGGAGTTCGCCTTCGGGGTGCTGCTGGTGACGGCCTTCGCACTGCGCCTGGGCTGGCTGCCACCGACCGCCGTCGGCTACGGCGACGATCTGCTGGCCCACCCCGCGGCGCTGGTGCTGCCCGTAGTGGTGCTGCTGTCCCGGCCGGTGTGTTCACTGGCGCGGCTGGTCCGCGCCGGCATGATCGAGGCGCTGGCCTCGCCGTACGTCGCGCAGGCCCGCCGCTACGGCATCCCCGGCGCGCGGCTTCGCTATGCGCATGCCCTCCCCAACGCCCTTGCGCCCGCCGCCCAGCAGCTCGCCCGCACGGTCGACTGGCTGCTGTGCGGTGTCATCGTCGTGGAGGCCCTCTTCGTGATCCCCGGACTCGGAACGGTCCTGATGAATGCCGTCGCGGAACGCGATGTCCCCGTCATCCAGGGCCTGGCCGTCGTCTTCGGCTGCACCGCCGTCGTCCTCAACCTCGGCGCGGACCTTGCCACTTACCGCCTGGTGCCCCGAACGGGGGTGACGGCATGAATCCCCGTACGGCCCCCGGCCCGCGTCGCTTCACCCTCGCCCTGCTGATCATCACCGTCCCGCTGCTGCTCGCCCTGCTCGGACCGCTGTTCGCCGGGGAGCCGGGACCACGGGCCGCCTCCTTCACCCTCGGCGGCGGGCACTGGGCCGGCACCGACTTCGTCGGCCGGGACGTCTGGCGGCAGGTACTGCTCGGCGGCCGCCCGGTGCTCCTGACCGCCCTCGCGGCGACCGCGCTGGCCTACGCGGTAGCGATCCCGCTGGGCCTCATTGCCGCGCTGACCCACCGCGGTTGGCTGGAAGAGCTGCTGATGCGGCCGCTGGATGTGCTGCTCGCCGTGCCGTCGCTGCTGTTCCTGCTGCTGGTGGCGGCGGTCCTGACGCCCGATGCCGGCGGTCTGGCGCTGCTGGTGGCACTGGTCAACATCCCCGACGCCGTGCGAGCGGTCCGGGCCGCCACCGCCGAAGCGGCTGCCCGGCCCGCGGTCGAGGCACTGCGGATGCAGGGCGAGACCTGGTGGCGGACGGCCCTCGGCTATGTCGGCCGGTCGGCCCTGCGCACCCTCGCCGCCGACGCCGGGGTCCGGCTGACCGGTGTGCTCTACCTGGTCGCCACGGCCGCCTTCCTCGGCGTCGGCGCCGAACCGGACGCCGCCGACTGGGCGGTGATGGTCGACCGCAACCGGACGGGCATGTTCATCCAGCCCTGGGCCGTCGTGCTCCCCGCCGTCCTGATCATGGCGTTGACCATGGGCACCAACCTGCTCTTCGACGCCGCCCTGACCCGGCGCGACCGTAGGCCGGGGCGGGACCGCACGCCCGGACGCGACCGTAGGCCCGGACGCGACCGCAGGCCGGGGCGGGACCGTCGTGGCCGGAGGCTCGCACCGGTCGGTCGCGACGAAGGGCCCCCGCAGGACCGAGCACCGAGGCCCGGCCGCACCCCCGCCCCTCCGCCCACCGACGGCCCGCCCCGCGCGCCCGGACGAGACGAAAAGAGCAACCCGTGCATCTGAACGAGGCCGCTGAGGTCCAGGACCTCCGCGTCGAAATCGACGGCCGGGCCCTCGTCGGCGGAGTGAGTCTGCGGGTGCCACCCGGCCAAATCACCGCCCTGATCGGCGCCTCCGGCAGCGGCAAGACCACCACCGGGCTCGCCCTGCTGCACGAGTACCCGCCCGGCGCCAGGGTGACCGGCGAGGTCCGCGTCCCGCACACCCTCGTCGGCTACGTACCGCAGCACCCCGCCACCGTTCTCAACCCCGCCCGGCCGGTCGCCGCCCTCCTCCAGGACATCGCGCGCACCCAGGTACGCCATCTGCCCCGCCGCGCCCGCCGGTCCGAGATCCGGCACCGCATCCTGCGCGCCCTCGCACAGGCCCGGCTCCACGACGGCGAAGCCCTGCTGCACCGCTACCCCCACCAGCTCTCCGGCGGCCAACAACAGCGCGTCGTCCTGGCCCAGGCCCTGCTGACCGGCGCCGGCATCCTCGTTGCGGACGAACCGACCACCGGCCAGGACGCTGTGACGAAGCAGCAGGTCGCCGAGCAGCTGGCCGCGGTGGCCCGGGAGGGCATCGCGGTACTGCTCCTGAGCCACGACTTGGAGGTCGTCCGCACCCTGGCCGACCACGTCCATGTCCTGCGCACCGGCCGCATCGTCGAATCCGGCACCCCGGAACAGCTCTGGAGCCACCCTCAGCACTCCTGGACCCGGGCACTCCTCACCCCCGCTGCCTCCACCGAGCCGCCGGAGAGCCCACTCGTCCAGAGCACGGACGCGGAGACACCGGCCGACGACACCCCCTCCCGCCCGGCCGCCGCCGAGGCGGTGCTCCAGGTGCGGAACCTCACCGCCCACCACGGCGGGTCCACCGTCCTGCGCACCCCCGAACTGCTGCTCCCGCCCGGCTGTTCGGCCGTCGTGGGCCGCTCCGGCAGCGGCAAGACCACCCTCGCCCGCTGTCTCGCCGGTCTCCACCGCAGCTACGACGGGGAGATCCTGCTGGACGGCGTCGCGCTGCCCCGCAGCCTCCGCGACCGCACCCGCGAGCAACTGGCCGCCGTCCAGTACGTCTTCCAGGACGCCCGCGCCGCCTTCGACGAACACCGCCCGGTCCTCGACCAGGTGGCGCGCACCGCCGTCCGGCTGCGCGCGGTCCCGCGGACCGAAGCCCTCACCGAGGCCGAGCGCACCTTGAGCACCCTGGGGCTGCCCGGCGACCTCATACGCCGCCGGCCCACGGAGCTCTCCGGCGGTGAACTCCAGCGCGCCGCCCTGGCCCGCGCCCTGCTGGCCCGCCCCCGGGTCCTGATCTGCGATGAGATCACCTCCGGCCAGGACGCCGTCACCCGCCGCAGCCTGTGCACGCTCCTCGCCGACCTCGTACGGACCCACCCGGACCTGTCCCTGGTCCTGATCACCCATGACCGCGACACCGCGACCCTGGCCACCCGCATCGCCGTACTCGACGACGGCCACCTCATCGAACAGGGCCCGGCCGCCCAACTGCTCACCGCCCCCCAACACCCCCTCACAGCCGCCCTGCTGCAACCGGCACCCGAAGTCGGTGTCACGGTCTCCATGAGGCGCTGACGGATCGCGCCACCCCACGCCCGGGGAGCCGCCGAGGGAGCCACACCACCGACTCCCTTCCCGGCCTACACCTCGCCGGGAGTGTCCACCAGCCGCAACGGCAGCGACTTCAGACCGTTGATGAAGTTCGACACGAGCCGCTTCGGCGGACCGGCGACCGCCAGGGCGGGCAGCAGACGGCAGGTCTCCTCGTACAGCACCCGCAATTGCAGCCGGGCGAGATGGGCGCCCAGGCAGACATGCGGCCCGTCGCCGAAAGAGACATGGGGATTGGCGGACCGGGCCAGGTCCAGGCCGTGCGGGTCGGCGAACACCCGCTCGTCGTAATTCGCCGAACCGTGGAAGACCACCACCTTGTCTCCGGCGCGAACGGTGCGCCCGGCCAGGTCGGTGTCATGGGCCGCGGTACGGCGGAAGCTGAGCACCGGCGGATGCCAGCGCAGCAGCTCCTCCACAGCTGTCGCCATCCCCACGGCGCCCGCGCGCAGCCGGCGGTAGGCGTCCGGGTGGTGGGCCAGTGCCAGCAGTCCGCCGGGGGCCGCGCTGCGCACGGTGTCATTGCCCGCGATGGTCAGCAGAAAGAAGAACATCTCCAGCTCGGGCGTGGCCAGTTCCGGGTCCGAGGCGAGCACCGTCATCACATCGTCGCCCGGATGCCGCCGCTTGTGGGCGGCCAGTTCCCGCGCGAAGCCGAACATGTCCTGGAGCAGCGCGGGGGAGCGCGGGTTGGCGGGCCGCCCGTCCGGTCCTGTGGTGGCCGGGCCGGCCTCGTCCGGGTCCTGGTAGCCGATGACGCGCCGGGTCCAGTCCAGGAGCAGCCCGCGATCGGCGGCCGGCACCCCGAGCAGATCCGCGAGGTTGAGCAGCGCGAAGTCATCGGTGACGGCGGTGACGAGGTCACCCACCCCGTCCCCGGCACGTGCCGTGGCGACCGCTTCCGAAAGCAGGGCACGGGCCCGTTCACGGATGACGGCGCCGAAGCGGTCGACCTGACGAGGGGTGAAGGCCCGGCTGACCGAACGGCGCAGCCGACCGTGGTCCGGGGGATCCTGATTGAGCATCATGCGGCGAATGAACGGCAGGTCGGCAGGATCGGGATCGCGGATCTGGGTGGCGCCCAGGTGCGAGGAGAAGGTGCGGGCGTCCTTCAGGACCCGTACCACGTCCTGGTGGCGGGTGACGGCCCAGAAGCCCGGCCCGGCGGGCCAGCCGAGCACCTCGGGCTCCTCCTGCCAGGCCACCGGATACCGGTCGCGCAAGAGCCGAAACGCCGCGTGCGGCAGCCCGTCGGCATAGCCGCGCGGATCGAAGACGTCCGGCACCTCCCGGTCCGCGGCGTCGGCTGCGGACACGGTCATCCCGCCGCCGCTCCGTCATCGTCGGCGCGCAGGAAGTCCTCCACGGCCCGGATCAGTTCGAGCGGGGTCTCGTCCATGGCGTAGTGCCCTGCCGAGGGCAGCTCGACCAGCTCACTGCGGGTGTACCACCGCAGCCAGGTCTGCCGGGTCAGCTCCGCGTTGAGCGCGGGATCCAGCGTGCCGGTCACCGCCAGCGCGGGCACCGCCGACCCCTCGACCTCCGCGACGAACCCCTCCCCGGACCAGGAGTCCAGCCAGGAACGGAACGCCTTCGGATCGCTGCACTCCAGCGACCGCCGCACCATCCGGTCCAGCCAGGCGGCGGGCCGCTGCCCGCCCGTGGTGAGGTCGAGGATGGCCCGCCGGTTCCCCGGGGTGTGGGCAGCGGAGGAGAACAGCTCCCACTGCTCCGGCGGCAGCGGCAGACCGGAGGCGGGCACCGGAGAGATGCCGACCATCCGGCGCACCCGGCGCGGCGCCGCGGCCAGCACCCGCTGGACGACGCTCGCCCCCATCGAATGGCCGATCACCGAGAACCGCTCCCAGCCCAGCCGGTTGGCGAGCGCCAGCACATCGGCCGCCCCCTCACCGGTGGTGTACGCCCCGGCCGCGTCCTTCGCCTCGCCATAGCCACGGAGGTCGACCAGCGCGTACTGGAACGCGTCCTGGTCCAGATCCGGCCGGACCGGGTCGAAGGCCGACCGGTCGGCGAACCACCCGTGCACGGCGATGACCTTGTGCGATCCCGAGCCGTGCAAGGCATGGGGCAGTACGAAGGAAGCCACGCTCACTCCAACCGTGTGACGGAACCTGCCGACCGCGCAGGCCACCTGACCTAGTGCGACCACAGTGTCCTTAACATCCCTGCCCTGCAAGGGCGCCACGGGCCCGGTGGGCCGGGGGAGGAGGCAGGTTCACTGGTGCATCAGCCCTCGTACTCTTCCTCGCCTTCCTGGTCCTCATCGTCCTCATCGTCCTCATCGTCCTCATCGCCTTCGTCGTCGTACCAGCCTTCGACCATCCCGACGAGCCGTTCATCAACCGGATTGCCCACCTCGTCGTCCTCGGTGAACAAGCGGCGCAGCGCGTTCAGCGGGTACCAGTGCTCACCGGGACCGGCCCCGGGCGCGCCCACGCAGGGAGCGTCCAGGAGTCCCGGCGCTTCCGTCTCGCCGTAGAACGGCGGTACTTCGCCTGTGTCGAAGTCCGGCTCGAACTTCCAAACCCACCCCTTGCGGCGGCACAAGACTTCGCCGAGGTACCACACGGCGCCTTGGACGAAGAGGCTGCGGCGCTGCTGAGTGATCTCCTCCGTCTCGGTGTACGCCTCCCTCACCAGGTCTTCCAGCGCGTCCAGGGAGGCGTTGGAGTAGTCGAACAGGGCGACGCCGCCGGCTTCGTGGGCCCAGCGTCCGAAGCCGGTCTGTCGTTCGGTCAGCCACGCCAGGAGATCGGGATGACGGGTCGAGTCGTAGCTGTCACAGGGAGCAGACATGCCCGGAACCGTACCGAAGCCGATCCCTTGGCAGCCTGGCTCCGCACGCACAGATCGTTGGACAGGGACCGGGCCGGTTTCGGCCGGTTGTCGGCCGTGGAAGGTCACCTGTCGGTGAGCTGTCGGGGGCTGCCGGGACATTGGAGCTGGTGGGCGCCGGCCGCCAGCACCGCATCGTCCCGGCTTACGGGATCGGCGCTCCCGCCGCGGCCACCGCGCGGATCGCGGAGGAGTTCGACGGCTGGGCGCCGGAACTCACCGCGCTGATCACAGACGGCGACATCGCGCCGGTCCTGCGCCGCCTCCACGCTCTGCCGACCGGGCACCGGTGGGACCGGGTGCCGGGGGTGACCCTGCTCGGCGACGCCGCCCACCTCACGGCCCCGAACGGCGAAGGCGCCAACCTGGCCATGCTCGATGGCGCCGAACTCGGCAAGACCCTTGCCGCGCGCCCCGACGACATCGACGCCGCGCTCGCCGAGTACGAGCAGGCCATGTTCACCCGCAGCGCCGAGGCTGTCACTTTCGAAGGCGCCGAGGCCCACGGGCTCGACTCCGACAACTACACAGCCCACGACCTGATCGCCGCGTTCACCGGAAACGAGCAGGCCAAATAGGGCATTCGCCCAGGCGTGCGCCGTATTCGTGCGGGCCTTGGGCATCGAGGAACAGGCCAAGGCTCCGAACCGCGCCCGTCCGGGGCGCCGGCCGGGGGCGCGCCCGCCGCGCGTATGTATCGGATGATCGACCGGGTATGCCACCGGCGCATTCAGACTGCGGCGGCGCGCGCCCGGCCGGAGGGAGGAATCTGCCCCCTAAACCTCCGCTTCGGCTGTCGCGTTTTCCCTCACCACTCGTTGTCGCTCACGTGATTCCCTGTAGCGGCCCGACCTCGGGCATCAACAGCACCAAGAGCCCGCAGAGCGTCAGCTGGGCCGGCCGTATCGCCCTGATCGAACCCGCCCCCAGGTGGGCCCGCTACGCCCGCTATCTCGCGCCCCATTGGAAGGGCATGGCGCGCCTCGACAGTGCCAACGGCATCGGTGCGCTCCCGGCCGCGCTCCTGCTTCTGCTCGTGGCGGCCGTGCTGTTCGGCGCCGGGGGAGCGGGGGCGGCGCTGGCGGTACGAGCCGTCTGCGGCGAGCCCCATCTGCTCGGATTCTGGCTGGCCTTCGACGCCGCCACCGCGTTCGCCCTGGCCACCTCGTATTGGCTGGTGAGCCGCTACGGCCTGCGGTTTTACGACACCGACCCCGCCGACAACGAGATCTGGCGCCTGGTCACCGTCGCCAACACGGCCTGGCGCGCCCTTCCCCGCCCCCACCGCCGTATCCACCAGCCCCGACTGCGCGCCGCCAATACGGCCGCCCGTCTGCTGCTGACCGACCACACCGATACCCGCACCCGCCAAGCCCTGGCCACGCACACCGAACTGCTGCGTCAGCTCTCCGTCGCCGTCCTGCCGGACACCCCGCCGCACGACCACGCGGAGGAGGCCCTCACCGCCGCCCTCGCGCATCTGACGGACGAATGCCAGAACCTCCGGGACAGCGCCACCCCCACCTCACCCACGCCCCTCCCGTCGCTCACCGCCGCCCCGGCATAACGGGCCCGCACCTCTATACGAACGGCCCCCTCCCGAATCGACACCGTGACACGACCGGTCGCAGATTTCCTGGCCTGGCCTGGCCTGGCCTGGCCCGGTCCGGCCCGCTTCGCGGCGCCGGGGCATGCCCTCGGCACCTGAGCCGACAGCCTGCTCCATTGGGGGAATGCCCGCCCGCACACGTTCGAAGACGGCCCCGCGGTGATACCACCACTGGGTATGCGCCGAGCGTGCGCACTCGCTCGCGCGCGGCAGTCGTCCCCCTTCCGGCGCTGGTCACGGGAGGGGCGGGAGGCGGTGACGGCCCAGTGCGGAACCGGTCCGGCGGGGAGCGCGAGCGTTCCCCCGACGCTCACGGGAACGGGCCCCGGCGACCCCGGGGCACCGCGCGGCGTACCGCCCGCGGGGTCCGGGCCCTGGGCGTGCGCCGGGCGAGGGGACGTGCGCCGGACCGCGGCCCGGGGGAGGGCGTCGAGGTCTCGCCGACACTGCGGGTCGTGGCCGGATACGCCTGGCGCCTGATCATCGTGGGCGCGGCCGCCTACGCGATCTTCGCGGCGCTGGGCCGCTTTCATCTGGTGACGCTGGCCGTCTTCCTGGCCCTGGTGCTGACCGCCCTTCTGGAGCCGGCGGTCAGTCTGCTGAGCCGCTGGATGCCACGTTCGGCGGCGGTCGCGCTCGGCCTCGTGGTCGGCATCCTGCTCCTCTTCACCATTCTCAGTCTGATCGGGGCCACCGTCGCCGGTGAGTGGGACGGACTGCGCCGGGAGTTCGTCGGAGGCGTACAGCGCATCGAGCGCTGGCTCGAAGGGCCGCCGGTCCATCTGCGCCCGGGGACTCTCTCCGATCTCCAGGGCCGGTTGTCACGGTTCGTGACCAGCCATCGCGCCACCCTGATCAGCACCGCCCTCAGCGGTGTCGGTCAGGTCGTGGCCGTCCTGACCGTGGGAGTACTGGCACTCTTCTGCTCGATTTTCTTTCTGCATTCGGGCGACCGGATGTGGGCATGGTTCGGCGGCCAGCTGCCGGCGGGCGGGCGGCATCCCGTGCATGCCGCCGGGCGCGCCGCATGGACTACCTTCACCGGCTACACCCGGGGCATCGTGGTGGTGGCCGCCATCAACGCCGTTCTCGTAGGAGCGGGACTCTTCGCGCTGGGGGTTCCCCTCGCGCTTCCCCTGGCGGTGCTGGAATTCTTCGCCGCATTCATCCCGCTGGTGGGCTCGCCCGTGGCACTGGCCATCGCCGCCGTGGTGGCGCTGGCCGCGAAGGGACCGGTGGTGGCCGCCGTCGTCGTGCTGCTGATCGTGGTCATCGGACAGATCGAAGGCCATGTGCTGCACCCCCTGGTGATGAGCAAGGCGGTCCGGCTGCACCCGGTGGTGGTGGCCCTCACCGTTATCTGCGGCAGCGTCACAGCGGGAGTGCTCGGCGCGGTGGTCGCCGTACCGATGGTGTCGGTGGCCTGGTCCGTCTACGGCGTCCTGCGCGTGCCGCCTGCCCCGGCTTCCGCGGGGCGCTGAAGGGTTTCTACGCGGCCTCCCCGCTATGGCTGCCAGGCCGCCTTCCAGACGCTCGCCGAACGCCGCTTCTCGGACAGCCCGTCAGGCGACGGCGCCCTCGCTCCAGGCCCGGCTGAGGATCTCGTCGACGGTCTCGTCCACCGTCTGCTGCGAGGTGTCCAGCCACAGACCGATGTCCCGGGGAGTCCCGGCCGGCATCAGCTGGTCCAGGTCCCGTACGGTCCAGTCGGGCCCGTACGCCGTCTTGGGACGGGATGCCTCGCGCGCCTCGACCGCCGCCGGATCGGGGAGCAGCACGACGACCGCGAGCGGCCTGGTCTTGATGAACCCGGTCATCTCGGCGAGGTAGTCGCCGATGAGGATGTCCTGCGCGATGACGGTGAAGCCGGCCTGCGCATACTCGTCGGAGCAGTGCGCCGTCAGCCGGTAGCGCAGTTCGAGCTGGGCGACGGCGTGCTTCTCCGCGTCGGGCGTCATATTGATCTGACCCCGGACGATGTTGCGGCGGAAGGTGTCACCGCGCAGGTGGACGGAGCGGGGCAAGCGCTCGGCGAGCGCCTGGGCCACCGTGGACTTGCCGGCTGCCTGGATGCCGGTGATCACCACGACGCCGCCGTCGTTCCACGGCCCCTGCGGGGTCACTCGTCCGGGAGCGTGTGTGGTCATGGTGCGGGCGCGCTGCCCTTCTGCTGTGCGCTGGTCGGAATCGGCCTGAAGTCCGAACACTGACAGATCGCCCGGTCGGCCGCACGGATTATTGGGCCGGGGCCGATCCGGGTACCTGGCCCTGGGGCTGGGCCGGCCTTCCGGGGCAGCCGGGGTCCGAGCCCGAGCCCGAGCCCGCGATTACGGGGCGCATGAACCACGAACGGACGAACCCAAACCCCCGACCGGCCAAGCCACGACCCGGCAACCCCCACCCCGCATACGTTCAACCCCGAATCCGAGGTAGCCGCTGTGAAGTTCGGTGTGTCGACCTTCCTCACCGACCAGGGCATCGCGCCCGCCGCGCTGGGGCGCGCCGTTGAGGAGCGGGGGCTCGACTCCCTGCTCATCGCCGAGCACACCCACATCCCGGTCGACCGCCGCTCGCCCTACCCGGGCGGCGGCGAGCTGCCGGGGATCTACTACCGCACCCTCGACCCGTTCGTCGCGCTCAGCGCGGCCGCCGCGGTGACCGAGCGGATTCTGCTGGGCACCGGCATCGCCCTGGTGGCCCAGCGGGACCCGCTCATCACGGCCAAGGAGGTGGCCTCGCTGGACCTCGTCTCCAATGGGCGGGCCGTCTTCGGGATCGGTGTCGGCTGGAACCGGGAGGAGATGGAGAACCACGGCACCGACCCCCGCACCCGCGGCCGACTCGTGGACGAGCGGCTGCGGGCCATGCGCGAGCTGTGGACACAGGACAAGGCCGAATTCCACGGGGAGTTCGTCGACTTCGACCCGGTCTGCTCCTGGCCGAAGCCGGTGCAGCGGCCACACCCGCCGGTCTACGTGGGCGGCGGCGAGGCGGCCTTCGACCGGGTGGCCGCCCTGGGTGACGCCTGGCTCGCCAACAGCCTGCCGCCCCAGGAACTGGGGCCGAAGATCGACCGGCTGCGCAGCATCGCGGGCCGGAACGTGCCGGTGACGGTCTACGCGGTGGCGAACGAGCCGGAGATCATCGAGCAGTACACACAGCTCGATGTGGAGCGCCTGCTGTTCTACCTTCCGACGTTGCCGGAGCCCGAGACCCTGTCGTATCTGGACCGGTTCTCGGACACCGCGGCCCGCTTCCGGTGAACGGCCGGGTGCCGCGGGGGCTGAACGGGCGGGTGCCGCGGCGTATGAACGGCTGGGTGCGGCAGTGCCGCGGATGACCGGCGGCCGGGCCCGGGAGTGCTTCGCCCGGGCGCGGATCGCCCGCCTCGCCACCGTCGACGAGACCGGCCGTCCGCATCTCGTTCCCGCGGTCTTCGCGCTGACCGGTGACACCCTGGTCTTCGCCGTGGACCACAAACCGAAGCGCTCGGTCCACCTCAAGCGGCTGGCCAACATCCGCGCCCACCCCGAGGTCTGTCTCCTCGTCGACGGCTATGACGAGGACTGGGACCGCCTGTGGTGGGCGCGCGCCGACGGCACGGCCACCACGCTGCCACCGGCCGAGCGGGCGGCGGCGTCCGCGCGTTACGTGGACCTGCTGACGCGCAAGTACCGGCAATACGCCGACCGCGCCCCGCACGGCCCCGTGGTGGAGATCCAGGTGGCCCGCTGGTCCGGCTGGCACGCCACCTGACTATGCAGGGCCGGCCCGGTGGGTCGGGGGGGAAGGCCCGCACCCACCGGACCGCACACCCACGGGTGTCAGGCGCCGACCACGCCGGACTTCGCGATGACGATCTTGGCCTTGGTGGCGCCGCCGTGCGAACCGAGCGACTCGATCTTCCGGACGAGGTCCATGCCCTCGGTGACCTCGCCGAACACGACGTGCTTGTTGTCGAGCCAGTCGGTCACGATGGTGGTGATGAAGAACTGCGAGCCGTTGCTGTTCGGGCCGGCGTTGGCCATCGAGAGCTGACCGGGCTTGGTGTGCTTGAGCTGGAAGTTCTCGTCCGCGAACTTCTCACCGTAGATGCTCTTGCCACCGGTCCCGTTGCCGGCGGTGAAGTCGCCTCCCTGGAGCATGAAGTCGGGGATCACGCGGTGGAAGCCGGATCCCTCGTAGCCGTAGCCGTTCTGGCCGGTGGCGAGCTCGCGGAAGTTCCTCGCGGTCTTGGGGACCACGTCGTCGAAGAGCGTGAAAACGATCCGGCCTGCCGGGTCGCCGTTGATGGTGATGTCGAAGAACACGTCGTTACTCATGACGGCAATCCTCACATCCGCCGATCTCGGGCCGACACCCAGCCCCGGTTTGCCGGTCACGGAGGGGAGCGTCCCCCTGCTCCGCCCCTCACGTCTTGATCATTTCAGCCCGATTCCTCCCCTCGGGCGGCACCGCCTCGCCCGGCAGTGCTCCGGCAGGCGAACCAGGGCAGGAAGAACTGGGTGACCGGGCCGACCGCGAGCGCGTACAGCACGGTGCCCACCCCCACGCTCCCACCGAGCAGCCGCCCCACCACCAGCACGGCGATCTCGATCAGGGTGCGGACCAGCCGGATCGAGCACCCGCTCACGGCGGACGCACCGGTCATCAGCCCGTCCCGGGGCCCGGGGCCGAAGCGCGCGCCGACGTAGACGGCGACGGACAGTCCATTCAGGACGACGCCACCGACGAGCAGCCCGGCCCGGGCGGGGAGCCCGAGGTGCTGGGGGAGGAGCCGCAGACCGAGGTCGGATGAGTACGCCAGCACGACAATGTTGGCGACGGTGCCGAGCGTCGGCCGCTGCTTGAGGGGAATCCACAACAGCAGCACCAGCACCCCCAGGACGGCGCTGATCGTGCCGAAGCTCAGCGCGGTGTGCTGCTCCAGCCCCTCGTAGAGAACGCTCCACGGGTTGACGCCCAACGACGCCCTGACCAGGACCGAGAGGCTGAAGCCGTACAGGGCGAGGCCGACCAGCAGTTGGGGAAGTCGGCGCAGCGGACGCTCACCGAAGGGGAGGTAGCTGAGCGGGGGCGGCGACGGCCGCGTACGGGAGATGAGCCGCGCGGACCCGACGGGGCGCCCACCCGGCACAGCACCCTCGACGCGCTCCTCGCCACGGCGCCGATGGTGACGGTCACGACGCTCCGTACGGTCCTGCTCCATACCGATCCCCTCCATGGGCCCGCTCCGGTCGGCCCACGCACGCCCGTTGCGCCGCGTGTGCCTCAAGGCCAATGCGGCGAGTCTGTAAGGTGATTGGCCTGGGAAACACGGCCAATCCGGGGAGGGTGGTATGGCGGACCCGCATCCGTTCCGGCCGGTGGACAGGGTGGATCGCACCCGACGGACCCTGGGGAGCCGGCAGCTGGCCGCGCTGCTGCCCGACCTGTCGGGGACCCGGCCGGCCTACCGCCACCTGGCCCGGGCGATGAGCGGACTCATCCTGGACGGCCGTATTGCGCTGCACGTCAAACTCCCCGCCGAACGGGAACTGGCCGCAGCCCTCCACACCAGCAGGGCCACCATCACCGCCGGGTACGACCTGCTCCGCGAGAGCGGCTACGCCCACAGCCGCCAGGGCTCCGGCACCTGGACGGCCCTGCCCGACGGCCGGGCTCCCAGCGGCATCACCCGTCTCCTCGGCCCCCAGGACACCGCGATCGACCTGGCCAGGGCCGCCCCCGGACTCCCGGAACAGACGCTCACCGAGGCGCTCGCCCGGATCGCCCCGCAGCTGGCCGAGCATGTCCACACTCCCGGCTACCACCCCTATGGCCTGCCGGACCTGCGCGCCGCCATCGCCGAACGCTTCACCCGGCGGGGACTGGCCACCGTGCCCGAACAGATCCTGGTGACCTCCGGCGCCCAGCACGCGCTCACCCTCGTCCTGGGGCTGCTGTGCCGGCCCGGTGACCGGGTCATGGTCGAGAACCCGTCCTACCCGAACGCCCTGGAGGCGATGCGCCGCGGCCGGCTGCGTACCGTGTCGGTCCCGGTGACCGACACCGGCTGGGACATCGAGATCATCGAATCGACCCTGCGTCAGGTGGTGCCTCAACTCGCCTACCTGATAGCGGACTTCCACAATCCGACCGGCTGCCTCATGCCCGGGGACAAGCGCGCCCGCGTCCTGACCGCCGCGCAACCGCTCCGGCACCTGGCTGGTCATCGACGAGACCCTGGCCGACCTCGCTCTCGACGTCCCCGCCCAGCCGCCCTTCGCCACCCACACCACACCCGACCGAACCGGCCAGGTCATCACCGTCGGCTCGATGAGCAAGACCCACTGGGGCGGCCTGCGCATCGGCTGGCTGCGCGCCCCCGCGCGGCTCGTCACCGAACTCGCCGGCCAGCGGGTCGCCACCGACATGGGCGGCTCGGTCCTGGACCAACTGCTGGCCCTCACCCTGCTGGCACGGGCCGATGACCTGCTGCCGCCCCGCCTGGAAGAGATGCGCCGCCGGCGCACCGCCCTGGCCGCCGCCCTCACCGCACACGTCCCGCAGTGGACCTGGCACCTGCCGCCCGGCGGCCTGTCGCTATGGGTCGACCTCGGCGAACCCGTCGCCTCGGCACTGGCCGAGCGGGCGCTGGACTATGGGGTCCGCATCGAGGGCGGCACCCACTTCGCCACCGACCCGGGCCTCTTCGAACAGCGCCTCCGTATCCCGTACACAGTGCCGCCCGACACCCTGCACGAGGCCGTACGCCGCATGGCCACCGCCCTCGCCGACGGCCTCCCGCACCCGCCCACCACCCGACAACAACCGCACTGGGTCGTCTGAGACGGACCGCTTGCGGCTTGCACCTCCCGTAAGCGGCTTGCACCTCCCGTAACGGGAGGTCCTACGGTCCGAGTCATGAAGATTGTTGTGCACGACACGGCGTCCACCATGCTCGACCTCCTCCAGTGTCCGCTGGAGGAACGGCCCGACGCCTTCCGGGAAATGCTCAGTCCGCTGAAGAGCGCGATGGCCGCGATGGGAGACATCGATCTGGTCCAGATGCACCAACAGGGCGTTGGTTTCCGCCTCGACCGTGAGGACCCGCGCTACGTGCCCGCCCTGCGTCAGATGCAGGACGCGGGGGTGTGGCACCGCATCGAGGAATCCCTCAACCTCGGATGGGAGCGGATCAGCGGTGCGGTGCCCGGCATCAAGCACGCGGAGACCGTGCATGTCGTCCTGGTGCTCGGCAACCCCGACGACCATCACCTGACGGTCCGCAGCGCCGGCTACTTCGGTGCGGGCGGGTTCCCGGGTGCGATCCACCTGACGATGTGGCCCACCGACACCGCCCTGAAGAAGATCGAGCACGCCGCCGTGCACGAGCTCCACCACAATGTGCGCTACGCGAATGTGGTCTGGGACCCGATGGCCGTCACGGTGGGGGAGCACGTCGTCGCCGAGGGCCTGGCTGAGGCATTCGTACGGGAGCTGGCCGGCGAAGAGGCCATGGGCCCCTGGTCGAGGGCGCTGACCGGCGCCGGACTGGACAGCGCCTACGAAAAGATCACCGCGGACATCGACGTGGCCGGGATGCAGCACCTGACCGCGTATGTACTGGGCGACGCCACCGCAGAGCTCCTGGGCCAACAGCCCGTGGGCCTGCCGGACTTCGCCGGTTACGCGGTCGGACTGCGCATCGTGGACGCCCACTTGGCAGCCTCCAGCCTGACCGCCGCCGAGAGCATCGCCCTGCCGGTGCGCGAGATCCTCACCAACGCGGGCGTACCGACCAGCGTGTAACGGGTCCGGCGGCATTCAGGGGGCCGGGGCGCCGGTGGCTTGTCCACGGCGCCCCGCCAAGCCCTTTACATGGGGCTGCGGCGGTCCCGGCCCCCGAAAGGGTTACCGGACGGAAACCTCAGATCTCGCGCAAACCTTGCAACTCAGCGTTGATTGGCCGGTCGAGCGGTGCCAGGGTTTCGGAAATCGCACGTCACCACACAGTGAATACCTGGAGGCCGTATGGCTGTCCGTCGTGCCGCTGTCGCCGCTGCATCTGCGGCTGCGCTCAGTCTTTCCCTGCTGGCCACCTCCTGCGGTGTCAACGGCACCGCGTCCGCCGCCGAAGCCAAGGACCGGCCACCGGCGAAGAAGGCCGTGGCCACCGGTAGCGGCGGCGCGGTGTCCAGCGTCAATCCGTACGCCTCCCGGGCCGGGATCGAGGTGCTGCGCAAGGGAGGCAACGCCGTGGACGCGGCGGTGGCAACTGCCGCCGCGCTGGGCGTAGTTGAGCCGTACTCCGCGGGCGTCGGGGGCGGCGGCTTCATGGTCTACTACGACGCCAAGGCCAAGAAGGTACGCACCATCGACGGCCGGGAGACCGCGCCGCACCGGATGCGCTCGGACTCCTTCCTCGACCCTTCGACCGGCAAGCCGCTCCCCACCGCTGAAGTGATCAACTCGGGCCTGTCGGTCGGCATCCCGGGCACGCCGGCGACATGGGACAAAGCGCTCAAGAACTGGGGCACGGTCCCGCTGGCGAAGGCGCTGAGCCCGGCCACCCGGATCGCCCGCGACGGCTTCGTGGTCAACGACGAGTTCCGTGCGCAGACGGAGATGAACGAGAAGCGCTTCCGCGACTTCAAGTCCACCACCGACCTGTTCCTGCCCAACGGCAAGCTTCCGGTGGTCGGCTCGCGCTTCCGCAACCCCGATCTCGCCCGGACGTACCGCCGGCTCGCCCGTGAAGGCGTCGGCGCGCTCTACCACGGGGACGTCGGGCGCGATGTGGTGCGGACCGTCCAGAAGCCGCCGATGGCTGCCGGCGCCTCGCACAAGGCCCGCCCCGGCCTCATGAAGGCGAAGGACCTCGCCGATTACCAGCCCCTGCACAGGGAGCCGACCCGGACCACGTATCACGGGCTGGACGTCTACTCCATGGCACCGTCCTCGTCCGGCGGCACCACCGTGGGCGAGGCGCTGAACATCCTGGAGAACTTCCACCTCTCGAAGGCCGACAAGACCCAGGCCCTGCACCACTACCTGGAGGCCAGCCGGATCTCCTTCGCCGACCGCAACCGCTGGGTGGGCGACCCGGCGTTCTCGGACGTGCCCACCAAGGAGCTGCTCGGCAAGGACTTCGCCAAGGACCGGTCCTGCCTGATCCGTTCCGACAAGGCGCTCACTAGCCCCGTCGCCCCCGCCGACCCACGCCACCCCGGCTCGGGCTGCGACCACAGGACCGGCAGCAAGCAGCCGCACGAAGGGCCCTCGACCACCCACCTGGTGACCGCGGACCGCTGGGGCAATGTCGTCTCCTACACCCTGACGATCGAGCAGACCGGTGGCTCGGCCATCACCGTCCCCGGCCGCGGATTCCTGCTCAACAACGAGCTGACCGACTTCGACTTCGCTCCCCTCACCAAGGGGACGCCGGACCCGAACCTCCCGGGCCCCGGCAAGCGCCCGCGCAGCAGCATGTCGCCGACGATCGTCCTGCGGGACGGCAAGCCGATGATCGCGGTGGGTTCACCGGGCGGTGCCACGATCATCACCACGGTGCTACAGACCCTGGTCAACCGCCTGGATCTCGGTATGCCGCTCCCGGCAGCGGTCGCCGCGCCGCGCCTCTCCCAGCGGAACCAGACCGCGACCGAAGCCGAACCGGCCTTCCTCTCCTCGCCCGAACGGAAGAAGCTGGACGGCATGGGCCACAAGTTCGTCCTCGCCCCGAAGGCCTTCACACCGTCACCGGAGATCGGGGCAGTGGCCGCCCTGGAATTCCTGCCGGACGGCAAGCTCACGGCGGTGGCCGAGCCCAAGCGCCGTGGCGGGGGATCGGCCATGGTGCTGAAGGAATCCCACTGAGGCCGGGCCTGCACAGGCCGCCCAATAAGGGCCCACGAATGCTGCACCACGAACGATGCCCGTCCAGTAGGGCAGTCCAGTAAGGCCGTCCAGTAAGGCCGTCCCCCTCCGGGGCCTGATCCGGAGGGGGACTGGTCTTTACGGCGCCGTCGCTTCGCGGAACTGCGGCCTTCACGGGGCCGTCACGGCGGGGAACTGCTATACGGTGCGCCGGGTTCGGTGTTTGTGATGCGGTCGGTGGAGGACGCGATGGGTGGACACGCGGGATCGGCGGGATCGGCGGGATCGGCGGGATCGACAGGATCGGCGGGATCGGCGGACCCGGGGGAGCTGCAACGGCGGCTGGGGCTGCCCGACGCCGTAATGATCGGCCTGGGGTCGATGATCGGCGCGGGGGTCTTCGCGGCCCTCGCCCCCGCCGCCGCGGCGGCGGGTTCCGCACTGCTGGTGGGGCTGGCGCTCGCGGCGGTGGTCGCCTTCTGCAACGCCACCTCCTCGGCCCGGCTCGCCGCCCGCTACCCGGCCTCCGGCGGCACCTATGTCTACGGCCGGGAGCGGCTCGGCGACTTCTGGGGCTACCTCGCGGGCTGGGCCTTCATCGTCGGCAAGACCGCCTCCTGCGCGGCGATGGCCCTGACCGTCGGTTCGTACGTGTGGCCCGCTCAGGCCCATGGGGTCGCCGTCGCGGCGGTGGTGGCGCTGACCGCCGTGAACTACGCCGGCGTGCAGAAGTCCGCCTGGCTCACCCGCACGATCGTGGCCGTGGTCCTCTCCGTACTCGCCGCCGTGGTGTTCGCTGCCCTCACCTCCGGCCAGGCGGATCCCGTACGGCTGGACATCGGGGACGATGCCTCCTTCACCGGCGTACTCCAGGCCGCGGGCCTGCTGTTCTTCGCCTTCGCCGGATACGCGCGCATCGCCACCCTCGGCGAGGAGGTCCGCGACCCCAGCCGGACGATTCCCCGCGCCGTCCCGCTCGCCCTGGGGATCACGCTCGTCGTCTACGCGGCGGTCGCCGTCGCCGCCCTGATGGTGCTGGGCCCGCAGCGGTTGGCGGAGGCCGCGGCCCCCCTGTCGGACGCCGTACGGGCCGCCGGCGCCGGCTGGCTGACGCCCGCCGTACGAGCCGGCGCCGCCATCGCTGCCCTCGGCTCGCTCCTCGCCCTGATCCTTGGCGTCTCCCGCACCACCCTGGCCATGGCCCGCGACCGGCACCTGCCGCACGCCCTGGCGGCGGTCCATCCCAAATTCAAGGTGCCCCATCGCGCCGAGCTCGTCGTCGGCGCCGTCGTGGCAGCACTCGCGGCGACGGCGGACGTCCGCGGGGCCATCGGCTTCTCCTCCTTCGGCGTACTGGCCTACTACGCCCTCGCCAACGCCTCCGCCTGGACACTTTCCCCCACCGAAGGCGGCCCACCGCGACTCATCCCGGCGGTCGGGCTGGCCGGTTGCCTCGCCCTGGCATTCGCTCTGCCACTGACCTCGGTGCTCTCGGGCACCGCGGTCCTGGCCTGCGGCGCCGCCGCGTACGGTGTCCGGCGCCTGCTCTCCGCCCGCAGGCACCGAGGCTCATGAGCAGGGGCGTCTCTGGCTCCACGTCTCCCGTCGGTCTTCAGCACAGGCTCAGCCGTGTGAAGGCCATGCCCTGAGCCTCGGCGATGATGTGCTCCAGCAGCTGGGAGGCGACTCCACTCCGCTGCCGCGTCGGCCTGGTACGCATCGACTTCAGCTCCGCATGACCCGCGTCCAGTCTCTTGATCGCGCCGCAGCCCACCAGACTGTCCCCGTCCGAGGCCGACCAGAAGGTGATGTCCGGCTTCCGGAGGCTGTCGAGGCCCAAGGCGTGCTTGCTCTCCAACGGCGTGCGGGACCGCATCTGTTGGACGTGTTCGTCGAGAAAATTGGCTATCTCCGGGCCGGAGAGATCGTCCACCACGATCTTCAACGTGCTCACTCTTTTTCCGCCTCTTCTTCCGCTCCTGCTTGTCATGGGGCGCCACGTCAAGGTGCTGTTCCGGAGACCCGGTGACCACAGAGATGGACGACTCGACCCTCTTCGACGCTGTGGCGGCACACCGTGGCGCCGCGCCGCCCGCATGACCTTCGGCTGCCGGACGGGCCGGGCCGCGTCGCGCCGTACCGCGATCGACCGTACCTGGCCGACGCCGCGCGTCCGATCGAATTCACCAGCCGGGCTGACACACACGGTCAGACCTCACCGCACCTGCTCAGCGGCTCCGTCCCCGCACCAAGGTGGGATGGGAGCTGATTGCTTAGCCCACCTGGCCCCATGGGGGTGGTGGAGACGGCGTTGACGGCACTTCGTCGTGCTTCCATCTCGCTATGGAGGTGATCACGTGATGACCGCAGACTCATCGCAGGAAAGCTATCCGCAGAGGGGTGCGCCGCGGCGGCGTGTGCTGGCCGCAGCTGCCCTGAGTCCGGTGCTGGCCGGTGCCGCAGCCCCCGCTCGTGCCCTGGCCGCCAGCACGGGCGAGGCGCAGAGCCGCCAGGTGGTCCAGCCGGTTCCCACCGCCTTGCCGGACTGGGAGGAGGTGGCCCGCGCGCTCAGGCGAAAAGGCGATATGAAGCGCGGGATGATGTATCACACAGCGCTGCCTCGCTACGACCTCCGGGTGCGCTCGCACCGGGTCGAAGTCAAACCGGCGCTCGCTCTCGGCTCGCATGTGTCCTTCGTCCGGTACGCCGACAAGAGCACGTTGTTGATGGGTGACGTGGTGGTCACCGAGCAGGAAATGCAGCCGTTCATCGATGTCCTGCACGAGCACAAGATCGGGCAGACCGCGATCCACAAGCACCTGCTGTCCCAGACTCCCGACATCTGGTGGATCCATCTCCATGCCCACGGCGACGACCCGGTGGCCCTGGCCCGCGGCCTGTGCGCGGCGTTCGACCGTACCGGTACCCCGCCCCCGCTGCCGTCGTCCAAGTGGGATTCCGGCGACCTGGACACCGCCGGCATCGACGCCGCGATGGGAGTCAAGGGCGTCGTCGACGACGGCATCTACAAGAGCGTCTTTGTCCGCCGCGAGACCATCACCGACGGACATCTGGTACTGCCACCGGGCCTGGGCTCTACCAGCGCGTTCAACTTCCAGCCGCTGGGTGACGGGTTGGCCGCGATCAGCGGTGACTGCGCCATGATCGCGAGTGAAGTCCAGGACGTCCTGGCGGCGCTGCGGCGTGGCGGGGCCCAGCTCGTCGAACTGCACAACCACGGCTTGACGGACGAACCCCGGCTGTTTTTCGTCCACTTCTGGGCCGTGGGCGACGGCGTCAGACTCGCCCGCGCCCTGCGCCCCGCGGTGACCGCCACCAACGTCGTGCCGGTCGGCTGACCCCGGGCGGGCAGTGGGCCCGCCCCCTCGGGTACCACCTCTGAGCCTCGCCCACCCCCGTCTACCTCACCGTCGGGTCCACCCGGAGCACCCCGTCTGCCTTCCGGAGGGGCCCGGCGCCAGCCGGTGCCGCATCGCGCCTCAAGAGCCTTGCCCCATGTCCTCGGCCAGCTCGTATTCCTCCTCCAGCACTTCGGTGACGTTCTCCCACAGGTCGGATTCCACGAGCGGGTCCAGCTGCTCGATCGCTGTGCGGAACTCCGCCAGCGCCTTCAGAGGTTCCGCCCCCTCGAAGCGCGGAGCGAACTGCGCAGCCAGTCCCAGAGCGCCCGCCAGCGTTTTGACGGAGGAGTGCGCCTCGCTCGCGTAACCTGCCGCGTGGTCCCAGCCGTTGGGGTCATAGAGATCGACGCATCCCACCACCCCGTCCACCATCAGTGAAAAGTCCTGGCACTTGCCGAACTCGAACGCGTACGAGCTGGGCGGCGAATTGTCGTCGGGGGTCCGCCGCCCGAACAGCTCGTCCGGGTCTTCGGCCCACGGACCCTCGGTCTTCAGCCTGCTCGAATCGAAGTCGATGAAGCCCAGGAACCCGTCGATCCGCACGGCGGGGAAGCCGACCGTGGTGAGAAACTCCCTCGTCCCCTCATGCTCCAGCCGCTCGGGCAGCTCCGCCTTTCCAGGCCGCCACAGAGACCCCACCCCGAAACAGGACTCCAGCCACTCCGTCGTGGGGTTCCTGGCTGCCGCCATCCACTCATTCATGCTCACGTGGCTCCCCCGGGCCTTTCTGCTGATGTGACACCCACAGTGAACCTCAAGGCACTGACAACCGAGCGGGCGTCAGGCACTCGGCGAGGGGCAGGTCTCCAGGCGCCAGATCACATCAATGCCCGTCTCACTCGGGGCCGCAGGCCCTTCCGGCAGCTTCACGCGCTCCACTTCGGTGAAACCCAAGCGCCGGGCGACGGCCCCACTGGCGGGGTTCGCCTCGTCATGATGGATCTCGATGCGATCGATGCCAGGCATCCGGCGCCCCGCATGCACCAGCGCGGCAGCGGCCATCGTGGCCAACCCCTGCCCCGTCCACGCAGGGTGGAGCCAGTAGCCGATATCCATTCCGCCCGGACCGATCCGGCGCATCAGACTGATGCTGCCGACCGCCACACCGTCCGTGGTGATCGCGTAGTGGTACGCCTGCCCCGAGGCCCACTCCTCCTGGGACCGGGCCAGAAAAGCTGCGCCCTGCTCCCGGTCATGACTGGCCGCGAAGGGCATCCAGGGAAGCAAGTGATCACGTGACTCGGTAATCAACTGGTGGAGGATATCGAGGTCTTGCCCAAGCCAACGGCGCAGTGCGACCTGATCCGAGCGGAGGGTTTCCGGGGGGTGCTCCATGGCCGAGATCCTTCATGGAGCCACGTCAGCTCGGCAACGTAATTACCGGAGCACCAGGAGAACGTCATTGCCAGGGATCAGAAGGGGACTGAGCCCGCAGCATGATTCAGCCGGTGGACGTTTCGGTGTCGCGTAGGCCGACACAATCCAGCGCCCAGAAGGTGTCGGAGTAGACGAGGGTGCCGGTCATCCAGGGTTCGTGTGCTGCCAGCCGGACGACTTGGAAGGCGGGAGGCGGGATGCGCAGGGAGGGGGAGCGGAAGCCGAGTGTGTCGGCGCGTTCGAAGCCGCGGTGTGCGTAGTAGTGCGGCGAGCCTTCGAGGAAGACCAGGGGCACCTGCCGGGCGTCGGCCGCTGCGAGGGCGTGCTCGATGAGCCGGGTGCCGATCCCCTGGTCCTGGAACTCCGGAAGCACTCCCAGTGGGGACAGCACCAGTACGTCCACGATCTGCCGCGGCGCGTCGAGCCGGCCGGCGCTCAGCAGCACATGCCCCACCACCTGCCCGTCGACCGTGGCGACGAACGACACCGGCGCCAGGGGCGCTCCCGCACTCCGAAGGGCGTCCGCGAGAGCCGGCACACGCTCCTCGCCCTCGAACGCGGCCAAGTGCAGCGCATGCACCGCCGGATGGTCGTCACTCCGCTCCTGACGGATCGTCAATCGGGTGTTCCGCGCCTCTGCATCAGTGTTGTCTGTGGTCACGGCCGCGAGCGTAGAGGCACCGCACCACCCATGCCATCGCATTCCGGCCCGCAGTCCGCGGTCGCCTATACAGGGGGAGAAGGAGGTCCGGACCTGGCCGACCGTATTCCTTCAGTTGCCTGCCGATGGGGGCAGTTGGCGGGAGGCGGCTGCGGTGGCCAGTCCGCGGACTTCGATGGTGACGCGGTCCCACGCGCATGCGGGGAATTCGTGGCCGACTCGCGGCAGGAGGACCAGGCGCGAGTCGCGGATTCGTGTGGCGATCGTCTTGCCGGCGCTGGGCTTGATGAGGGGGTCGTCCGCGCCGTGGAGGACGAGCGTGGGCCGGGTGATGGCGCTGATCGGCGGTCCGTGCCACTGGGCGCCGATCTGGCGGCTCTGCGCCTGCTGGTCGTGCATCCCGCGGTCGGCGTTGCGCTCGGCGGCCTCCCGGGCGGCCGGCTCGTCGAAGGTGCGGTGGGGCGAGGCGAGGAGGCGGGAGACGGCGATGCCGGCCGCGACGGCTCCGTCAGGGGTGTCGGGAAAACGCAAGCGGGCGAACTTCGCCAGGGTCCGCATGCGGATGTACCGCATGGTCCGCAGTCCCGAGATGTCGCCGGGGACGGCAGCCATGGAGGTGAGGGTGCGGACGCGGCCCGGGTGGCGCAGCGCCACGCGTTGTGCGACGGCTCCGCCGAGGGAGACGCCCAGCAGATGCGCCGACCGCCACCCCAGGGCGTTCATGACGGCGACGGCGTCATCCGCCATGTCCTCGGCCGTATACGCCGTCTCGCGCTTGGCGAAGAGCGCGGAGATCGGGGTGCGGGCGGGGGTGGGCGGCAGGTGGGTCGAGTCCCCGCTGTCGCGCTGGTCGTACCGGGCCACCGCGAAGCCCCGCGCGGCCAGCATCCGGCACAGCCCGTCCGGAATCCACCAACGGTTGACGCCCAGCCCCGTGGCCAGCAGAAGCGGCTCACCGTCGGTCCCCTCGGTCAGCGCATCGAAGGCCAGCCGCACCGCGCCGTTCTCGGCCCAGCGGACCGGGCTCCACAGGTTTTCCGGGGTCGAGGACATACGTACCTCCCGTAGCTGCGACCGTCATATAACTGCGACCGTTGTTCGCAGTTTAGGGTAGGGGAGACGCCAGGGGAACGGACGAAGGCAGGTGGGCGAGTGACTCAGGAGCCGGTGACGGTCTGGACGAGGGCCGAACGCGGTGCACGTGGCCCCCAGCCCGCACACAGCCGCGCGGACCTGACCGCGGTCGCCGTCGAGCTGGCGGACCGTGGCGGCCTGTCGGCGGTGTCCATGCGCCAGGTGGCCAAGGAGCTGGGCACCGGCCAGGCCTCCCTCTACCGCTATGTCACCGGCCGCGAGGACCTGCTCGACCTGATGACGGACGCGGTGGCGGGGGAGATCGACCTCGACGCCCCGCTCCAGGGTGATCCCGTTGCGGACCTGGTCTCCTTGGCGGCCCGGGCCAAGGCCGTCCATCTGCGGCACCCCTGGCTGCCCGACATCCCGCCGGAACCTCTGCGGCTGGGGCCGCGGAGCCTGGACTACCTCGAATGCGCGCTGCGGGCGATGGCGTCCGTACGGCTGCCGGGCCGGACCAAGATGGAAATCGTGGCCCTCATGAGTGCCCTGGTCGCGCAGTTCGCCCGGGCGGAGATCCAGGGCGGCCGCGCGACCACCGACCGCCAGACGGCGCAGGCCGCCTACCTGAGTCAGACGGCCTCCCAGGGAGATCATCCCCATGTCGCGGCCGCCATGGCCGATCAGCCCGGAGCTGGCCCCGCAGAGGATCCCCAGCAGCTGTTCGAGCGGACGATGCACCGGGTGCTCGCCGGGCTCGTCGTCGACGACACCACCGCAGGCGACATCGAGAGCGCAGCGACAAGAGAGGACGAGGACGTAGAAGAGGACGTAGAAGCAGAGCGCGAAGGCGGTGGACACACTCGGTGAGCCGGCTTCCCTGACCGAGGACGACGACAACCCCGGCGACCGCCGTGGCCACGCCGCCCAGGACGCGTACGACGCATTCGACACGTATTTCTCGGCGCCGCCCTGCCCTGGATCACCCGAGCGGTGTCGGCTGTATGGCTGCGGCGGCGGTGTCGTCGCGGACACGTCCGTCGTCAGGGGCATACCGAGAGGCATCATGGTCTGATGAGGGTGTTGCCGGTGTGGTCACGGGTGCGCCGTTGGGTTCCGGCCTTGGTGATCGCTCTTGCGGCGTTGGTGAATCTGCTGACGCCGGCCTCGGTGTCGTCCGCTCCACTGCTGGCCGTGGCGCCGGTGACGGCGGTTTCACTGTTCGGCCCGGCCGGGATCGTCGGTGTCGGCCTTTCGGCGATGCTGGTGGAGGCGGGTCTGGCCTTCCTCGGCGGCTCGTACGACTGGCAGGGGGACGCGGCCGTGCAGATCACGCTGGCGTCCGTCACCGCGCTGGCGGTCGGCCTGAACCGCTCCCTGCGCATGCAGCACGCGAGCGCCAGCCGGGCCCGGTACGCCGCGGAGATGGCCCAGCGGGCCGTGCTCCCCAGCCCGCCCAGCCGGCTGGGGGACCTTCGCATCGCCGCCCGCTATGTGCCGGCCGAGGACATGGCGCTGATCGGTGGCGATCTCTACGTGATGCAGGAGACCCCGTTCGGGGTGCGCGCCATGGTCGGCGACGTGCGAGGCAAGGGCCTGTCCGCCGTCACGGCCGTCAGTGTCGACATCGGTGTCTTCCGCTACGCCGCTGATCATGAACATGACCTTCCTGCCCTGGTGGCGTGCATGGAAGAGGCCCTGCTGCGTGAAAGCCAGCGCCGGGAGGGCCTGGACGCGACGGAGGGGTTCACCACCGCCCTGATCGTGCAGTTCGCCGACGATCTGAGCGAGGTCCATATCGTCAACCGTGGCCATCCCGCCCCTGTGCTGCTGCACGCGGACGGCCGGGCGCGCGTCCTGGAGCCGGTGGAAGAGGCGCCGCCCCTGGGCATCTCCGGCCTGGACGCCTGGGCCTCCCCGGTCGAGACGCACGCCTTCCCGCCCGGGGCGATGCTGCTGTGCTTCACCGACGGCGTCACCGAGGCGCGTGATCCTGCCGGTGTCTTCTACGACCCCGCGGTCCGGGTCCCGCACATGGTGCAGTCCTACCTGCGTCAGACGAGCCATTTCCCGGAGCCGTCGACGGTCCTCGACTTCCTGGCCCGCGACGTCAGCCGGCACAGCGGCGGTTCACCCCAGGACGATCAGGCCCTCCTCGCGCTGCACCGGCCGCTGCCGCAACAGGACCTCCTCACCCGGCCACGCCAGGCGTAGCCACAGGGCGCCCGATGAGGCTGAACGGACAAGGGTCCCTGCCTCACCCGAGGCAGGGACCCTTGTGCGTGGAGCGCCCGGCAGGCCTTGCACCTGCATTTCCCACCGGCTGGTGGGCGTCTTTCCTTGGACCACAGACGCGTGACTCCGAGTGGTGCGCCGGAGTTGCAACATGATCATACAGGGTTCGCGGGGTCGTAGCGCCACTCGCTCGTCCTCGGTATCCCGCACTCTCCGCTCCGTCAGGCCGACGCTCTCTCTTCTCCGGCAGCCCGGCATGGACGCCGAGGCCCCGGCCCACGCCAACTTCCCCTCACGCTCATGCCCTTGGGATGCTCCCGCCCCCCCACGTCCATGGCGGAAGTCCACACAAGCGTGTCCGATTGAGGTGTGCGATTGCCGGCTGTCTGGCTCGGGCATCCTCGCCTTGGCATATGCCGCAACGGTGCGCGAAGGAGACAACATGGAGTGGCAGAGCGAGGAGTTCGGGGCCTCCCATGAAGGGATGGCGGGGGCGGTTCTCGCCGATGGCAGCGAGCCCGGGCCGGTGTATCTGGACGCCGGCGGCGGCAGCCATATGCATGAGACCAAGCAGTGGTGGGCCTACAACGGCAGGTGGGGCAGACAGCGGGCGGACCACATGCGGGGATCGTGCTCATGCGGCTGGCGCGGCGCGCGCCACTATCCGATCGACTGGGATCAGTTGAACGACCGCCGCTACTACGACTACGACCCTCCTGGCCCGTACGAGGACTGGCAGGCGCACATCGATGAGGTGGAGTCCCGTTCGGTGCCGCTGCCCACTGAAGTGGCCGATCTGCTGGACCGGTTGGACGACCAGCTCACGGCTCTGGCCGACCAGGCGCCGCTGGCCGCGCTGAAGGCTGTGGCGTCTCTGGAGCGCACCACCGGCCGCGTCGGCCGCGAGGCCGCCTGCGCTGCCGAGGCGGATGAGGACTCGTGGGAAGCGATTGGCCAGGCGCTCGGCCTGACCGCGAAGGACGCCCGTTCGCGCCTCACCCGCTACTACCTCAGGCACTGAACTGCCGGGCCACGCCGACCCGAAAGCATCCGCGTCCGTTCCGCCGCGGACGGCCGTGCGACCGGATCTGGCTCGCACGGCCGCCCAGGTCAGCCCACCGTTCCCCGTCGCCCCGAAAGCAAGATCAGCACCCCTTGCCGCCTGCATGATCTCTATGCTGACGACATGTTCGATATACCTCTTTCGGCGCTTGAAGTCGCGATGGTCCAAACAGGCGCCCGAGCCGTGGATACCTTGCGCGACACCACGGCGTTCGCACAGGGAATGGAACGGCTGGGCTACCAACGGATCTGGTACGCCGAGCATCACCATTCGCCCGCGATCGGCGCGTTCCCGCCGGTGGTGCTGACCGCGCACGCTGCCGCTTCGACCTCGTCGATCCGTCTCGGTTCGGGCGGAGTGCTGGCGCCCAACCACGCACCCCTCACGCTGGCTGAGCAGTTCGGAACGCTGGCGGCCTTGCACCCGGACCGTATCGACCTGGGCATCGGCCGCGGCCCCGGCACCTTCGACGAGGCCATCGCACGGGCCCTGCGCCGTGGAGCCGGACCCGCGACGGACGCGGAGTACGAGGACGACGTGGCCGCGACGCTGTCCTTTCTGGTCGACGAGGTCGCCCTCGGCCCGCTGCCGGAGCCGTGGCTGCTGGCCTCCAGCCCCGCGGGTGCTGCTCTCGCCGCGCGACTGGGCCTGCCGGTCGCTGTCGCACACCACATCCGGCCGGACAACACCCAAGCGGTGCTGGAGCGTTACCGGGCGGAGTTCACCCCGTCGCGCTGGTGCGAGCGGCCCCGGGTGCTGTTGTGCGTGGAGACGGTGTGCGCCGAGACGGCAGAAGAGGCGGCGTGGCGCGTCGGCCCGATGGACGTCGTCAAGGCCGGGCTCCTGAAGGGGCTGAGCGAGATCCCCTTCCCCACGCCCGCGGAGGCGGCCGCCCACCCCTTCACGGAGGAGGAGCGACGCGCACTGGCCGGCTTCCGTGCACAACAGGCCGTCGGGACGCCGGAGACCGTCATACGCCGCCTCACGGAACTGGCCGGCGAGACCGGAGCAGACGAACTGATGCTGACCACACCGGTCTACGACCTCGGTGACCGCATGCGTTCGTACGAGCTCATCAAGAAGTACTCCGGGGCCACGGCAGCATCCTAGGAATCGGGGGTGGGGCAGCGCCGGTGTCCTTGCCGCTTGCTCAGCTGACGTGCCCTGCCTTCCCGGTTGAGGCGACTGCCGGAGTCGCTTCTGCGTGCCGCCGGAGTGGCCCCCATCTCCTCGGCCGTACCCACGAGAATGGGCAGCGTTTGACACCAGGACGGACGGCACTCAGGAACTCTGGCGGGCAGGGAGTGTTCACGAGGTCGGACAGCGCTGAGCCTTCAGGTAGTACTCACGTGGGACGGTCTGCGTGACGCGCCACAGTCGCCGGGGGAGGCCGCCTTCCTCGAACGCGGCGACCTCATCCAGAGTCCAGCTTTCGGCGAGGGCGTTGACCAGATCGCGAGGGAAGAAGTGGACGGCGAAGCCACCGTGCTCCCAGATGTCGTCTCCGTGTCCGGTGCCGGCGCCGTAGTGGACGTCTCCGGTGTGGCGGACGGTGTAGACGAAGGAACCACCCGGCCGCAGTACCCGTCGCACCTCGGCGACCAGGGCGTGGACCTCCTGCGTGGACAGCGCCATGCAGAGCAGCATGTGCGCGAACACGGCATCCACCGAAGCGTCCGCGAACGGCAGAGGCTCGCGAACGTCATGAACCGCCGTAGTGACCCGCCCGGCCACGCCCTGCGCCGCGGCGGCCGCACGCAGCTGTTCCAGACCCACCGGGCTGAAGTCGGTGGCCATCACGGAGAAACCCTCGCGGCCGAAGTACAGCGCATCACGGCCATGGCCGGCACCCAGCTCAAGCACCTCGCGGGCCCCGGCGGCCCGGAAGACAGCAGCGGCATGAACCGCAGGCTCGGACGGCTCCTCGCCATACATGCCGGGATGCTCGCCATAGGTCTGCTGCCAGTGAGCACGCTGAACCTCGGCCAGCTCCTCCTCCGACTCCGACATGCTGACGCCTTCCTCACCGGGCCGGCATCGAACAACCGGCCCACGTCCAGCCACCCTAGAGGGACGTCATGGCGTCCCACCGACCGTCCGCTGCGCCGAAGACCGCCAGTGCTGACGATTCTCGTGAACATCGACTTCGGCCCGAACCGGGTGCCTCCCGAAGTGCAGAAAAACGGCTGCCGGAACTCGTGAACAAAGCCACCGGACGGGGGCACTGGCGTCAGCCCTCGTTTATGGCGTGCTGTGGGTCAGCTGGGTGCGGATCTGGTCGATTGCTTCGAGGGCTGACAGGTCGGTGAGGCCCTCGGCCAGGGGTAGGTGTTGAGTGCAGAACCATTCGGCGTTTTCGGGGTGCCCGGTCCAGTCGTCGGGATAGCCGACGGTGGAGCGGAAGTACACGACGGTGCACGTGTCGGAGGAGGTGTTGCGCTTCCCGGTTGCCGACATTGCGCAGGCTATGCACTCCGGGGGCATCACGGGCGGGCCTCTCACTCGCTTCGGAACTGAACGAGCATGGTAAAGGCGATGGTTGGAGCACCACAGTCCTCTCCTGGATGGGGCTCAGTGTGCTCCCCGACTCACCGGCTGACTCTGCGGCAAAGTCGAGAGTCAGTCCTCGTACTCGTCTGTTTCCCGCGCCAGCCGCTGGTCGAGGTCGCCCGCCCACTGTTGGGGACACGGTCACTGACCTGCCCTGAACCGGCCGGTGAGCTGCGCCGCTCAGCGGCCACCCGCAGCCGGCAGCGAGCTGGCGCAGGGCGTCGTGTTCGCCCCGGTCGATAGTCAGGGACCAGCGGAGCTTGGTGCCCACCCAGTCGGCCAGATACGTACACCGGGTCGTGGCGGCTGGCGGCATCCACTCGGACGACGCCATTGTGGCCGGTTCCTCGCCGGGACCGGCCACGCTGTCTATGTGCCTGGCGTCGCGTGCCAGCGCCTGAGGCCGCTGTGCGTCCGCTCCGGAGTTCTACTGAACTCGGCCGCAGCCGTCGTCTTTCCCGTCGAAGATGTTGCAGACCCGGAAGCGGACATCCAGCACGTACTTGAAGTCCAGTGAGACGGTGCGCGTTTGCCCGCGAAGTACCAACGCAAGGGGATGCCAGCCCCATGAGGGACGGGTGGCGTCGTAGTACTGAAGTTGTCCGGCCCAGTCACGCCCGCAGTTGGCCGGATGGTTGACGAGCGTCGCGCTACCCCAGGTGTTGTACGTGCCTCCGCCGGCCTCAGCCCAGCCGTAGGTGCCTGTCAGCTGCGGGTCATGTAAGTGCTGCTGGATGAAGGCTTGGATGCGTAGAACGAGGCTGCGCCGGCGGGTCTCCGGTGTGAGGGAGTTGTCGGCGTCGAGGGCTTGTGAGAAGAGGGCTGAGAGGAGGTCGGTCATGATCAGCCCGAGCCGGGGGCCGTCGGTGGGTTTGTAGGAGCTGGAGTCTGCCGCCAGCTGGGTGAGGAGCTTGGCGATCAGGGCGCCGTAGCCCTCCTTCGCAGACAGCTGAAGCGTCGTCAGCTTGCTGATTTCGTTCGGGGGTACTGACAGCAGTGCTTTGGGGACCTCCACCCCCACGCCCGTGTGCGGGCGCGAGAGGTCGCCTCCGCGGACGTCGACGGGCTGTGAGGTGTCCAGGACGCACAGGTGGGACGGATCGTAGGCGGCCTCGTGCTCACGTGAGGTGACGCGCAGTGTGCCGCGCAGGGGGAGTGAGATGTGTACGCCCTCGGGATCGGACTGCCTGATGAGTTTGGGGGTCCGTCGGAAGCACACCGGTTGGAAAGTCGTCGGCCATACCGATACGTCACCGAGCGTCAGTAGGCGCTGGGAGGCACGGAAGTCTTCCCGGTGGTCACTGAGCAGCTGCAGGGGGGCATGTGTCCGCCCCATGAGTTCACTGAAGCATTCGAATCGTTCCGCTGCGGGTACATCCTCGCTCCGGAACAGTGTCTCCGGCAGCACCTCATGCCTCCCCCGTGCATCGTGGCTGTATCGATGTTCCCCTCGCTGATGCGGCTGGTGCAGGAGAATTCTGGACATTCATACGCACTGTGCCGTGGCATCGCCGGCCCCGCTGGCTGCCGGTGCGAGGCCTCGTCCACGGTTTCAGCCACCACACGCCGATCACCGTCCCGGCGGTAGGCGGCACGGCCGCCGTCCCCTCACCAGCCTCTCCTGCGTACCGAAAGCCCTTGTGCCCGGCCGGCGGACGAGCCGATCCCGCTGCGGAGGCCTGTACGACCCCTGGCGCGGGGGCTTCTGCCGCTGGCGACCGTGTTCACCAGCGGGCCGGGCCCACCGCGGCGTTCCACCGCACCGAGCGGCGGGTCAGCAGTCCGCCGTTCGGCAGCCCGGCGGGGCGGGCCCGGCAGTGCACACATTGCCCGGTAAGGGTGCACTCATTGCTAAAGACCGGTGGGAGCAAGGCTCCTAAAGTCAGTTCGCGGAAAACAGTACGAAGGATTGCCGCCGGCAGTACCTGGGGGGCGGCGCGGACGAGAACACACGTCATACGGGGGACTCATGACGGTACGTCAGAGACCGAACGAGCCAGACGGGAAACCTCAAGAAGGCCACCCCGGCCTTCTGCATGAGGGCGCCTCAGCTGGGGCACCCGGGCCGACCTGACCCGGGGCCGATGACGCCATCGGCGCAACCCGCCACGCTGAAGGCCATGGCAAGCCTTATCGCGCCCTCCTGAGTGTCACCGGGCCGCGGGCCAATGGCCAATGGGCACACCATGCGCCGCAATCCCCGGCTCAGCGGCAGCGACACAGCACCCGGACACCGTCCACGGATCAGCCTGCGAGCCGGAGCCGCCAGGTGCTACGAGCTGTCAACGGCAGCCGCGACAGGCCGATCAGGTCAGCCAGTGGACAGACCAATCCTCACCACCATCCGAGAACTAGCCAAAGGACATATCTCATGCGTATCCGTCACATAGCCGCTGCGAGTACCGCCGCCGCCGCACTCACCCTCGGTGTCGCACTGCCGGCCTTCGCCGGCGACACCCAGACGCCCGCCGAGCAGTCCCACACGGTGGCCGCCCACGACACCTCCGACCTCGGGGCGCTCGCGGCAAAGCGGAAGGTCAAGGTCTACCAGGACGCCAAGTACAAGAACCGGAACACGACCTTCACCGAGAACATGCGCAACCTGAAGAAGGACGGCTGGAACGACACCATCAGCTCCGCCATCAACCAGGGCAAGTGCACGGTCACGTTCTACCAGCACAAGGCATACGAGGGCGCCCGCTTCTCCCTGGCCAAGGGCGAGCGGGAGCCCCACTTCGGCGACCACCCCCACATGAGCGACGCGACGAGCTCCATCAAGTTCCGCTGCTGACAGCGGGCCGTATCAGCAACGCCTGCTGACGGGCGGGGTGCGGCGAACGGGGGCCGCACCCCGCCCCGCCCCTGCCCGGCTCTGCCCCCGTCCTCCCCCTGCTCCCACTCCACGCGCGCCGCGCCCTGCACGACGAGAGGCCACCATGCCGCCCTCCCGCGCCCGGACCACCACCGCGCTCGCACTACTGCTGGCCACCACCGCCTGCACAGCCGCCGAGCACGAACCCGCGCCCGCCCGGCACTCCCTGCCGGTGTCCCGCCAGGCCAGGCAGCTCCGCCTTCCTCTGGACGCTTACGCGTCGAGCGTGGCCGAGACCCACCTCGTGGAAGACGCGCAGGAGATCCTCATGCGCCGGTGCATGAAGGAGCGGGGCATGCAGTGGAAGACCCTGCCTCGGGTGGACGCCCGCGACACCGAACCGCCGAACCTCAGACGGTACGGCGCCGACGAGGCGGAGGCCGCCCGCTACGGGTACCACCCCAGCCCCGACCCGCCGTCGCTCGTACGGCGCAACCGTGTCTGGGACTTGCGCGAGGCGCTCCCGGCCAAGGTGCAGCGCGCAGCCTACGGCCCCTCCGGCAAGGGCGGCTGCCTCAAGGCCACCGACCGCCAACTCGTCGGCGACACCGCCCCACCCGACTACCACGCCTTCAACCAGCTGACCGGCACCGCCCTGGAAACCTCCCGGCGCGCCCCCGAAGTACGCGACGCCCTGCGCCGATGGCACACCTGCATGGCCAAGGCGGGCTTCGACTACCCGGACCCCTATACCGCCGCCGGCAACGAGCGCTGGGAGACGTCCGAACCCACCTCGGCCGAACGCGCCACCGCCCGCGCCGACGTGGCCTGCCAGAAGTCGGCGAAGCTGGTGAAGGTATGGGCAGCGGCCGAAACCCGCGTCCAACGCCGCCTGATCCGGCAGAACGCCGACCGCCTGCACAAGGCGAAGGCCCGCAAGGACCGCTGGCTGTCAGCCGCCCGCCGCGTCCTGAAACACCAGGATCCCACAAACAACCAACACCACCTGTCCGACCAGTAACCGTCCAACGGAGTTCTCATGCGTATCAGCCACCTGGCCGCCGCCGCCGGCGCCGCAGCCGCCCTCACACTCGCCTGTGCACTGCCGTCCTCCGCCGACGGGCCTCTGGCAGCCGCCGGGCCGCTCAAGGCCGACCGAGCCAAGGTCAAGGTCTTCGAAGACCCCAAGTTCCACGGCAAGTACACGGTCTTCACCCGTAGCGTGCCCAATCTGCCGGCACGCGGCGTTGACCGCATCGGCTCCGCCAAGAACACCGGCAAGCGCACCGTCACCTTCTACCAGCACATCAACCACTCCGGCGCCCACTTCTCCCTGAAACCGGGCGAGTCAGAGCCCCACTTCGGCGACCACTCCGGCATGTTCGACAAGGCAGGCTCCCTCTACTTCCGCTGACAGCGGGCTCGGCCAGCAACGAACCGCTGCCGGGCGCAGGACGGCAACCGCACCCTCCCCGCCTGCCGCCGCACCCTCAAGGCGCACACCAACTTGCACAGCCAGAGGCCACCACGTCGCCCTGACGAGTCGTACACGGTGACGAGTCCTTGGAGTGGGCGACGGGTGGCTCTGTGGGTGACGGCCTGGGGCGAGTTCATGCACGGTGAGCCGACGCTCATCACATCCACGGCCGACGGGTTCGGGCGGCACGCCGCTTAGCAGATGTACGGCGCTGGCCTGGTGCAGAGCACGCTCCGCCTCGCGGGCGGCATCCGCAGCGCGCTGATGGCCCTGGGGGCCGGTAGGAGGCCGGAACGACCGAGACGACCAACCCCGGGAGGCAGTCCTGCGGGAACAACGCGGTGCGTTGTCGGGTATCGATCTGGCCAGGGTGGTGCTGCATCACGCAGCGGGGCCGCCAAGGCCCGCGGCGAAGCCGGCGGCGTCAGGAAACCGACGCGGTGTGCCCTACGACGGTCGTGCGGTGTGATGGCCGAGAGTCGTCGGGGTTCGCCGCCGTGCTCCAGGGCCTGATGGTCGGCCGGGCTTGGGACGGCCCTGCCGCTGGCGTGGGCGTTTTGGACCAGTGGTCGACCGTCGCGGCTTTCGTCTTTCCGGACCGGGCGATGTGCGAACCCTCTCCGCGGCGACGGCGCCGGCCACATATTCCGGTCTGGCTCTCGCTCAGGTGCCAGGGTGCGTCCGCCAGCGGCAAGGACAGTCCGCTCCACAGGGTCCCGAACGATGCGAGCAAAAAGAAAGCGGTGAGCCCGCGCGTCAAGAAGAGGCGCTCGGGGGCTCGGTGCACACAGAGGCCCGGTAAGAAAACGCTGTAGCCGCATCGGCGCTCTACAACGAAATCGTGATGGCTGAGGCGTGTGAGGCGCGCAAGCCCCGCGGGCCACCACCCGGTCGCCCGCGGCACGATCAACGTAAGCCGGCCCGGCCACTGCTGACGTGGGCCCTGATGCTGTCTCCCAGCCCGCGTCCTCACCGCGCAGGCTCAGACTGATCGTAGCGATCGGCCGGGACCCCGAAGCGCCCGAACCTCAGGCGGACTTCGTCCAACTCGTTCCGGGCCGAGATCAGCGTGCGCACACTGCGCCCGAGGAGGGAGACGTCGTCTTTCTCCACCGCCTGGTGACACTGCGCCCCGCCCTTCACGGCGAGCGTGGCGGCCCGGAACCAGTGCTTCTGGGCGGACGGCTCCGGAATCGAAGTGACCGCCAGGGCTCGGCGGCCGCTCACCACCCAGTGGTCGCACACGAGAAGGAGCGCATCCGGGTTCCGGCTGCTGTTTGTCAGCGCGGTGCCCATGGCGCGTACATTCGCCGCGAAGTCCTGCTGCATGGCCCGGCCCCCGTTCAGCTGCCACACGATCAGGCGCTGCCGGACGGTCGTGCCGGAACCGGGCTCCCCCGGCGATGGTCCGGGATCGCGTTCCTGTGATTGCGGGAAGGCGGCCGCAAACTCCTCGTTCCTCCGCGCCATCTCCTGCCACCAGCCGGAGAACAGCACGAGGACGGTGACACAGACCAGAGCCAGGTAGGCGCGATGCCACCAGATCCGGCCCGCCGCAGCCGGCTGGCCGGGAGGTGGCACCCCCGGACCACGTCGCCGCCACCACCTCCAGGCCACGGTGAGCACGGCGCCCGCGCCCACCGCACTGGTGCCCAGGGCAACGGCGCTCGGTGCGAACAGGAATTGGAGGACCGGCCAGCTCTTCGCGGGCCGCCAATCACAGGTGTCCGTCAGGACAGCGAGGCGTGGTGTGCAGCCGTCCGCCCCCCGTGAGGACGAACGTCGCCGCCGCCCCCGCGACCGAAGTCGCTCCCGCGACACCGGTGGCGATCAGCGCACGGGCCCGCCCGGAGAGCCCGCGGCGCCCTGCCGTGCGGGACGCCGCGACCGTGGCAAGGGCAACGGCGAGCACCAGCGCGAGGGCGATCGACGACTGGGAGCTCTGGAACCACTGGAGCCACACCCGGGACGAGGAGTACCTGTCGGCCGGCCGCTGGGTGTGCAGCCAGAGCCGTGCGGCGACCACGGCCAGGATGCCCAGCGCTCCGCCGCCCGCCATCAGGCCCAGGACCGGACCCTTCCCCAAGGGCCGGGAGGCCGGCCCATCGGTGCACTGCACCGTACCGGGCCGGGCTGTGCTCCGGCGACCGCGCCGGTGGCGCACGGCCCGGATAGCGACCCCGAGCGGGGTGACGATCACCACCGCGAAGAAGCCCACGGACATCGAGAACGCCGCCAGGAAGCGCAGCAGCGGCCAGTATTGTGCCGGTTGCCAGCCGCATGTCGACTGCACCGACATCTGTGGGACGCATCCGTCGGTGGCCCCCAGGACGAAGGCACCGGCCAGCCCCAGCAGCAGCGCGCAGCCCGCCGCGACAAGGGCTGCCGGCAACCGGCACCCGGGCGCCTGCGCACAGACCACGATGGCGGTCACCGCGGCGGCGGCACACAGCGACACCGCGATCCAGAGCAGGACGAACATGTTCCAGGCTGTTGTTCCTCGCTCGTCCCAGGCGACGGGCCGCAGATGCAGCCACACCCGGATCGCCGTGACGGTGCAGACCGCCAGCGCGCCACCGACCGCACCGTGCTTGAGCACCCAGCCGAGCGGGGGCAGTCCGGTCGGCACGGCGGGCGGCATGTCCGTGTCCGGCAGCGCTCGGCGCACCCACTCCGGTACGCCCGCGACGGGTCGGCGCATCCAGGCGGTGAGGGGGTAGAGCCACAACAGCACGCCACCGACCATGAAGGCCGGCTCCATCATCAGCACGAGGCCGAAGACCGGGGAGAACTCACGCAAGGACCGCAACTGGCCGGGGGTGCCGGAGTACGGGAAGTGGTCCTGCAGGCGATCGAACAGCCCGGAGATGTGCGCATCCCCCAGGTAGAGGTGCCCTTGTGTGTCCCACCAGACGAACCAGGAGCCGAAGACGGCCATCGTGATGGCCATACCGCCGAGCTGCACCCACCGAAGTGACCGGCCGCGGCACATCCTGATCCACGTCTCGACGCACTGCGCTGCCCACCAGGTCAGCCCCGCGCACCCCGCGATGAGCAGCAGCAGCACATGGGGGTGGGACGGTGGCCAGTCGCGGCTGGAGGAGCGGAAGACCAGTTCACCCGCGGCCAGCCCGAGGCCCAGCCACACCCCCGCCCGGAGTCCCGAGGGGGTGGGCCGACCGGCCAGCAGAGCGTGGGTCACGGCCCTCCACAGTGCCGTGCCGACGATGCCGGTGATCAGCGCCGCCTCCAGCCACGCGGACACGGTGTCGGCGTCACGAGGGAGGGGGAGGTCGCGGTCGAGGAGCAGGAGCGTGGCCTGTCCCGATTCCACGACGGCCGCCGCCGTGAGCACCATGGTGGTCGCCCGGATGCCGAACAGCGCCGCCGGATCCAGCAGCGATTGCCGGCGCTCCGTCCACGCCGGGTGAGTGCGCCACAGGGAGACGAAGCGGTGTCCTACGTTTCGGAGGCCGAAGCCCACGGTCATCGGGGCGGCCCCGCCCACGGCGAGCGCCTGCGGGCTTCCGCCCCACCGGACCGCGTCAAGGTCCGCATACAGCTCGCGGGTCCGGAGTACATCGGCGCGCGCCAGCATCACCAGAGCCGCCAGGACCAGCGGGTACACCAGGCCGCGCAGACCGATCAACCACCGGCTCGGCAGTTGTTCGAGGAACTCTGACGGGCTCGCCATGGGTGGATAGATGTTCATCACGGCATACGGGAGCAGGACCACGAGCGCGAACGCCCGCCACAGCGCCTCGGTGGCATAGGCGATGTCCACGTCCCGGTTCCGGATGTGTGCGAGCTCGTGCAGGACGACGGTACGGAAACCGTCGGGGTCCGCCGCGCGTCGCGCGATGAGCCCGCCGTGCAGGCTCACCGTGTGGCTGCGCCACCGCCCGAAGACCACCGCACTGGGTGTGGCCGCCACTGGGTCCATCACGAACGACGGAGGCCTGTCCAGTCCGGCCTGCCTCGTCAACTGCACCAGCTCATCCAGGAGTTCGGAATCTCTGACCGCCACGAGTCTGCCACCGCGTACTTTCCAGCGCGGCAGCCAGACGTAGCCGATCAGCGCGAGCAAGAAGACCAGCAATGTGCCGCCGATGCTCCAGGCCCAAGAGGAGGGGTACGTTACTGAGTTCAGACAGGCTTGATAGGCCGCCTCGCCACGGACGCCGCGGTCGGCAAGGCAGCTGCTCGGGTCACGAGGCGTGGCACGTAAACCTCTGGCCATGATCCAGGTCAGCTGGAGACAGCTCGCCGTCACCAGGACAACCAGCAGGACGAAGCGGAGCGTGGTGCCGGCGCCGAGCACCCTGCGGTCGAGCCGGGAGAGTTCCGTCTCGGCCTCCGTGTTGCGCGGCGAGGTCATTCGCCCTGCTCCCGCTGCGGCTGGTCAGGGGCGCCGTCCGCCTCCGCGTCCTGACGGAGACCGCCGCCCGGCAGCGCGTCGAGCGCCAGGCGGGCCGCGACGCCGTCAGCGACCGCGAGCGCCCGCGGGTCTTCGACTCCCGCCGCTGTACAGCGCTCCAGTACCGCATCCCGCACTTGGACGATCTGCTCCTGGGACAACGGCGGTAACTGCAGGTGCGTGGGGTCGTCGGACCGCCGGAACAGTCCCCGCACCCGGCTCCGCAGCCGGGGAGCCGCCCCCTCCCCGACCGTGCTCAGCGTCTGCTTCGCCAGCTCCGCCAGAACGGCCCAAAGCACAGGCGTCACCAGGGCGACCGCCATCTCCAGTCCGAATCCCAGCGGTTCCCGGCTGCGACCACGCCTCAGCAGAGCGCGGTCCACCGCGGAGTCATCCAGGTAACGCATTCCTTCGATCAGTGGCAATTCCTCAGACGCCGTCTCGGCGACCACCTCACACACCACCTGGCGCACCGCCAGTCCCATGGACTCTCCCTTACGCTCTGGTACCTGCCAATGGCTCTCTGATTCCCCATGCCCGCGAAATGCCGGTCGCAAAGGTCGGCCCCCGCGCCGCCGTAGCTCTCGGATCAGTGGCCGTCGGCGGGGCGGCCACGACCGCACCCACACCGCCACCACCTCAACCTCGAGTGCAGTTCACGGCGGTCATGCCGGACTGTGCCCTTGCTTGGGATTCTTGGGGGCAGGTACCGGTGGCCGCGGCGACGGCCGGCGCTGGGCGCGAGTGACAACTGTGGTTGACGCTCACTCAACTGCCAACCTGGGGTTGCCTCATGGTGGATTCGACTCAGGTGAACAACCCGTCCGTCTCGATGATCAGGAGCGCCCACTTGTTGGCGACGTCGACACGCTGACCGCGCTGACCCTGGCGGCCGAATGCAAGCCGTGCCAGAACTACACCGTCACGCCATGGCGAGGAGCGCGGCCCGGACGACCAGCTACCGGTCAAGAGGTATCGCGGGCCGACCCGACACCAGCCAGTCACCCCGCCGCTGGTGCGGAATGCCGATCAACGGCACTTCTCCGATTTCGGAGAAGTGCCGTTGATCTATCTACTCGTGATCCTTCCTTCTGTCAGTCGCTGACGGAGACTTCGCAGCTCTGCCCGGCGGAAACGTCGACCGTGGCGTAGGTGTAGTCGGAGCCGTCGGTGGTCGTGCCATAGCTCGGAGTTTGAGAGCTGCCGCACACGCTGATGTTGGTGTGCTTCCCGAGGAACTTGGCGGTCCAGCTGTAGCTGCCGGAGGACGAGGTGTTGCTGAGGGTGGAGTCGGTCGCGCTGCTGTGCTTCAGGGTCACGGTCCCTGAACCAACGGGGATCGAGGACACCTGAAGGGTGCTGATGTTGCCGGGCAGCTGGGACAGGGTGGACAGTGCGTTGCCCGCGTCCGGCTGGATGCCCATGAGTCCCTGGACGATCTGGCTGACCAGGGTGAAGGAGATCTCGGGGTAGTCGCCGTTGAGGAACTTGCCGGTGGTGTGCGTGTCGCCGATCTTGCTGTAGACGTACTGCATCCACTTCCACGCGGTATCACTGCTGTTCGAGCTGTTGACCGTGACGTTGGGGTGCTGGAAGTAGACGTCGGGCAGGTAGGTGTACGCCTCCAGGTTGGCGGGGCCGGAGTCCGTGGCCTGGGTGTCGATGTAGCTGAGGTAGTTGTTCGCGCGCGTCCCCGGGTTCATGAGGTTCTTGAGCGGCATGAACCAGGAGTTCTCGTTGCCCCAGCCGGTCACCTGGTTTCCGCTGGTGTCATAGGCCCGGACAACGTTGCTGGCGGTGTCGTCGCTGGAGTCCCCGCTCCAGGTGCTGTTGAAGCGGTCGCGCAGGTCGGTCGCGGCCTGGCTGTAGTGGTCGGCGTTGGTGCTGTCGTTGTTGGCCTTGGCGAGATTCGCGGCGGCCAGGTACGCCTGGTACTGCGATCCGACGGCGTCGCCCGCTTGCGCGAGGGCCGCACCGGACCCTTCGTTGTAGGTGGCGGTGCCGTCAAAGATCGAGTTGCTGGTTGCTTCGGGGATGGGGACGTCACCGTTGTCGACCACGGGGGCGGAGGGAGTGTGGTGCTTGATGAAGGGGCTGGTGGTGTCGCTTGAGGAGCCGACGGTGTTGGACACGTAGGTGGACAGCGTGGAGTCGCTCACGTAGTCGCTGTCTCCGGTCCAGGTGTAAGCGTCGTTGATCTTCTGAACGAGCTCGAAGGGGGCCGGGAGTTCGCGGACGAAGCTGGTCGAGCTTGAGTAGTCGATGGAGCCGGGCGTCTTCGCGTCGAAGTTGATGGACCAGTAGGGGTCGTTGGTGCCGGAGGTGTTGGAGTCGTTCGCCGATGCGGCGAACGCCTTGAGCATGGTCTCGTTCTCGGCGTCAAGGCCGAGCAGGTGCGCGCCGACGACCTGGTGGGCGGTGTCGCGGAGGTAGAAGTCGGAGCGGTAGGGGTATCCGGCCCAGTAGGTGGTGCTGTAGGTGCCGGTCGAGCTGCCTCCGGTGGTGTTCTCGTCGGCGTTGATCGGCCCGGTGGAATCAGGCATACGGACCCACGAGTTGGCCTTGGCCTTGGCCCAGCTGAACATCGCCCGGAGAGTGGCGCAGTCGTTGCCGGTACAGTCGCTGTCGCCGATCTGGGGGTCGTTGGGGGCGGTGGGAGAGACCTCGACATCGTCGACGTTGACCCATCCGTTGGGCGACGAGTCGACCTCGAAGGTGACCTCGTCACCCTGGTCCACGGAAATCCGGCTGACCGTCTGCTTGTTGTAGAGCTGTTGGGAGGGAATGCTCGCCGCTGACCCCACGGCAGTGCCATTCACTTTGATCACGAGACTGCCGCCGTCGCCGGAGGCGGCGAACCAGCCACTGAAGTCGTACGTACCGCTTTGAGGTGCGGTCACCGTCTGGCTCATGCTGTAGCCCGAGCCCTGGTTGAGATAGCCGCTCTTGGAGCCGGAGTGGGGGTTCTCGTTTACTCCCGCCTGGTCCGTGGTGAAGGTCCAGTCGTCAGTGGCGCCGGATTCGAAGCTGGGGTTGGCGAACACCAGCGGGCCGTCCGCGTGTGCCGTGGTGACGGGTATGAGGATCAGCGTTCCTGCGAGCAGGGAGAGCAGTCCCAGGTGGGCGCGGGTTCTACAGGGCGGTCTGTGTTTACGCATGGGGTCCTCCAATGACGTTGTGTGATGGTTGGGTCTGCCCGGCAGTAGTCTCAGCGGGCGGCTACCGGACATGGGTGGGGGCCGGTCGTGCCACGTACGACGACCTGGGGTTGGAAGAGGAATTCACCGGCGGGGACCTCGCGGCCGGAGAGCCGGCTGATGAGGAGTCGGGCGACTTCGGTGGCCGGCCTTTCGACCGGCCGGCAGATGGTCATCAGTGGCGGAGCCCCCCGAACCACCGCACGCGCTCAGCGTCGCCCCGCCACCGACCGCCAGCGCCGAAGCGCCCAGGCCCTGAAGGAACCGCCAGCGCCTCAGCTCACCCTCTGCACCCACACCCATGCCCGCCTCCACCTTTCACATGACCGTGCAGGGCCGAACGCAGGCGGCCCACCACACCCGTCAAAGGCGCCGCGGCATCGGCTGCGAGTGGCCAGAAAGTAGTGCTGACACAGAGACGTGACAAGGATTTACACATGTTTTTCATTACATAGGTGGAAGCAGGATGGTGAAAGGGATGAGGCGCGGCATCCGGGGCGTCTCTCGCCAGAACGGGCGGTGCCCTCCACGGGCCGGCGGTTGACGCAGCAGTCGAGTCGGTTGAGCTGACCGCCCAGGGCCGGCGCCCTACATGTGTTGTCCGGCTCGGTTGAAGCCGCACTCTCATCTACCGGCTCGCGGGCAGCTCTGAGCTCGCCTGGCTGGCCGATTCCGATGATTCCGGCTGGATCGAGGCATACAGTGACACCGAGTTCGCCGACGAGGACATAGAGCCCGAGGGTGAGATCCTCGCCCGTTCCCTGCGCCTCTCTCTCGACGGTGACGCCGCCGTCATGCTCCTCGATCCCCAGGACGTCGACGAGCGTGGCGAATGGGCCGGCTACTGGCTCGCCTCGTGGTCAGGGATGGGACCGGAACGCTTCGACTCCTTCTACGACTTGATGTACGACCAGTACACCGGGTTCCACAGCCTCCGCGAGGGGAGCGGCGAGGGCGCGTCATGAGCGGAGCCAGAGCCGAACCGCAGCCAGTCGGTCATGGCTCCGGCGCACCAGCCGCCTTCGGTCAGGCGCATGTGGGCGTGCTGGAGCAGGGCCGCGACCGCACCCCGCGCTTGCCGCCGCCCTTCGTTGGCGTGTCGTCATCCTCGTCGTCGCTGGGATTTAACCATCAGTTGATGGAATGCAGCCGCGGAGTGGCGGGTTGAGTGATCCGGGCGGGTGGCCGGTGTTAAAGGCGTGTATCAATGTCATGGACATCCCGCGTTGTGCACGGATATGACGGCGTTACAGAGAGCATCCGTCGTGGCGGCGTCGTGGCGTGCGGTGGGGAGCGTGACTGTGGCGCGTTCCTCGTATGTTTGTGCAGGTGGAGAAATGCGTACCGGGGCGTCGATCGGTCCCGCTGTCGAAGTGGCGGTGAGCCCAGAGAGTTTGACGGAGCGTCACGTGCGGCTGGGCTGTGTGAAGTCGTCTTGGTCAGATGTGGTCGCATCTGTGCCACCATGCGTATGCGAAGCGGTCAATTCCGGTTACAGTATTATCGGTCGAGTGCACGGATTGAGCAGTTCCGGTGCCCTCGGGCCATCGCTTTGTTGTCGTCTCGGACGGGCGGGGTGAGCGGGACGTTGGTTGCCCCTGCCGCGCCGTGGTCCAGGTGACTGTAGGTCCCCCACGATTGAGGATGCTGATGGTTCGTACTGCGTCGTCGCCCGCAGGCTCGCATTCCGGATTCGTTGCAGCCTGGTCGGCACCCACAGCCGTGGCGACCGCAGTTGCCGCAGCGCTCGTGCCGCCCGCGGTCACGGACGCGGTGCTCTGGTGCGGCATGATCGCCACAGGGGGCATCGCCCTGGTGTCGGCGGTGGCGGCGCGGCGTGGCCAGGAGCTGTCCGCTGTGCGCGCCGAGGCCGCCGAACGGGAGACGCAGCTCCTCCAGCACTTGCGTCAGCAGGAAGCGGCGACGATCCGTCTCGCCGAGCAGCAGCTCCCGGTGGCCGTCAGCAGGCTTCAGGAGGGTGAGTTCGCCGAGGACGTTCTGGCGTCCCTCACCGTTGCGGACAACGGGCTCAGCCCGCAGTTCCGGGCGGCGCACGAGGCCCTGTTGCGCTCGGTGGTCGAGGCGGTGCAGGCCGAGGAGACCATGCGCGACTCCGCGCAGCGCGGTGTGGTCAACGTCGCCCGCCGGGTCCAGGCCATCGTGCACCAGCAGGCAACGGACCTGCGCGCGATGGAGGACCGGCACGGCCAGGAGCCGGAGTTCTTCGCCGACCTGCTGCGGCTCGACCACGGCACGGCACTCATCGGGCGGCTGGCGGACAGCATCGCCGTCCTCAGTGGTGCCCGGCCGGGACGTCAATGGAGCAAGCCGGTGCCGCTCTACAGCGTGCTGCGCGGTGCGATGTCCCGGATTCTGGACTACCAGCGTGTGGAATTGCACTCCGTCGCGGATGTCGCCATCGTCGGGCCGGCCGTCGAACCGCTCATCCACGCGCTGGCCGAGCTGCTGGACAACGCCACGCGCTACTCGCCGCCCAAGACCCGCGTCCATCTGACCGCGGTGGAGGTGCACATGGGCATCGCCATCGAGATCGAGGACGGCGGTATCGGCCTCAGCGAGGAGGCACGCGGGCGGGCCGAACGGATGCTGACCGAGGCCCAGGCCGGTATCGACCTCAATGACCTCGGTGAGTCGCCGCGTCTGGGACTCGCGGTGGTCGGCCGCCTCGCGCGGGCCTACGACTTCCAGGTGTCGCTGCCGCCCTCGGCCTATGGGGGAGTGCGCGCCGTACTGAGCGTGCCGAAGGCATCGATTACCACCGCGCCCGCACAGGGCAGGGCACACGGCATCGGCGCGGCCTCGGGCCCGCGTCCGGTGGCGCGCCGCTCCGATCCGCCTGCCGCAGGTGTTCCCGACGACGCACCGGTCGAGCACTCCGCGCCACGGGCCGCGATGGAGGACACCGGCGCACACCACGCGGTGGAACCAGGCCGCGCCGCGGAGGAGCCCGCCGGGACCAAGGTGACGGCCAGCGGACTGCCGCAGCGGCGCCGGCGCTCGCCCAACCCGGCCCGTAAGACGGCAGCCTCCCTGCCGGGTCCGGCGGCGACCGCGCACGAAGAACCGGCGCCCGGCGTCTGGATGGCAGAGCTGCACAGTGGTCTCTCCGGCGAACGGCCAAAGCCGGCGCCGGCTCGGAACAGCAACGACACTTCGGACAAGGGTGAGTAGCCGATGCAACGGCATGCGGACATGGACTGGATGCTCAAGGACCTCGCGGAGAGCGTCCCCCAGACCCGTCACATCGTGGTGCTGTCGTCGGACGGCCTGTGCATGGCCCGGTACGACACGAGCGAGGACACCGCCGACCGCCTGGCCGCCATCGGTTCCGGACTCCAGAGCCTGTCCGGTGCGGTTGCCTCCGAGTTCCCGCACAGCGACGGCCGGATGCGGATGGTCGTTATCGAGGTCAGCGGCGGGTTCATGTACCTGATGGCTGCCGGCGCCGGTGCGCATCTCGCCGTGCTCGCCGACGAAGGCGTGGACGCGGGGCTCGTCGGACAGTGCATGCGTGACCTCGTGGCCCGGATCGGCGCACACCTCACCAGCCCGCCGCGGGTCGACGGACAGATGCGGTGACCACATCCGGCCAGGACTGGGACACGGCCGGGCCCGAGCGGTTGTATGTGATCACGGGGGGCCGCTCGCAGAGCGGCGATCAGGCTGCACTCGACCTTGTTACGTTGATCGTCACGCGGGAGGAATCGCAGCTGGGCATGCAGCCCGAGATCGCCGCCATCCTCCGGATCTGCCGGTCGCCGCTCTCCGTCGCCGAGATCTCCGCGCATCTGGCTTTACCGGTGAGCGTGGTCGGCGTGCTCCTCAACGATCTCTTGACCGATGGGCGGGTGGAGGCCCGTGCACCGGCTGCCAAACTCCCCGACATAGCACTGATTGAGGCGGTTATCGATGGTCTCCAGAAGCTCTGACCACGTCATGGAGCCTCGACGCGAGGACCAGCTGCCGTCGACGGCCTCCACCGCCGTCAAGATCGTCATCGTCGGTGGATTCGGCGTTGGCAAGACCACCCTCGTCCGCTCGGTGAGCGAGATCCGCCCGCTGACGACCGAGGAGACCATGACGGAGGCCGGCGCCGGCGTCGACGATGTCTCCGGCGTCGAGCGCAAGACGGCGACCACCGTTGCCATGGACTTCGGCCGGATCAGCCTGAACGAGGAGCTGGTGCTCTACCTGTTCGGCACGCCCGGCCAGCAGCGGTTCTGGTTCCTGTGGAACGGTCTCTTCGAAGGAGCGCTCGGCGCCGTCGTCCTGGTCGACACCCGGCGGCTCGAAGTCAGCTTCGACGTGATCGGCCGCCTGGAAGAGGCCGAAGTACCGTTTGTGATCGCGGTCAACGCCTTCCCCGACGCGACCTCCTACCCCGCCGAGGATTTGCGCGGCGCACTGGACCTGCCGGAGCAGGTGCCGATCGTGGTGTGCGACGCCCGCCGGCGGGAGTCGAGCCGGGACGTCCTGATCACGCTGATGCGCTACCTGCGCTCCTCCGCCCAGACCTCGGAGACTCTGTGACCGCCAACACCCCCGAGCGTTCCGCCGATTACCACCTGGCTCCGCCGCCAGGCTGCCCGGCACACGTCCGTGCCCCCGAGGGCCTGTACCGCCTGCACGACCCCGCGGTCCAGGCCGACCTCGTGGGCGTGTACGAGAAGCTGCGCGCCGAGTACGGCCCGGTGGCTCCGGTACTCGTCCAGGGCGACCTGCCGGCCTGGCTGGTCCTCGGGCACCGCGAGAACCTGGAGATCCTGCGCACCCCGAGCGTCTTCTCCCGCGACTCCCGTCACTGGCGGGCCATGACCCAGGGGCATGTCCCGGCCGACCACCCGCTGGCGCCGATCACGACCTGGCAGCCGCTGTGCGTTTTCGTCGACGGGGAGGAGCACCAACGCCTCCGCGGCGCGGTCACCGACAGCCTGGACCGCTTCGCGTCACGTGGCATCCGCCGCCACATCACCCGCTTCACCCACCAACTGGTCGACGAGTTCGCCGGATCGGGACAGGCCGACCTGGTGGGTCAGTTCGCCGCCCGGCTTCCGCTGCGTGTCATGACCCAGCTGTTCGGTATGCCGGAGGAGAACGGGCCGAGCCTGACGGCGGCCGTCGAGGACGTGCTCAACGGTACGCAGACCGCGGTGGCCAGCAACCAGTACCTCACCCGGACCCTCCAGCAGCTGGTCGACCGGAAGCGTGCCCACCCCGGCCACGACTTCCCGTCCAAGCTGATCGAGCACCCCGCGGGCCTCAGCGACGACGAGATCCGCGAACATCTGCGGCTCATCCTCACCGCGGCGAACGAGACCACGGTCAACCTGATCGCGAACACCCTGCGGACGGTTCTCACCGACCCCCGGTTCCGTGCGCATCTCGCCGGCGGACACATGACGTTGCCTGACGCACTGGAGCAGGTCATGTGGGACGAGCCGCCGATGATGACGCTGCTCGGGCGCTGGGCGACCAGTGACACACAGCTGGGCGAACAGGCCATCGCCAAGGGGGACATGCTGCTGCTCGGTCTGCGGGCAGCGAACGTGGACCCCGCGATCCGTCCCGATCTGACGGCGCCGGTGCACGGTAACCGCTCCCATCTGGCGTTCAGCAGCGGTCCGCACGAGTGCCCGGGTCGGCACATCGGCCGCGCGATCGCCGACACGGCCGTCGACACCCTGCTCGCCCGCCTCCCCGACCTCCGGCTGGCCGTTCCCGAGACCGAACTGAAGTGGTCGTCGTCGCTGATGTACCGCCATCTCGTCGCGCTGCCCGTGCAGTTCACGCCGACCCGGTGACAGCCACCATCCGGCACCTTCGTCGCCCGGTGATGCCCCGGCAGCGGCCTGTTGTCAGCCATCCGGCTTCCGGATGGCCAACGGGGCCCGTCGTCGGGGCATCCGCGTGCCGTCACGCCGAACGGGCCGCCGGCCCTTGGGGAGAAGAGCAAATGGCTCGTGTGAATGTGATCCTTGTGATCCATATTGCGGCCCTACCTGGCCAGGGTCCTGTCTTAATGTGATGCCGATGGGGGCACTGCTGCTGGGATCAGCTCAGCGAGCCCCCGTCGGTGTTGTCGCTCAGCGCACCTGGCAGGTCAGACCCTGCGGATGCGGCGCTGTGCGCCAACGGCCCGGTACGCCGCCCCTGCGCCGAGTGTGTAGCCCGTCAGCGAATTGACTCCTGTGCGCGGCTCGGACAACGGCCGGGCCGCGGCCTCCGGCCTTCGGTGAGGTATCACCGCACGGCCGCTCGGAACTCACCCGCCCTCACAGCACCCGAGGACAACGGCCGCTCCTCGGCGTTCTGCCTCCCCGTCCGCGTGAGCCCTTCCCCCCCCGTGTGGAGCCCTGATGAACACCAACACGCCCGTCGCCGATACCGGGAACCCCGCCCCGGCCCCCGCCCCACCAGGTGCCGCACTCCCCGGCCTGCTCGCCCACCGGACCGCGTGTGCGCCCCACAGCCCGGCCGTGCAGGACGGCGACCGGGTCTTCTCGTACCGGGAACTCGATGACTGGTCGCAGTCCATAGCAAGGGCACTGCGCGCCCATGGCATACGCAGCGGGGATGCCGTCGCCGTCCTGGGCGCCCGCTCGTGGGAGGCTACGGCCACCATGGTCGGCGTTCTGAAGGCGGGCGCGGTCTGCGTCCCGGTGGACGTCCACCACCCCTCGGCCCGCACCGCCGAAATGCTCACGGACGCCCGTGCACGGCTGGTCGTGACCCTTCCCGGACACACCGTGGCGGTGCCCGCGGACCACGGACCGATCGCATGGGTCGCCTTCGACGACCTGATGACGACCGACCCCGGACCCGGCCGTGACATCCCGACAGCCGCGGACCGCCGGCCCAACGACTGCGCGTACATCCTCTTCACCTCCGGCACCACCGGACGCCCCAAGCCCGTGGTCTTCCCCCATCGCGCCGTGGCCCGGCTCGCCGCCGGGGACAACCCCTGGTGCCCTGGTCCGGGCACCCGCGTCCTCCAGACGTTCGGCCTCTCCTTCGACGGCTCGCTCTTCGAGACCTGGACCTCCCTGATCAACGGGGGCTGCCTCGTCGTGGCCGAACGGGACGTGCTGCTGGACACCGGGCGGCTGCGGTCACTGATCCGCGCGGAACGCATCACCCATGCCTTCCTGACCACCAGCCTGTTCCACCACGCCGTACGCACCCACCCCGCGATCTTCGGCTCCCTGGACATGGTGTTGATGGGGGGCGAGGCCATGGACCCGGACCTGACCGCGAGCGTGTGCGCGGCCGGGCGCCCCCGCCACCTCATCAACGGGTACGGCCCCACCGAGGGCGGCATCATGGTCACGGCGTACGACGTCGACCGGGTACCGCCCAGCGCTTCCTCGATCCCGATAGGGCGGCCGGTGGCCGGCAGCAGCTGCCACCTGCTGCGCGCCGACGGCACCCCGGCCGGCGTCGAGGAGGAGGCGGAGATTTACATCGGCGGGGAGGGCCTCGCCCTGGAATACCTCGACCGTCCGGACGAGACCGCCCGAGCCTTCGTCACCCACCACACCCCCTCGGGGGATACGCTCCGCCTCTACCGCAGCGGCGATCTGGGGCTCCGGCGTGCGGACGGCACGCTGGAATTCCGGGGCCGGACCGATCGCCAGGTGAAGGTCCGCGGCTTCCGGATAGAACTGGACACGGTGGAAGCCCTGCTGCGCGGGCACCCCGACGTCGCCGAAGCCGCGGTGCTCGTCCAGGGCAACGACGGAATCGGCAAGGGGCTCTGCGCCTTCGTCACCCCGGCGAACTCCGCCGCCTCCCCGGACCAGGCCACACTCCACCACTACCTCTCGGGCCACCTGCCGGCTCACGCTCTCCCCGCCCCCATTACCGTCCTGGGACGCCTCCCCCTCACCGTCAACGGAAAGACGGACCACGCGGCCCTGCGGAACGCCGCCGCCTCCACCGCAAACCGGCGCGGGGCCGAGCGGGCCGCCGTCCACCACAGCGGCGATGCCGTCGCCGACATCTGGGCCGAGGTGCTCGGCAGACAGGTGTCCGACAACACCGGCTTCTTCGCCGAGGGAGGCAACTCCCTGCTGGCGGCCCACACGGTCACCCGCACCATCGCCGCCCTCGCGCTTGCGCCGGACCGCTTCGCGCCGCTGCTCCAGAGCCTGCTGGCCACCCCCACCCTCGCCGCCTTCCGCTCCGCGACCCGGAATGCACCGGCCGTCCAGCACGACGGCACGGAACCGGAGTTCCCGCCGCAGCCGGACTTCGAGGCCGACGCCCGCTTGGAGCCGCTCCCTCCCGTCGCCCCGGCCCCCTCGCCCCAGCCCACGCGGGCCCGCCACATCCTGCTCACCGGGGCCACCGGCTTCGTCGGGGCGTTCCTCCTCGAACGCCTGCTGCGGGACACCGACGCCACCATCCACTGCCCCGTACGCGCCGCTGACCGGCCCGGGGCGATGCGCCGCGTCGACGAGGCGATGCAGCGCTACGGCATCCAGCTCACCGACCCCGACCGCGTCCAGGCCCTGCCCGCAGATCTGGCCCACCCCGAACTGGGTCTGACCCCCGCCGACTTCGGCCGGCTCGCCGACACCCTCGACCTCGTTGTGCACAACGCGGCACACGTCAACTTCCTCTACCCCTACCGCCAGTTGCGGCAGGCGAACGTGGAGGCCGTACGAACCCTCGTCCGGCTGGCAGGGCCGCGCCGTATCCCGTTCCACTATGTGTCCACGACCGCCGTGCTCGCCGGCAGCGGCGTCGGCGGCGTACGCCACGTCGACGAGACCACCCCGCTCAGCCACCCCGAACTGCTCAGCATGGGGTACCCCGAGACCAAGTGGGTGGCTGAGCGGATGCTCGGCCATGCCGCAGGCACCGGGCTGCCGGTCACCATCCACCGCCCGTACGAGATCACCGGCCACAGCCGGACCGGCGCCTGGAACACCACCAGCGCCATCTGCGCCGTCTTCGACGCCATCGTGCGGATGGGCATGGCCCCCGCGGTGCCGCTCCCGCTCGACCTGGTACCCGTGGACGCGGTCACCGACGCGATCGTCGGCATCGCCACCCAGCTCCCGTACCTCGGCGGGGTCGTCCATCTGACCAACCCCCGGCCGGGGTGGCTCGCCGACATGGTCGACCGGATGCGCGCCGCCGGACACCGCATCGACGAGGTGAGCTACCAGCAGTGGACCGACACGCTCGTCGATCACGTGCGCGCCCACCCCACCTCGCCCATCGCGCCGTTCGCGCCGCTCTTCCTCACTCCGGCCAACCAGGCCGACTTCAGCGTCAAGGAGATGTACTTCGACACCGTTTTCCCCGAGGTGCGGCGCACACGCACCGACCAGCTCTGGCCGTCCTGGCACACCTCGTGCCCGCCGGTGGACAGCACAATGCTGGACGCCTACCTCAGCCGACTCAAGCGCAGCGGCCTCCTCGTCGGCGGCGCCTGAGCCGTCGGCGCCCGCTGCGTCAGGAGTGGTTCGCTCTGCCGGCGGCCGTTCTCTTCTGGTTACCGGAGCACGCGCGGGGGTGCGCCGGAGGCGGGGGCGGGTCTCACCGGTATCCATGAACATGTAGGGGTGCTGTGCGATGTCCGGATCGGCAGGTCGCTTCATATCGCCGGCGCGCCAATCGACCCTGGGAGGCGCCCCGGCCCTTCACTCCATGCGTTTTGGTGCATCGCATCCCGGAATTGCGCGATCTTCCGCTCGCGCTCTGTGCCTGGGGGAGTGTCAGGTGGTCTGGAAGGAGCGTTTGGCAAAGCCGAGGACGTAGCCGTCGATGGCGGTTCTCACAGGCCGTTCGGGGTCGCCGCCGGCGCCGAGGGTGATGAACAGCGGGGTGTAGTGGTCGGGGGTGGGGTGGGCGTGGGGCATGCCGGGTGCGCGGTCGCGCCAGGCGGCGAGTTCCTCGACGTCGCCGCGGGCCAGGGCGTCGGCGGCCCAGGTGTCGAAGTCGGAGGACCAGGCGGGGACGGTGCCCTTGTGGAGCATGTCGGGGGTGATGGCGTGGAGGCCGTGGGTCATGAACCCGGAGCCGATGACGAGGGTTCCTTCCTCGCGCAGGGGAGCCAGCCGGGCGCCGAGTTCCAGCAGTCGGGCGGGGTCGTGGGTGGGCATGGACAGCTGGAGTACGGGGATGTCCGCGAGCGGGAACATGGCCATCAGCGGGAGCCAGGCGCCGTGGTCCAGGCCGCGGCTCGGGTGCTGGTGGACGGGCTCGTCGTGCGGCATCATCGCCGCCACCCGTCGGGCCAGCGCGCTCGCGTCGGGGGTGTCGTAGCGCACCTGACGGTATCGGGGGTGGAAGCCGGCGAAGTCGTAGACCAGCGGGGTGTGCGCGGCGGCTGCTGACAGGGACAGCGGCGCGTGCTCCCAGTGGGCGGAGACGATCAGGACGGCCCTGGGGTTGGGCAGGCTCTGGGCCCAGTTGAGGAGCTGGCGCATCCAGGGGCCGTCGTCGAGCAGTGGCGGGGCGCCGTGGCTGACGTAGAGGGCGGGCAGGGGACCGTCGGCGGGGGTCCAGTCGCGCTGGGTGCGGGCTCGGCGCAGGGCGTCGGGCAGGAAGTCGTCGTAGGCGCCGGCGGGCACGGTGGGATGGAGTATCGGGGACACAGTGAGCCTTCTGCGGGGCGGGCCGGATCGGGGGATGAAGCGCATCGTCAGTCCGGGCGGCCGGTGTCGGTGGGGGCGATGGCCTGGTTGACGCGGTGGCCGATGGTGCGCAGGGTGCGCTGCTGGGCT